>REDO01000055.1 GCA_007693435.1 Salinarimonadaceae bacterium | reverse complement strand
CGAATTCCGGCTCTTTCGCCGAGGCTTCCGGCCAGGACGCGGATGAGGATGCGGATCCCCCCCCCGAAGATGACCCCCCGGAAGATGAACATGCCCAGGCGCCGCGCCCGGCTGCTTCCGGATCCGCGCTGACGGAGGTCGAGCGCAACGCCTTTCGCGAAATCGCGCGGGCGTTGAGCGGACGTCCGCAAGGCGAGCCGGAGGCCGATCAGGGCCAGCCCGGGACGGTTTCACAAGCCGAGCCACAAAAGGATGTCGAACCTGACGCTGAACCGGTCGAGGAGCCGGAGGGCGAGCAGGGATCCCGGATCGAAGTCGCCATGCAGGCGCGCGAAGCGACGGATGAATTACCGGCCGAAGAGACTGCCGACGAAACGGCGGACGACGCGCGTGAAGAGAAATCCGATGAGCCCGCCGAAGAGCGGGCCGAGGAGACCACTGAAGAGACCGCTGAAGACGTCGCGCGCGAGCTGGACGACGATTTCGAAGAGGCCGGCGTCGGCGACGACGCCTCGGACGGCCTCGCCAAGGTCATCCTCACCCCCGCCAACGACTTCGCGCCCGACAGCCGCGCCGTTCTCGACCGGCTGCCGGCGGGCGTCGTCGTCCATCGCGGCGAGCGGGCGATTTTCGTCAACCGTTATCTGCTCGATCTGCTCGGCCATCCCGACCTCGACTCGTTCCAGCGCGACGGCGGGCTCACGCGTCTGTTCCGGGGCCGCCCCGGCGCCCTCGAGGGAGCCGTCGAAGATTCCACGGCGCCGCTTTCGATCGCGACCCGCGAAGGCGGAACGGTCGCGGTCGAGGTCAGGCTGACCAACGTCGAGTGGGCCGGCGCTCCTGCCTCGATGCTCATGCTGCGCAGGATAGCGGAGGCCGATCCCGGCCAGAGGCTGCGCGCGATGGAGCTCGACCTGCTCGCTCGCGAAAAGAGCCTGCGCGAGCAGGCGGCGATTCTCGATACGGCCACCGACGGCGTCGTCCTTCTCGACCAGAGCGGACGTATCCTTTCCCTCAACCGCGCTGCGGAGGCCCTGTTCGGGTACGACCAGCGCGAGGTCGCCGGCGAGACCTTCACGCTCCTTCTGCAGAACGAAAGCCACGTCGCGGCGCTGGGATATCTCGAAGCCATGCGCGGCGAGGGGCTCGGCGCGCTCCTCAATGACGGGCGCGAGGTGCTCGGGCGCGAGCGCCAGGGAGGCGCGATCCCTCTCTTCATGACGCTCGGCGTCATCGGCGAGGGTCATGAGCGAAAATTCTGCGTCGTTCTGCGCGACATGACCGCCTTCAAGCAGGCCGAAAGCGAGCTGGTCTCGGCGCGTCGCGCTGCCGAGCACGGCAGCGCCCAGAAATCGGATTTCCTCGCCAAGATCAGCCACGAGATCCGCACGCCGCTCAACGCCATCATCGGCTTCGCCGAGGTCATGCTGGAGGAGCGCTTCGGCCCGGTCGGGAACGAGCGCTACCGGGATTACGTCGCCGATATCCACGCCTCCGGCGCGCATGTCATCAGCCTCGTCAACGATCTGCTCGATCTCGCCAAGATCGAGGCCGGACGCATGGAGCTGACCTTCGGCGCCGTCGCCCTCAACGACATCGTAGGCTCCTGCGTCACGCTCATGCAGCCGCAGGCGGCGCGCGACCGGATCGTGCTGCGCACGAGTTTCGCGGAGAGCATTCCCCCCGTCGAGGCGGACGAGCGCGCCCTGCGCCAGATCGTCCTCAACCTGCTCTCGAACGCGGTGAAGTTCACGGATGCCGGCGGGCAGGTGATCGTCTCGACGGCCATGAGCGGCACGGGCGATGTCGTCTTCCGGGTGCGCGACACGGGCATCGGCATGAACGAGGCGGATATCGAGACGGCGCTGGAGCCCTTTCGCCAGCTCGCCACGTCGCGCCGCGGCGGCGGAACAGGGCTCGGCCTGCCGCTCACCAAAGCCCTCGTCGAGGCCAATCGCGGGACGCTGAAGATCTCATCGCGGCGCGGAGAGGGCACGCTTGTCGAGGTCGCTTTGCCCAAGGTCTCCGCCTCGGTGCGCTGAGCCCGGTCAGTCCCAGCGCCCGAGCGCGTCTTCGTCCTCGTCCTTGGCCTCGACCCAGGCGCCGGCCCCGCCCTCGCGCGGGTGCTCGCGCTTCCAGAACGGCGCGCGGCTCTTGAGGAAATCCATCATGAAATCGGCCGCCTCGAAGGCGGCGCGGCGATGCGCGGAGGCCGCGACGACGAGGACGATGTTCTCGCCCGGACGGATCAGCCCGTAACGGTGGATCGCGACGAGCCCCGTGAGCGGCCAGCGCCGGGCGGCCTCCTGCGCGACGCGCGCGATCTCCCCCTCGGCCATGCCGGGATAATGCTCGAGCTCGAGCGCCGCGAGCCGCCCGCCCTCGTCGCGGCACAATCCGGTGAAGGTGACGATCGCGCCGATATCCGTCCGTCCGCCGGCCAGCGCCGCGATCTCGGCGGCGACGTCGAAATCCTCGCTCTGGACTCGGATGACGGGCGAAGTCCGGGCGTCTGCGACGGTTGGACGCATTCGGCTTCCTCCGCTCAGCCGCCGGTCATGGGCGGGAAGAAGGCGATTTCGCGCGCTCCTGCGATCGGCGCATCGGGTTTCGCATGGACGCGATCGATCGCCGCGCGCACGATCGAGGGGTTCTCGAACGCGTAGGCGTATTCCTCGCCGAGCCCCGCGAGATGGGCGGCGAGATCGGCGATCGTCGTCACGCCAGCGGGCGGATCGATCGTCTCCTCGGGCTTGCCGATGCGTTCTCTCAGCCAGGCGAAATAGACGACTTTCACGCTCATTCGCTCAGGTTCCCTCATCGACCATATGGCGCAGGCTCGCGCGCATATAGTCCCATCCGGTATAGATGGTGAGGATAGCCGAAATCCAAAGCAGGACCGTGCCGATCAGCGTCGTGCCCGGAACCACGGCGTCGCCGGCCGGTCCCGCCACGAGAAAACCGACGGCGATGAGCTGCACGGCCGTCTTCCATTTGGCGAGCGCGCTCACGGGCACGCTCACCTTGAGCGCCGCGAGGTATTCGCGCAGTCCCGAGACGAGAATCTCGCGACACAGGATCACGATCGCCGCCCAGATCGTGAAGCTCTCGATCGTGCCGTCGCGCACCAGCATGAAAAGCACCGCCGCGACGAGGAGCTTGTCCGCGATCGGATCGAGCATGCGCCCCAGAGCCGATTGCTGGTTCCAGGCGCGGGCCAGATACCCGTCGAAATAATCGGTGATCGCAGCGGCGACGAAGATTCCCAGCGCCCACCAGCGCGCGCCGTGATGCTCCGACCAGAACAGCAGCGCGACCACGGCCGGAACGGCCAGGCAGCGGCCGTAGGTCAGCAGGTTCGGCAGCGCGAGCAGATTGTTTCGTTGCATGTCGGGCGAACAATTTTGTGGTTTCAGGGCGAAGCCGGCCCGCTCGTGAAGTGACGTCTGATCCGCCTCCCGAGTAGCACCGAAGCCGCTGATCTGTAAATCGCCGTGTCCCGATCCAGCCGCCGTCGAAGTCCGCTGAAGCGCGCAACACAACTTTACGATCCACCGGAAGGAGAGCAACGAGCGGGCCTTACTCCTCTACGGGCCGAAAGGGGGCGAGCGACGATCCGCCGCCCCGGAACAGGAGAGAGACCATGACGAACCAGCCCGAGAACGCTTCCCCCGAGAACGCTTCCCCCTCCAGCAACCCGCAGGCGGCGCCCGCAAAGTCGCGCGCCTGGCGCTACGCCGTCATCGGCGGAGTCGCGATCGCGGCGGTCGCCGGCGTCAATGTCGCCATGTCGAGCGGCTCGTCCCACGGTTGGGGCGGGCAATCCCGGATGCACTCCATGATGGGCGGCATGGGGCTCGACTTCGCCGAATGGCGCGTCCAGCGCGCGCTCACCGATGCGGGCGCGGCGAGCGGGACCTCGCAGGAGGTCGCGACCATCGTGCGGGGCGCCGCCGACGACGTCCTGCCCATCATGATGGGGATGCGCGACACCCGCGAAGAGGCGATCCGCATCCTCACTGCGCCGACCATCGACCGTGAGGCGGCGGAGACTTTGCGCCGGACGCGGATCGAGGGCGTCGACCAGGCATCGCGCCGGGCGCTTGCGGGATTGCTCGACGCTGCCGAAAAACTCACCGTCGAGGAGCGCAAGGCGCTGATCGACAATCTGGCCGAGGCGCGCCATCGTCGCCGTTGGTGAAACGGGGCTTTCGCGGAGAGATATCTGGCATGGCTGGCAGGGTCCTGATCATCGACGACGATGCGAGGCTGTCGGCCATGCTGGTGGATTATCTCGGGCAGGAGGGGCTCGAGGCGCGCCGCGCGGCGGACGGAGAGGCCGGAATGCAGGCGCTGAGCCGCGACCCGCCCGATATCGTCGTGCTGGATCTGATGATGCCCGGCATCGACGGCCTCGAAGTCTGCCGCCGCATTCGCGCCCGTCACGACGTGCCGATCCTGATGCTGACGGCCAAGGGGGACGAGACCGACCGGATCGTCGGGCTCGAACTGGGCGCGGACGATTATCTGCCCAAGCCCTTCAATCCCCGCGAATTGCTGGCGCGCCTCAAGGCGATCCTGCGCCGGCGCCATGCTCCGGCGTCGGCCCGCGTCGCCCGGTTCGGACAGCTCGAGATCGACGAGGGGGCGCGCGCCGTTCGCGTTCGCGGCGAGGAGAAGCCGCTGACGAGCTATCAGTTCGACCTGCTTGCCGCCTTCGCCGCCCATGCCGGGCGCGTGATGAGCCGGGAACAGCTGCTGGATCTCGTCAGGGGCGAGGAGCTGGAGGCTTTCGACCGCTCCATCGACGTCCACATCTCGCGAATCCGGGCGGCGATCGAGGACGATCCGCGCAGGCCGAAGCGGATCCTCACCGTTCGCGGGGCGGGCTACGTGTTCGCCCGCCGCCAGGACGGCGAAGGCTGAAGGATTCACGCATGCGCAGCCGCCTGTTCTGGAAGGTCTATCTCACGATCATCGCTTCGCTCGTGCTCGTGGTGGCGGCGGGAGCGGCCCTGTTTCGGCTGGGCGCGGGCGCGGAGGGGTTCGACTGGAGCGAGCGTCGCCAGCATTTCGTCCAGACCTATTTCAGCGCGCCCCTCGATCGGGAAAGCCTCGCCGGCGACGTTTTGCGGCTTGCCGACGCGCTGCGCATCGACATCGCCGTTTTCGACGCCGATGGCGGCCTGATCGTCTCGGCCGGCGGACCCTTCCCCCCGCATATCGACGCCTTGCGGCGCCGGCGGGGGCTGGAGCGCGGATATTTCCTCGCCGGCGCGCTCGAAGACGGGAGCCAGGTCGTCGCGCGATTCGGGGAGCCGATCGACGGCGGGACGTCCCGCAATCCCCTCCTGCCGATCAGCGGCGCCGCGATCGTGATCGGGCTCGGGGCCTATCCGCTGGTGCGCAGCCTGACGCGCCGGCTGGAGCGGCTGCGCGACGGCGTCGGAAAATGGGGAGACGATGCCCGGCTTCCGCGCGTCCCGGTCGAGGGCAAGGACGAAATCGCGGCGCTCGCAGCCGGCTTCAACTTAGCCGCCGAGCGCATCGAGCGCCTGATCGAGGCGCATCGCAGCCTGCTCGCCAACGCCAGCCACGAATTGCGCTCGCCCCTCGCCCGGCTGCGGCTCGCGGTGGATCGGCAGGCGGAGCAGCCGAGCGAGGCGCTGCGGGCGGAGATCGTCCGCAATCTCGCGGAGGTGGACGAACTCGTCGAGGAGATCCTCCTGGCGAGCCGGCTCGACCGCCCCGATGCGCTGGAGCGTCTGGAGCCGGTCGATCTCGTGGCGCTGAGCGCCGAAGAGGCGGCATACGCGGACCTTCCCGAGGGCGAAATCACCGTCAGCGGCGCCTGTCCGCTGGCGCAGGGCGACGAGCGCCTGCTGCGGCGCCTGATCCGCAACCTCATCCTCAACGCCGTCCGGCACGGCGCGCCGCCGATCGATATCCGCGTCTCGCAGGAGGGGGGAATGGCGGTCATCCTCATCCGCGATCACGGCCCCGGATTGCCGCCCGACATCGGGGAGCGGATTTTCGAGCGCTTTTTCCGGCCGCAGGGGGCCTCGGAAGCCGCAGGCGGCTGGGGGCTCGGGCTATCGCTGGTGCGACAGATCGCCGAAAAGCACGGGGGCTCCGTCAGGCTGCGCGAGGCTGAAGGGCCGGGCGCCCAGTTCGAGGCGCGGCTTCCGATCGGGAGCGCCTCTCACCCGCCCCCTTCGTGAAAGAAATCGTGCACCGCCCGCGCCGTCGCCTCGTTGATCCCGGGCGTGCGCATCAGATCGTCCAGCCCCGCGCGGCGGATCGCCTTGACGGTGCCGAAATGATGCAGGAGCGCGCGCTTGCGCGTCGGGCCGACGCCCGGAATCTCGTCGAGCGGGTTTTTGGCGATCTCGCGCTTGCGCTTGGCCCGATGCGCGCCGATGGCGAAGCGATGCGCCTCGTCGCGCAGGCGCTGGATGAAATAGAGCGCCGGATCGCGCGGCGGCAGGCGAAAAGGGGCTCTTCCCTCGGTGAAGAAGGTCTCACGCCCCGCCTCGCGGTCCTGCCCCTTGGCGACGCCGATCACCGGCACGTCGCCCGCGCCGAGTTCGGCGAGGATGGCGCGCACGCCCGAGACCTGGCCCTGCCCGCCGTCGATCAGCACGAGGTCCGGCCAGGCCGGGAACTCGTCGGCGTTCTCCTCCTGCCAGCCGGGCTCCTCGACGGGGGCGTCGGTTTCCGCCGGGGCGGGCGCGCGCGGCGCCTCCTTGAGCAGGCGCGCGAAACGCCGGCGCAGCATTTCGCGCATCATGGCGAAATCGTCGCCGGCGTTCACGGTATCGAGGGGCATGTTGAAGGTGCGGTAATGCGTCTTCATGAAGCCCGCCGCGCCGGCGACGATCATCGCGCCGACCGCATTGGCGCCCGAAATGTGCGAATTGTCGTAGACCTCGACCCGGCGGGGGCTGCGTTCGAGCCCCAGCGCGTCGGCGACGAGGTCGAGCAGGCGCTGCTGCGAGGCGGTGTCGGCGAGCCGGCGCCCCAGCGCCTCGCGGGCGTTGCGCTGCGCGTTCTCGACGATCTGCCGGCGCTCGCCGCGCCTCGGCGCGATCACCTCGACCTTCGATCCCGCCCGCGCCGAGAGCGCGGCGGCGACGACCGGGCCCTCCTCGATCTCCTGCGAGATCAGCACCTGCCGGGGCGGCGGCTTGTCCGAGTAGAACTGAACGAGGAACGAAGTCAGCACCTCCTCCGTGGAGAGCGACTTGTCGGCTTTCGGGAAGTAGGCTCGGTTGCCCCAGTTCTGCCAGTTGCGGAAGAAGAAGACCTCGACGCAGAACTGCCCGCCCTCCTCGGCGATGGCGACGACGTCCGCCTCCTCGACGCTCCGGGTGTTCACCCCTTGCGTCGACTGGATGGCGGAGAGCGCGGCGAGGCGGTCGCGGCAGCGCGCCGCGCGCTCGAACTCAAGCGCGTCCGACGCCGCCTGCATGTCCGCCGCAAGGCGCTCCTTCACCTTCGAGCTCTTGCCGGCGAGGAAGTCGCGCGCCTCGCCGGCCAGCGCCGCGTAATCCTCGCGGGCGATCTCTCCCGTGCAGGGGCCGGAGCAGCGCTTGATCTGGAAGAGCAGGCACGGGCGGGTGCGGTTGTCGAAATACGAATCGGAGCAGGTGCGCAGGAGAAAGGCGCGCTGCAGCGCCGTCATCGTGCGGTTGACCGCCCAGACGCTGGCGAAGGGGCCGAAATAGGCCCCTTTTCGCGTCCGCGCGCCGCGATGCTTGGTGAGCTGCGGCCCCCGTTCGTCCTCGGTGACGAGGATATAGGGCAGGGACTTGTCGTCACGCAGCAGCACATTGTAGCGCGGCCGCAGCTGCTTGATCAGATTGGCCTCGAGCAGCAGCGCCTCGGATTCCGTGCCCGTCGTCACGAACTCCATCTGGACCGTGTCGGCGATCATCCGCGCGATGCGGTTGGAATGCGCATGGCCGCGGGCGTAGGAGCCGACGCGCGCCTTCAGGCTCTTGGCCTTGCCGACGTAGAGCACCTCGCCCTGCGCGTCGATCATGCGGTAGACGCCGGGCTTGTTCGGCAGGTTCGTCCAGAACTGGCGGATGACCTCCATGCCGGCAGGCTCGCCCGCGGCGGCGCGCGGCGGTCGGTCCCCGTCGATGACGAACCCGGCGGTGGCGCCGGGAGCATGATCGTCCGTGTCTGACGGTTCTGCGCTCATAAGCGCCATTTAGGCGATGCGGAGGCCGGACGGAAGCGTCGCGACGCCGCGCCGTTGGCGCGGCGCTTGCTGGAAGGGGGCATGCGCCGACGGCCGTCCCCCTGCGGTACAGCATCGTCCGATCGTAACGCATGTATTAGAATAGAAAAATTCGACAAATTAAAATAAAAACTGCTAGTCCACAGTCATGGATTGAGCATATCGATTCATAATTGCCATCTGGTCAAAGGGAACACAAAAATCCTCCGGATCATTTCACGATTCGACGTTGAGAGATTGCGTCGCTCGGGAGGAACCCATGTCGATACTCGATTTATTCAAGTGGCGGACGGGGCGGCGGCGAATCGCTGACAAGGTGCGCGATCTGCTCGCGTCGCACGGGGACCGGGCCTTCTTCGAAAGCCACGAGGCCGCGTGGCGCGCCGCCGGCGATGGGCGCGACCGTGAGGCGCGGTTCCATCGGGCGGTCTCGCGGGAGATTTCGCGCGTGCTCCAGCGCCGGGCGATTCTCGAAGCCATCATGGCCCCGCCGCGCCAGGCGCGGCCCATCCCCGGCGGATGCGCTTTCGGAGCGCCGCAAGGGCGCAGCTTTTCGTTGACATGGACCAGTTTGCGCGCTAGTCCCCACCATCCTGCAAATCAACCTGCAGAAAACGCCCGCGTCGCGTCCTCCAAGAGGTGATGCGCGGGATGCCGGAAACTGCAAAAAGCCGGCCCCAACGCCATTCGATAATTCGCGCGGCGGCGGAGAGCCGGAACGAACACGAGGATGAAAACGATGTTCGCAGTGATCAAAACCGGCGGCAAGCAGTACCGCGTGGCCGCCGATGATGTGATTACGATTGAACGGCTCCCGGCCCAGGCGGGCGAGAGCGTGACGCTCGGCGAAGTGCTGCTGCTCTCCAACGGCGACGACGTGAAAGTCGGCGCGCCGCTCGTCGAGGGCGCCTCCGTCATCGCCGAAATCGTCGAACTGACGCGCGGCCCGAAGGTCATCGCCTTCAAGAAGCGCCGCCGTCAGAACTCGAAGCGCAAGCGCGGCCACCGTCAGGATCTGACGACGGTCCGCATCCTCGAGATTCTCGCGGACGGAGCGAAGCCTTCGGAAGAGAAGAAGGCCAAGAAGGCTCCCGCCAAGGCGAAAGCCAAAGCTGAGCCCAAGTCCGAGGCCGAGACCGAGGTCGAGCCCAAGGCCAAGGCTGAGCCCAAGGCCAAGGCCGAGCCCAAGGCCAAGGCCGAGCCCAAGGCCAAGCCCAAGGCTGAGCCCAAGGCCAAGGCCGCAGCGGCGAAACCCGCCGCCAAGTGATCATCATTCCTGCGACGCGCGCGCCGCGCGCCGTCGCAAGGCAGTCGTTTTAGGGGAGTAGACCCATGGCACACAAAAAGGCAGGCGGCTCGTCCCGCAACGGCCGCGATTCCGAAGGCCGCCGCCTCGGCGTCAAGAAGTTCGGCGGCGAGCGCGTCATCGCCGGCAACATCATCATCCGCCAGCGGGGCACGAAGGTGCATCCGGGGGTGAATGTCGGAGTCGGCAAGGATCACACCATTTTCGCGCTCTGCGACGGTTCCGTGAAATTCGGAAAACGTCTCGGCCGATCGGTCGTATCCGTGATTCCGGCCCAGGAGGCCGCAGAGTAAACCGGCGAGAGCGCGACTGACGAAGGAGCTCCCGCCGGGTCCACAGACCCCCGGCGGTCGAAGCTCCCGAGACGGAAAGCGTCTCCAGAGTTCCGACAAGGCGCCCGGGGGAAGTGGAAATCCGCTTCCCCCTTCGTCGTTTCTACGGGATGATTCCCACTGCGGGACGGTTTCCCGAGATCGGAGCTGAACGATGTTCCCCGACCTGATGCGAGACGATGTATTCCGGCTTGAGACCGCCCGTCTCTGGCTGCGCTGGCCGCGCCACAGCGACGCCCGCGCCGTAGCCGACATCGCCTGCGCCAAAGAGGCGGCGGATCTGTCGGCTTCTATTCCGCATCTCGCTCCTCGCGGCGATGCGGACGGGTTCGTCGTCGCCGCGCGCGGCGACAACATGCTCGGCGCGCGGCTGACGCTCGCAATCACCCCCAAGTCGCGGCCGAACGTCCTCATCGGCATGGTCGGCGTCGCGCCGGGCGAGACGTGCGGCGAGGGCGAGCTCGGCTACTGGATCGGCGCGCCCTGGCAGGGCTCGGGATACACGACCGAGGCCGTCCGGGCGATGATCGGCGCCTGTTTCGATCTCGCGGGCCTGTCGGCGATCACCGCCGCCGTGGAGGCCGACAACCCGGCCGCGCGGCGCGTGCTCGAAAAGTGCGGCTTCGCTCCGGCCGGCGAACGGCTGCGGGGCGGGGCGCGCCACGACGTGTTGCGCCTTGCGCGCCCCGCCGACGCTCTCGTTCGGGTCGCCGGCATGCGGGTGTCGATGACAGAGACGCCGTTCGCGGCCGAATGAGGCCGCAGCGTAACGGACGAAAGACGTCGCCCCGCATCCGGGGCGGCCGGGAAGCGAACACAAGATGAAATTTCTCGACCAGGCCAAGATATACATCCGCTCCGGCGACGGCGGCGCCGGCGCCGTCTCGTTCCGGCGCGAGAAATTCATCGAATTCGGCGGTCCCGACGGCGGCGACGGCGGCCGCGGCGGCGACGTCTGGGCGGAATGCGTCGAGGGGCTGAACACGCTCATCGACTACCGTTACCAGCAGCATTTCAAGGCGCAGAAGGGCGTGCACGGCATGGGCCGAAACCGCACCGGCGCCTCCGGCGACGATGTGGTGCTCAAGCTGCCGGCCGGCACGGAGATCCTCGACGAGGACGGCGAGACGGTGATCGCCGACCTCACCCATGTCGGTCAGCGGATTCTGCTCGCCAAGGGCGGCAATGGCGGTTTCGGCAACGCCTATTTCACCACTTCGACAAACCGTGCGCCCCGGCGCGCCAATCCCGGCCTCGAAGGCCAGGAGCGCTGGATCTGGCTGCGCCTCAAGCTGATCGCCGACGCCGGGCTTGTCGGCTTGCCCAACGCCGGCAAGTCGACCTTCCTCGCCACGGTGACCTCGGCCAAGCCCAAGATCGCCGATTACCCCTTCACGACGCTGCATCCCGGCCTCGGCGTGGTGCGCGTCGATGCGCGCGAATTCGTGCTCGCCGATATTCCGGGCCTGATCGAGGGCGCGCATGAGGGCGTGGGGCTCGGCGACCGCTTCCTCGCCCATGTCGAGCGCTGCCGGGTGCTCCTGCATCTCGTCGAGGGCACGAGCGAGCACGCCGGCAAGGCCTACAAGACGATCCGCGAGGAACTCGAAGCCTATGGCCACGGGCTCGGCGACAAGCCGGAGATCGTGGCGCTGTCCAAGATCGACGCGCTCGATCCCGAGACCTTGAAGAAGCAGCGCGAGCGCCTCCAGCGCGCGGCCAAGCGCAAGCCGCTGCTGCTCTCCTCGGCGACGGGGGAGGGCGTGACGGAGGCGTTGCGCCTGCTTTTCTCGGCGATCGAGGAATCGAAAGGCGAGGCGCTTCTCACCGACAAGCCCGCCACCTGGGCGCCGTGATCCGTGCGCCATCAGCGATCAAGGACGGAATACGATGCATCGCAAGCTGACCGGCAAGGTCGTCATCGCCACGCATAATTCCGGCAAGCTGCGCGAGATGCGCGAATTGCTAGGCCCTTTCGGAATCGAGGCGACTTCGGCCGGGGAGCTCGGCCTGCCGGTTCCGGCCGAGACCGGGCGCATGTTCTCGGAAAACGCCGCGATCAAGGCGCATGCGGCCGCGAAAGCGACGGGGCTGCCCGCGCTCTCCGACGATTCGGGGCTCTGCGTCGAGGCGCTCGATTGCGCGCCGGGCCTGTTCTCGGCCGATTGGGCGGTGAACAAGGATTTCGGCCCGGCCATGGAGAAGGTCGAGCGCGAATTGCTCCGGCGCGGCGCCCTCGCGCCCGAGGACAGGCGCGCCTGGTTCGTCTCGGCGCTCGTCATCGCCTGGCCGGACGGCCACGAGGAGCTGTTCGAGGGCCGCGTCCACGGCCGCGTCGTCTGGCCGCCGCGCGGCGAAAAGGGCTTCGGGTACGATCCGATGTTCATGCCCGACGGCTCGGATCACACCTTCGGCGAGATGAGCGCTGAGGAGAAGCACGGGATCGACTGGCTCGCCGCCCCCGACAACGCCCTCTCCCACCGCGCCCGCGCCTTCGTGGCGCTCGCCCGCGCCTGTCTCGAAGCCCGTTAGCCTATCAGCCTCAAGCCTCGCCGAAGACGCGGCGGAAGATCGTGTCGACATGCTTGAGGTGGTAGGCGAGATCGAAGCATTCCTCGATTTCGGCGTCCGACATCCGCTCCGTCACTTCCGCGTCCGCCTTGAGCAGGGTCAGGAAGTCGCCCTCGCCGCGCCAGACCGGCATGGCGTTGCGCTGCACGAGGCGGTAGCTGTCCTCGCGCGAGACGCCCTTTTGCGTCAGCGCGAGCATCACGCGCTGCGAATGCACGAGCCCGCCGAGGCGGTCGAGATTCTTCTGCATGTTCTCGGGATAGACGACGAGCTTGTCGACGACGCCCGTGAGGCGCGCCAGCGCGAAGTCGAGCGTCACCGTCGCGTCCGGGCCGATCATGCGCTCGACGGAGGAATGCGAGATGTCGCGCTCGTGCCAGAGCGCCACGTTCTCCATGGCCGGCAGCGCGTAGGCGCGCACCATGCGAGCGAGGCCGGTGAGGTTTTCGGTCAGCACCGGGTTGCGCTTGTGCGGCATCGCCGAGGAGCCCTTCTGGCCCGGCGAGAAATACTCCTCCGCCTCCAGAACTTCCGAGCGCTGCAGGTGACGCACTTCCGTCGCCAGCCGCTCGATCGACGAGGCGACGACGCCGAGCGTGGCGAAGAACATGGCGTGGCGGTCGCGCGGGATCACCTGCGTCGAGACGGGCTCGGGCTCGAGCCCGAGCTTTTGCGCGACGTATTCCTCCACGCGCGGGTCGATATTGGCGAAGGTGCCGACCGCCCCCGAGATGGCGCAGGTCGCGATTTCCGCGCGCGCGGCGACGAGGCGCGCCCGGCAGCGCTCGAATTCAGCGTAGGCCTGGGCGAGCTTGACGCCGAAGGTCGTCGGCTCAGCGTGGATGCCGTGCGAGCGGCCGATGGTCGGGGTCGTCTTGTATTCGAAAGCCCGGCGCTTGAGCGCGGCGAGCAGCGCGTCGAGATCGGCGATCAGGAGGTCGGCGGCGCGCGTCAGCTGCACGTTGAAGCAGGTGTCGAGCACGTCCGACGAAGTCATGCCCTGATGCACGAAGCGGGCTTCGGGGCCGACGATCTCGGCGAGATGCGTGAGGAAGGCGATGACGTCGTGCTTCACCTCGCGCTCGATCGAATCGATGCGCGCGATGTCGAACGTGGCGGCAGAACCTTTCTCCCAGACGATCCGGGCGGCCTCCATCGGCACCACGCCGAGTTCGGCCAGCGCCATCGTCGCATGCGCCTCGATTTCGAACCAGATCCGGAACTTCGTCTCCGGCGACCAGATCGCGGTCATTTCGGGGCGGCTGTAGCGCTCGATCATCGTCTCGCTCTGTCCTGGGTGAAGGGGATTGCGCGCGGCGGTAGCACGATCCACGGCCACGCTCAATCGCGAGGACGCGTCCTCGCCGGATGCAGCCGGGGAAGGGCGCGCATTCCCCGGCGACCAGTTCAGTCGCTCGTCACTTCGGCTGCATGCGCAGCGCGCCGTCTAGCCGGATGATCTCGCCGTTGAGCATGTCGTTGTCGATGATGGCGGCGACGAGCTTGGCGTATTCCGCCGGCTTGCCCAGCCGCGAGGGGAAGGGGACGTTCGCCTCCAGCGACTTGCGGTATTCCTCGTTGATGCCCTCGAACATCGGCGTGTGGAACAGCCCCGGCAGGATAGACATGACGCGGATTCCCGAGCCCGACAGGTCGCGCGCCATGGGCAGCGTCAGCCCGACGACTCCGGCCTTGGAGGCGGCGTAGGCCGCCTGGCCGATCTGGCCGTCCTGCGCGGCGACGGAGGCGGTGCACACGATCACGCCGCGCCCGCCATCCTCGGTGACGGGATCGAGCGCGGCCATGGCGGCGGCGCATTTCGCGCTCATGGCGAAAGTGCCCACGAGGTTGATCTGGATCACCTTGGCGAAGGTGGCCGTGTCGTGCGCCTGGAAGGCGCCGGTGTCGCGGTTCTTCGAGACGGTGCGGCGGCCCGGCGCGACGCCGGCGCAGTTGACGAGGATGCGCGCGACGCCGTGGGCCTCGCGGGCGGTCGCGAGCCCGGCCTCGATCGAGGCGTCGTCGGTGACGTCGACCTTGCAGAAGAGGCCGCTGATCTCGCGGGCGATCGCCTCGCCGCGCTCGGCGTTGAGATCGAACAGCGCGACCTTGACGCCGCGCTCCGCCAGCATGCGCGCCGTGCCTTCGCCCAGCCCCGAAGCGCCGCCGGTCACGATCGCGGCCATGGTTCCGTCCAGTTTCATTGCTTTCCTCCGATTGTCAGTCGCCATAGGCTATCGCGGTCGCGAGGCGCTTTGTCCAGTCGCCGCCGGCACGCCCGAGACGTTGACGCAACGGCGCTAGCGCCGACAGGAGAGCAGACGAGGAAAGCCGCAATGGGACAGGCCGGGTTCGACGAAGAATTGCACCGAATTTTCACCCCCGAGGAGATGGAGGCGATCCGCCGCGCGGCCCGCGACGAGGAAGACGTCCTGCGCGGCGCGAGGCGCAAGCTCCTGCGTCTGGCGGGTCACCTTCCCTTCGCCGAGGACGCGATGGCGGGCTGGTACTGCGTGCGCGACGAGAACACGCCGCGGCGCGTGAAGCTCATCCTCTTCGCCGCGCTTGCCTATTTCGTCATGCCCTTCGACGTGATTCCCGACTTCCTGCCGATAGTCGGATTCACCGACGATGCGGCCGTCATAGCGGCGGCGCTCGCGGCGGTCGCCGGGGCGATCACCTCCGAGCATCGGGATCTCGCGCGCGAGGCGCTGCGCGCCGTAAAAGGCTGATCCAGACGCCCATACCCGTTGCCTGCCTTTCGTCTTGACGCGGGCGCCCTTCCTTGCGCAAGGAAGTGGCAGCAATCCCGCGCCTGCCGAAGGAAATCCGGCGCCCATGCTCAAGACCCGCCTGATCCCATGCCTCGACGTCAAGGACGGCCGCGTCGTCAAGGGCGTCAAGTTCGTCGATCTGCGCGACGCCGGCGATCCCGTCGAATGCGCGCTCGCCTACGACGCCGCCGGCGCCGACGAACTCTGCTTTCTCGACATCACCGCGAGCCACGAGGACCGGGGCATCCTGCTCGACGTGGTGCGCCGCACGGCGGAAGCCTGCTTCATGCCGCTGACGGTGGGCGGCGGCGTGCGCACCGTCGAGGACATCCGCGCGCTGCTGCTGGCGGGCGCCGACAAGGTCTCGATCATGACGGCCGCCGTGAAGGACCGCGACTTCGTTCGCCGCGCCGCCGAGAAGTTCGGCGTGCAATGCATCGTCGTCGCCATCGACGCCAAGCGGGTCTCGGGCGAGGGCGAGCTGCCCCGCTGGGAGATCTTCACCCATGGCGGGCGCAACGCCACCGGCGTCGACGCCGTCGAATACGCCCGCGAAGTCGTCGCGCGCGGGGCGGGCGAGCTGCTCGTCACCTCGATGGATCGCGACGGAACCAAATCGGGCTACGATCTCGATCTGATGCGCACGATCAGCCAGGCGGTCAGCGTCCCCGTGGTCGCGTCGGGCGGCGTGGGCACGCTCGATCACCTCGTCGCCGGCGTGCGCGACGGGCGCGCGAGCGCGGTGCTCGCCGCCTCGATCTTCCATTTCGGCGAATATACGATCGGCGAGGCCAAGCGCCACATGGCGGCCGCTGGCCTGCCGATGCGGCTCGACGCGTGAGCGGGCGGCCATCATGAGCGCCTTCACCCTCGCAGACCTCGCCCGCATCGTCGCGACCCGCGCCGCCGCCTCGCCGGAGGAATCCTACACCGCGCGCCTCGTCGCCGATCCCGCCCGCGCCGCGAAGAAATTCGGCGAGGAGGCGGTCGAGACGGTGATCGCGGCGATCGAGAACGACCGCGCCGGGCTCGTATCCGAGAGCGCCGACGCGCTCTACCACCTCGTCGCGCTGCTCGCCGCGCGCGGGATCGATCTCGAAGACGTCATGGCCGAGCTGGCCCGGCGCACGGCGCAGTCGGGCCTGGCCGAGAAGGCGTCGCGGCCGGCGGGCGACGATTCCGGCGGACGCAACGGATGAGCCGCGCCCCATGACCGACACGCTCGCGCAGGTGATTGGCGAGGACGCCTCCCTCTCCCCCTACCGCACCTTCTCGCGGGAGGAATGGGCGGGGCTGCGCGCCGACCAGCCGCTGACGCTTTCCGGCGACGAGGTCATGGCGCTGCAATCGCTGAACGACCCGATCTCGCTCGACGAGGTGATCGCGATCTATCTGCCGCTCTCGCGGCTGCTGGCGCTCTATGTGGCGGCGACGCAGGGGCTTTTCCGGGCGACCCAGCGCTTCTTGCTCGCGGAGAACGAGGTCAAGTCGCCCTACATCATCGGCGTCGCGGGCTCGGTCGCGGTCGGCAAGTCGACGACGGCGCGCGTGCTCAAGGCGCTGCTGGCGCGCTGGCCGAACACGCCCAAGGTCGATCTGATCACCACGGACGGCTTCCTCCTGCCGAACGCCGAGCTGAGCCGGCTGGGGCTGATGGAGCGCAAGGGTTTCCCCGAGAGCTACGACACCGGCAAGCTGCTGCGCTTCCTCAAAGCCATCAAGTCCGGCCAGCGCGAGGTCGCGGCGCCGGTCTATTCGCATCTCGTCTACGACGTCGTGCCCGGCGAGGAGGTCCGCATCGATCGTCCCGACATCCTCATCGTCGAGGGTCTCAACGTGCTCCAGCCCGCGCGCATGCCGCGCGACGGCAAGGCGATCCCCTTCGTCTCGGATTTCTTCGACTTTTCGATCTATCTCGACGCCGACGAGGACGATCTCAACCGCTGGTACGTCGACCGCTTTCTGCGCCTGCGCCAAACGGCCTTCCGCGACCCGCGGTCCTATTTCCACCAATACGCCGATATCGACCATGACGCCGCCATCGCGACGGCCGACGGTCTGTGGAGCCGCATCAACCTGGTCAACCTGCGCGACAACATCCTGCCCACGCGCCAGCGCGCCAGCCTGATCCTGCGCAAGGGGCCGAGCCACCGCATCGAAGAGGTGGCGCTTCGCCGCCTGTGAGCCCGCGCGAGGGTATTCGGCCCGTCCGCTCGTTTCGCGGCCCAGCCCATTCTGGCGACTCAACGCTTCCTGGCGATTCAGCGTTTCTTGGCGACTCAGCGCTTCTTGGCGAGCGTGTCGAGCCGCGCCTGCATCTCGGCCATCTGCGTCTTGAGCGCGTCGATGTCGGAGCCGCTCTTGCCGCCCTCCGCCTTTGCGCCGTCGCCCTTCGCTCCATCACCCGCAGCGCCCTCGCTCTGCGCGCTTTCCGCCTCGGCCGCCGCGGCCGCATCGGCCTCCGGGCGCGTCGCGAAGGGGGTGAACATCTTCATCGCCTCGCCGAACAGGTTCATATTGGCGCGCATCTGCTCGTCCAGAGTCGGGAACGCCTTGCCGGCCAAAGCCTGCGTCATCTGCTCGCGCAACTTCTCCTGCTCGCGGGCGAAAATCGTCATGGCGTTCTCGAGATAACCCGGAACCATGACCTGCATGCTGTCGCCGTAGAAACGGATCAACTGGCGCAGGAAGGCGACGGGAAGGAGGTTCTGGCCGCCCTCCTTGTTCTCCTGTTCGAAGATGATCTGGGTGAGCACCGAGCGGGTGATGTCCTCGCCGCTCTTGGCGTCGTAGACGACGAAATCGTCGCCGGCCTTCACCATCACGCCCAGATCCTCGAGGGTCACGTAGGTCGAGGCGCCTGTGTGGTAGAGGCGGCGGTTGGCGTATTTCTTGATGATGATCGGCTGCTTTTCCGTCGCCATGTCTCTCGCCATCCCGTATCCGCGTCTCGCCGTAGGGAGCGCCGGTTGGCGCGCCTGATTTCGATTGTGACATTATGCGCTTCCAATGCCTCGCGAAACCGCAATTTTGCGGCGCCGCAGCCGGCGTAGCGGGATTTACCGGCCTTGACTTCGCCGTGGGGCTCGTTTTGATCGCCTGAAGCACCGTCGTCGCGTTCCCCGCGTCGACGCGTCGACGCCGCAACAACCACAGGAAATCAGACCATGGCCAGCCAGGATATCGTGATCGTCTCCGCAGCGCGAACGGCGGTCGGCTCGTTCAACGGGGCCTTCGCCAGCGTGCCGGCGCACGAACTCGGCGCGGTCGCCGTCAAGGAGGCGCTGGAGCGCGGGAAGGTCGAGGCCGCAGAGATCGACGAGGTCATTCTCGGCCAGATCCTCTCCGCCGGGCAGGGGCAGAACCCGGCCCGCCAGGCTGCGATGAAGGCCGGAATTCCTCAGGAGGCGACCGCCTGGGGGCTCAACCAGCTCTGCGGGTCGGGCCTGCGCGCCGTGGCCATCGGCATGCAGCAGATCGCCTCGGGCGACGCGCGGGTGATCGTCGCCGGCGGCCAGGAATCCATGTCCCTCGCCCCGCATGTGGCGCATATGCGCTCCGGCACGAAGATGGGCGATTTCAAACTGTTCGATTCGATGCTGAAGGACGGCTTGCTGGACGCCTTCCACGGCTACCACATGGGCAACACGGCCGAGAACGTCGCGACCCGCTGGCAGCTCACGCGCGAGGAGCAGGACGCCTTCGCCGTCGCCTCGCAGAACAAGGCCGAAGCCGCGCAGAAGGAGGGCCGCTTCGCCGCCGAGATCACGCCGTTCACGGTTTCCGGCCGGAAGGGCGACACCGTCGTCGATCAGGACGAATACATCCGCGCGGGCGCCACGCTCGAAGGCATGGCCAAGCTCCGCCCCGCCTTCTCGAAGGAGGGTACGGTCACCGCCGGCAACGCGTCGGGCATCAACGACGGCGCGGCCGCCGTCGTGCTGATGACCGCCGCCGAAGCCGACAAGCGCGGCCTGAAGCCCCTCGCCCGCATCGCCTCCTGGGCGACCTGCGGCGTCGATCCGGCGATCATGGGCACGGGTCCGATCCCGGCCTCGCGCAAGGCGCTGGAGAAGGCCGGCTGGAAGGTCGGGGATCTCGACCTCGTGGAGGCCAACGAGGCCTTCGCGGCGCAGGCGCTCGCGGTCAACAAGGACATGGGCTGGGACCCTTCCATCGTGAACGTCAACGGCGGCGCGATCGCTATCGGCCACCCGATCGGCGCTTCCGGCGCGCGCGTTCTCGTGACGCTGCTGCACGAAATGGGCCGCCGGGACGCGAAGAAGGGCCTCGTCACGCTTTGCATCGGCGGCGGCATGGGCGTCGCCATGTGCCTCGAGCGCTGAACGCCCGGAGCGCGGAGCCGCGCTGATCCGCTTGAAAATGCTGTCCGGGCGCGTCGGGAGCGCGTCCGGACAGAATCGGCCAAATCTATCGCATTGTTGGGAGAAAACACCATGGCGCGCGTCGCATTGGTCACGGGCGGAACCCGCGGTATCGGGGAAGCGATCTCGAAGGCCCTGAAGGAAGCCGGCTACACGGTTGCGGCCAACTACGCCGGCAACGACGAGGCGGCCGCGAAATTCAAGTCCGAGACGGGCATTCCCGTCTACAAGTTCGACGTCTCGGACGCCGCCGCCTGCGAGAGCGCCATCAAGCAGGTCGAGGCCGATCTCGGCCCGGTCGACGTCGTCGTGAACAACGCCGGCATCACCCGCGACAAGATGTTCCACCGCATGACCTTCGATCAATGGTCGCAGGTCATCCGCACCAACCTCGATTCGATGTTCACCGTGACCCGCCCGGTGATCGAGGGCATGCAGGCGCGCGGCTTCGGGCGCATCATCATCATTTCCTCCGTCAACGGCCAGAAGGGCCAGGTCGGGCAGTCCAACTACTCCGCCGCCAAGGCCGGCGTGATCGGGTTCGCCAAGGCGCTGGCCCAGGAGAACGCCGCCAAGGGCGTCACCGTGAACGTGATCTCGCCGGGCTACATCGCGACCGAGATGGTGCGCGCCGTTCCCGCCGAGGTGCTCAACTCCAAGATCATTCCCCAGATCCCGGTCGGACGCCTCGGCGAGGCGGAGGAGATCGCGCGCGGCGTGGTCTTCCTGGCCTCCGACGAGGCGGGCTTCATCACCGGCTCGACCCTGTCGATCAACGGCGGCCAGTACATGGCATGACACGTCCGCAGAGGGGCGCGGTCCCAAACGAAGGCGGCGGAGCTGATCCGCCGCCTTTTTTAACGCCCGCTCCCGGTCGGGATTCTTTGGTCGCCGCTATTCTCTTGCGACGCGAAAGAGCCTAAATAGGGGGCGTCGCCGGGCCCCTTCGCGGAGGTTGGCGGCGGCCCAACAACGAACGGTCGGAGCGCGTGAAAAAAGTCTTCGTCAAATCGTATGGCTGCCAGATGAACGTCTACGATTCCGAGCGCA
Organism: Salinarimonadaceae bacterium; assembly: GCA_007693435.1. Lineage (GTDB taxonomy): Bacteria > Pseudomonadota > Alphaproteobacteria > Rhizobiales > Beijerinckiaceae > Saliniramus. The sequence goes on along the minus strand of REDO01000055.1, from coordinate 40,859 downwards.
TGGCGGACGCGCTCACGGCGGACGGATACGCGCAGACCGATTCGGCGGATGACGCCGACCTCGTCGTGCTCAACACATGCCATATCCGCGAGAAGGCGGCGGAGAAGGTCTATTCCGAGCTCGGCCGCGTGCGCGAGATCAAGGAAGCCCGGGCCGTCGAGGGTCGCGAGACGAAAGTCGTCGTCGCGGGCTGCGTCGCGCAGGCCGAGGGCGCGGAGATCCTGCGCCGCGCGAAAGTCGTCGACGTGGTCGTCGGACCCCAGAGCTACCACCGTCTGCCCGCCATGGTGCGCGAGGCGGGAGCGGCGTCCGGCAGGCGCCGCCTCGTCGACACCGATTTTCCCGAAGACGACAAGTTCGACCATCTGCCCAAGCTCGACCGCGCGCGCATTCGCGCCCGGGGCGTCGCGGCTTTTCTCACCGTTCAGGAGGGCTGCGACAAGTTCTGCTCCTTCTGCGTGGTGCCCTACACGCGCGGGGCGGAAGTCTCGCGGCCGGTCTCGCGCCTGATCGAGGAGGCGCGCCTTCTCGCGCAAGCCGGCGTGCGCGAGATCACGCTGATCGGCCAGAACGTCAACGCCTATCACGGCGAGGGAACCGACGGACGCGAATGGACGCTCGGACGGCTCCTTCACGCGGTGGCCGAGGTCGAGGGCGTCGAGCGCATCCGTTACACCACGAGCCATCCCCGCGACATGGACGAGGCGCTGATCGCCGCCCATCGCGACCTGCCCCAGCTCATGCCCTATCTGCACCTGCCGGTGCAGTCGGGCTCCGACCGCATCCTCGCCGCGATGAACCGCAAGCATACGGGCGACGAGTATCGCCGCGTCATCGATCAGGTGCGCGCCGCGCGTCCCGATATCGCGCTTTCGTCCGATTTCATCGTCGGCTTTCCCGGCGAGAGCGACGCGGATTTCGAGGAGACGATGCGGCTCGTGGCCGATATCGGCTTCGCTTCTTCCTTCTCCTTCAAATACTCCGCCCGGCCCGGCACGCCGGCGGCCGAGAGCGGCGAGCAGATCGCCGAGGCCGTCAAGGCCGAGCGCCTCGCCAGGCTGCAGGCGCTGCTCGAAGAGCAGAGGCGGGCCTTCAACGGCGCGACCGTCGGGCGCGTCGTCGAGGTGCTGATCGAGAAGCCGGGGCGCCATCCCGGCCAGCTCGGCGGCAAGTCGCCCTATCTCCAGGCCGTGCATTTCGACGGCGCCGGCCTCGCGGTCGGCGACATCGTTCCCGTTCGCATCGTCGCGCAGGGCGCCAACTCGCTCGTCGGCGAGGCCGTCCGGGACGCCGCCGCAGGAAACGCAGACAAGATGGAATCCTCCGCCGCATGAACCCCGCCACCAGCATGGGAGCTCCCCCGCGTGTCCGCAACTGACGGTCGCCCCAGAGAACCCGGAGCGCGCGGATCGGGCGCTGCCCGTGAAAAACGCCCCGTAAAGCCCGCGACGCCCCTTCCGGGCGTCGATGAGGCCGCCCAGATCACGCTGACCTTCGAGGACAACCGGCTCGCGAGCCTCGTCTTCGGCCATTACGACCAGAACCTCGCCCATATCGAGCGACGCCTCGACGTGCTCGCCAACGCCAACGGCAATTGCGTCGTGGTTCGCGGGACGCCCGATGCGTCGGAGCAGGCGCGGCGCGTGCTGGAGGCGCTCTACGCCCGCGTGACGGACGGGGCGGCGCTGTCTCCCGGCGACGTGGACGGCCTTATCCAGGAGGCGGCTTTTCAGGGCAGCCTGTTTCCCTCCGTCGACGGACCGGCGCCGCAGGGCGCGGGCTTCGAGGCGATATCGACCCGCCGGCGCGGCGTCGTGAAGGCGCGCAACGCGGCGCAGGACGCCTATCTGCGCGCGTTGCGCAAGAACGAGCTCGTCTTCGCGGAAGGCCCCGCCGGGACCGGCAAGACCTGGCTCGCCGTCGGCTACGCCGTGTCCATGCTGGAGACGGGTCAGGTCGACAAGCTGATCATCTCCCGCCCCGCCGTCGAGGCCGGCGAGCGGCTCGGCTTCCTCCCGGGCGACATGCGCGAAAAGGTCGATCCCTACCTGCGGCCGATCTATGACGCGCTCTTCGATTTCATGGAGGCGCGCCATGTCGAGCGCGGGATCCAGACCGGCATGATCGAGATCGCGCCGCTCGCCTTCATGCGCGGGCGCACGCTCACGAGCGCGGTGGTCTTGCTGGACGAGGCGCAGAACACCACCTCGATGCAGATGAAGATGTTCCTCACCCGCCTCGGCGAGGGGTCCCGCATGATCGTCAACGGCGACCCGACCCAGATCGATCTGCCGCCCGGGCAGCGCTCGGGCCTGATCGAGGCCGCGCGGGTGCTGGAGAACGTCGAGGGCATCGGTCGCGTGAAGTTCCGCGACGGGGACGTGGTGCGCCACGATCTCGTGCGCCGCATCGTCGCCGCCTACGACGCCGCCACCGCCCGCGACCTCGCGGCCGCGCCGCCGCGTTCCGCACGCGAGGGCCGCGCGCCGTGATCGCTCTCGACGTCGCGGTCGATGACGATCGCTGGAGCGCGCTCGGCGATGCCGAAGCGCTGGCCGGCGAAGCGGCGCGCGCCGCGCTCGCCATAATCGGCGAAGCGCCCGCCGGTGCGGAAATCAGCGTCCTCTTCACGAATGACGCGGCGATCCGGGAGCTGAACCGCAACTGGCGCGGTCTGGACGAGCCTACGAACGTGTTGTCTTTCCCCGCGCCCTTGCCGCCGATGGAGGGAAAGGCGGGCGCCGCGCCACAGCCGCTCGGCGACGTCGCCCTCGCCTTCGAGACGACCGAGCGCGAGGCGCGGGACGAGGGCAAGACCCTTCAGGCCCATGCGACGCATCTGATCGTTCATGGCGTTTTGCACTGTCTGGGCTATGATCACGAAACCGAGGCCGAGGCCGAGGACATGGAGGCGCTCGAAATCGCGGCGCTGGCGCGGCTGGGGATCGCCGATCCCTATGCCGGGTCGGAACTGTGAAGAGCGACGGCGCGAGGACGATGAACGAAGGTCGAAGTCAGACGGCGGGCCGGCCCGCCGATTCCGCTCCCGAAGCGAACGACGCAGAGGGATCAAGTCGCTCCGCCCCCGGCGGGTTGGGAGAGGTCGGGCGTGAACCCTGGTTCGAGCGCCTGCTGGGCCGAATGCGGCTCAGGAGCCGCGACACCATCCGCACCGATCTCGAAGACGCGCTCGCCTCCAGCGCGGAGAGCGAAGGCTTCTCCCCGCAGGAGCGGGCGATGCTGCGCAACGTGCTCGGCTTCCACCGGACACGGGTGCAGGATGCGATGGTGCCGCGCGCCGACATCGTGGCGATCTCCGCCGACACCACGCTCGGCGATCTCCTGCGCATCTTCCGCACGGCCGGCCATTCGCGCCTGCCCGTCTACGGCGAGACGCTCGACGATCCCAAGGGGATGATACATATCCGGGACTTCCTCGATTATCTCGTGGGCAAGGCCGAGACGACCAACGGGCGCCGACGCAGGGTCAAGACGCCGGACGCGCTCAATCTCGGCAATATCGACCTCACGGCCACGCTCGCCAATGCGCGCATCCTGCGCCCGGTGCTCTTCGTGCCGCCGTCGATGCCGGCCGTCGAACTTCTGGTGCGCATGCAGACGACGCGCACGCATATGGCGCTCGTCATCGACGAATACGGCGGAACGGACGGGCTCGTCTCGATCGAGGATCTCGTCGAGATGATCGTCGGCGATATCGAGGATGAGCACGATCTCGCCACGGCCGCGATGATCGAGAAGGTCGAGCCCCACACCTTCCTCGCCGACGCCCGCGCCGATCTCGAGGAGGTCTCCGAGGCTCTCGGCGTCGATCTCACGAGCGGCGATCTCGCCGAGGATATCGATACGCTCGGCGGCCTGATCGTGACGCTCGCCGGGCGCGTGCCCGCCCGCAGCGAGCTGATCGCCGGTCCGGCCGGGCTCGAATTCGAGGTGCTCGACGCCGATCCGCGCCGTCTCAAGCGCGTGCGCATTCACCGGCGCGATCCGCGCGCCAAGATCGGCCCGCGCCTCGTGACGCCGAAAACGGGCGGTGATAAGCAGCCTGCGAGCGAAACCGCGCCCGAATCAGCAGGGCGCGCGCCGGGGAACGCCGCCATGCCGATAGCCGAGAACGTCGATCATCCGCCGCAGGCCGCGGCGCAGGAGCCCGGCGAAGCCGGGACCGGCGCCGCATCGCGATGATCGCCGTCGCCCATGCCGTGATCCTCAGCTGGGGCTGGCGTCGCGCGGCGATAGCGTTTGTCGCGGGCGCCGCCGGAGCGCTTGCGATGCCTCCCTTCGGCTTCGCTCCCGCACTCGCCGTATCGCTTTGCGTCGCCGTCTGGCTCGTCGACGGCGCCGGGGAGGGGGGGCGTTTCGGCCCCGCTCGCTCGGCGGCGCTCGCCGGATGGTTCTGGGGCTTCGGCTATTTCCTCGCGGGGCTCTGGTGGCTCGGCGCGGCCTTTCTCGTGGAGGCCGAGCGCTTCGCCTGGGCGATGCCGCTCGGCGTCGTCGGGCTGCCGGCCGGGCTCGCCTTCTTCTTCGCGTTCGGCTTCGGCGCGGCGCGGCTGATCTGGTCGCGCGGCGCCTGGCGCGTCCTCGCGCTCGCCGCCGGGCTCGGGCTCGCCGAATGGCTGCGCGGCCATCTCTTCACGGGGTTCCCGTGGAATCCGCTCGGCATGGCGCTCGGCCAGAATATCTGGACGATGCAATCGGTCTCGACGCTCGGGCTCTACGGGCTGACGATCGTCACCGTCGCGATCGCCGCCGCGCCGGCGACGCTCGCCACCGGATCGACCACGCGAGGGCGCGTCCTGCCCTGCATGCTCGCGGTCGCGGCGATCGCCGGGTTGGTCGTCTACGGCGCCGTGCGCCTTCCAACGCAGCCGACGCCGCTGACGCCCGACGTGCGGCTGCGCATCATGCAGCCGAACCTCACGCAGGACGCCAAGTTCAACCCCGACAACCGCGAGGAGATCATGGCGCTCTATCTGCGCCTGAGCGACCGCGCCACCTCGCCGGCGACGTCGGGCGTCGCTGACGCAACGCATCTGATCTGGTCGGAATCGGCCTTTCCCTTCCTCCTGCACCGCGACGCGCGGGCGCTGGCGCAGATCGCCGGGCTCCTGCCTGACGGCGTGACGCTCCTCACCGGAGCCGCCCGGGTGGAGGAGACGCTCTCGGGCGAAGGTTTCGACTTCTACAACGCGATCCATGCGATCGGCTCGAATGGCGCGGTGCTCGCGACCTACGACAAGGTCCACCTCGTGCCTTTCGGAGAGTACCTGCCGGGCGTGTTCGACGGCGCGCTGCGCGCCCTGGGACTGCGCGAATTCGTCGCTGTGCCGGGCGGCTTCACCGCCGGGGCGCGCCGCGCGGCTCTCGTCGCGCCCGGGCTGCCGCCCGCCGCCGCCACGATCTGCTACGAGGCGATCTTCCCCGGCGCCGTGCGCCCCGCAGGGCCGGGGGCTGTCGAGCCCGGCTGGATTCTCAACGTGACGAACGACGCGTGGTTCGGGGATACGCCGGGGCCGCGTCAGCATTTCGCGCAGGCGCGGCTGCGCGCCGTCGAAGAGGGGCTGCCCCTGGTGCGCGCGGCGAATACCGGAATATCGGCGGTGATCGATCCCTATGGCCGGATCGTCGCTTCGCTGGGGGTCGGAATGGAAGGCGTCGTCGATGCAGGATTGCCCGAAATGGCGCCTCCGACGCTTTTCTCCCGATTTGGCGATAGCGTTTTTTGGTTGCTCTTTCTATTCTGCGGCGTCGCAGCGACAACCATGCGTCGCTCCGACTCATGAGAGCGCGCGTCCGCGGGAGCGGGCGCGCCCGTGAGAGGTGGCCGTGAAGATGCTCGTCAAGAAGACCCCGAACCCGATCGACGTCCATGTCGGCAGCCGCGTGCGGATGCGCCGGATGATGGTCGGGATGAGTCAGGAAAAGCTCGGCGAAGCGCTCGGTCTCACCTTCCAGCAGATCCAGAAATACGAGAAGGGCGCCAATCGCATCGGCGCGAGCCGCCTGCACCAGATCGCGACCGCTCTCGGCGTGCAGATCGAATTCTTCTACGAGGGCGCCCCGTCGGCCGCCGGCGCGACGCAGGAAGGTTTCGCCGAAGACCCGAATCCGCCCTACATGACCGATTTCCTCTCCACCGCCGACGGCCTCCAGCTGATGCGGGCCTTCGTGCGGGTTCGCGACGCGCGCGTGCGCAAGCGCGTCGTCGATCTCGTCGAGGCCCTGGCAGAGGCCGACGACGCTCTGGGCGAGACGAAATAACCCGCGGAAAAATCGGCGCGCATCCTTGGCCGGAACAACCCTTGATTTAAATAACTTCTGTTCGATATTCCGAACGTATTCGTTCAATCAGCTTGACTGTCCGGAAATCCGGTGGCACAAGCGCGCGATCGTCGGATATGGCGGCGGGATTTCGCGCGCCTTCAGACGGTCGCGGGCGCTCAGGCGGCGTCATCACAGCTTTCACGTCATGGCTTCCGATCGCGGCTCCCATGAATATCTTTTCCCAGATCAGGGTGGTTTGACCGTGGCGCGCTCCAGCTATCTCTTCACCAGCGAATCCGTTTCCGAAGGTCATCCCGACAAGGTCAGCGACCGGATTTCCGACACCGTCGTCGACGCCTATCTCGCGCAGGAGCCCGAGGCGCGCGTCGCCTGCGAGACCTTGTGCACGACCAACCGCGTCGTCATAGCCGGCGAGGTTCGCGGCCCCGCCTCGATCACGGGGGATTATCTCGCGCATCTCGCGCGTCTCGCGATCAAGGATATCGGCTACGAGCAGGACGGCTTCCACTGGGCGCATGCCGATATCGAGGTGCTGCTGCACGCGCAGTCCGCGCACATCGCCATGGGCGTCGACGCCTCCGGCGGCAAGGACGAGGGCGCCGGCGACCAGGGCATCATGTTCGGCTACGCCTGCGACGAGACCCCGGATCTGATGCCGGCGCCGATCGCCTATTCCCACAAGATCCTCAAGACAATGGCCGACGCCCGCAAAAGCGGCGAGACCCGCATCCTCGGCCCTGACGCCAAGAGCCAGGTCACCGTCCGCTACGACAACGGCAAGCCCGTCTGCGCCACGCAGATCGTGGTCTCGACGCAGCATCTCGACGAACACCTGACCTCGCACGACATCCGCGCTATCGTCGAACCCTATGTCCGCCAGTCGCTCCCCGACGGCTGGATCGGCGACGATTGCGTCTGGCACGTGAACCCGACCGGCAAGTTCGTGATCGGCGGCCCCGACGGCGACGCCGGCCTCACCGGCCGCAAGATCATCGTCGACACCTATGGCGGAGCGGCCCCGCACGGCGGCGGCGCCTTCTCCGGCAAGGATCCGACGAAGGTCGACCGCTCGGCGGCCTATGCGGCGCGATACCTCGCCAAGAACGTGGTCGCCGCCGGCCTCTCCTCGCGCTGCACGATCCAGCTCTCCTACGCGATCGGCGTCGCGCAGCCGCTCTCGATCTACGCCGATCTGCACGGAACCGGACAGATCGACGAGGCGCGCCTCGAATCCGTGCTCTCGGAAGTCATGGATCTTTCGCCGCGCGGCATCCGCACGGCGCTGGGGCTCAACCGCCCGATCTACGCGCGCACCGCCGCCTACGGCCATTTCGGCCGCGCTCCGGAAGCCGATGGCGGCTTCTCCTGGGAGCGCGTCGATCTCGCCGACGCCCTGCGCTCCGCCCTCGCCTGACGCGGCGACGCCGATGACCGACGCGGTTTCCGACGGGCCCGCCGCGGCCTTTTTCGGTCGCCGCAAGGGCAAGCGCCTGCGCGCCGGACAGGAAGAGCGCCTGCGCGACCTGCTGCCGCGCCTTCGCCTGCCTGACGGCGACGCGCCGATCGCGCGCGAGACGCTCGCCTCGCTCTATCCATCGCCGCCTTCGGGCTATGTTCTCGAAATCGGATTCGGCGGCGGCGAGCATCTCGCTCACCGCGCCGCCGAGCGCCCCGATCTCGGCTTCATCGGCTGCGAGCCCTTCGTCAACGGCATGGTGAAGCTGCTCGGGGCCGTGGAGGAGCGCGGCCTGTCGAATGTTCGCCTCTGGGACGAGGATGCGGGGCTGTTGCTGCCGCGGCTGCCGGAAGGCGCCTTCGAGCGCGTCTATCTGCTCTATCCCGATCCCTGGCCGAAACGCCGCACGCGCAAGCGCCGCTTCGTCTCGCCTGAAAGCCTCGCCGCAATCGCGCGGCTGCTCAGGCCCGGCGGAACTTTTCATTTCGCCAGCGACATCGACGATTATGTGGGCTGGACCCTGGCGCGCGCAGCGGGCGAGCCGCGCCTGACATGGACGGCGCGCGGGCCCGCCGACTGGCGCGAGCCCTTTCCCGGCTGGCCGGGAACGCGCTACGAGGCGAAGGCCCTGCGCGAGGGCCGTGCGCCTTCCTATCTGACCTTTTCGCGCATCTGACGATCAGCAGCCGCCTCCAGCGCCCGCTTCTGGCTTGCCTCGCGCGCCTTGAGGAAATGCAGCACGCGCTGGGCCGTGGCGGGTTTGAGCTTCTCGAACGCGTCGCGCGCGCGTTTGAGGGCGTGAGGCTGGGCCGCTTCCGCCCCGCGCAGCCGCAGGAGTTCGCGCACCGTGCCCCAGCTCCAGTCGCCGGCGCGTGCGACGACGAGCAGGAGTTCCGAGTCGCCCTCCTCGAACAGGCGCTCGGTGGCCGAGAGCGACAGATCGGACATGCGCGCCACCGCGCAGATCGCCGCCTCGAAGCGGCCGGCGGCGGCGAAGCCGGCGAGGTCGCCCTCCACGAGCGGCCGAATCCGCGCCAGAGCCTCGATTTCGGCCATTGCCGGCCCGTAGTTCCGGGCGCCGGGCACGATCGCGGCCTCGACGTCGAGGGCGCCGATCTCGATCGCGTAATCGACATTGGGCCGACCCGCGCCCGGCCGCTCCTCCTGAACCCGCCGGCGCGCCGTCTCCTTGGCTATGGCGAGGATCTGGCGCAGCTCTGCTTCACCGATATCGTCCCGCCGCGCGAGCAATTCGCGAAGGGCCTCGTCGGCGCGCGAGCGCTCGAGGAGCGTCGCGACGCCGTCGCGCGAGAAGCACGCCCCCGGATTGCCGGCCACCGCATGCACGACGCCGCGGTCTCCGCGCTTCACCAGCACGTCGGTGACAGGCTCGGTGAGCGAGGGCCGTTCCGAAATCGCGAGCATGTGATCGCGCCCCTTCGCCAGCGCGACGGCGACGAGATCGTCGTCGGACAGGCGCTCGGAGCGCGTCAGAACCGGACGCGCCACGACGATTTCGTCATGCGCGAGCGAGCGCACCACGCCGCGCGGCGCGTTCGGGACTTCTGCCAGTCGCTCGGCCAGTTCGACCCGCGCCCGCGTCTCGATGGCGGTGGCCAGCCGCGCGATGACCACGTCGAACAGCTCGACCTGCTCGTCGCTGAGCATCGGCGCGTCCCTCAGGAAGAGGTCCGTGACCCGCGTCAGATGGTCCGCCCGCCTCGCCGAAGGCGAGCGCGCCACACAGACCTCGATTTCGCTCATGATTTCCCGCACCGCGCACCTGTTTTGTCGTTGCAGACAAACCTAGGCGCGATTCGGTGTCGGACGCGTAACGACGTTTGCTAAACTTATCTGCAACCTTGCCGGCGGGTCCAAAGTGCGGCCCCGGGGCGGGCGGCGCCGCCTCGTTCAACGGTCCAGCCTCCGATCCCGGGACCATGGTTTCTGCACGCGGGCGCGAAGTTCTCGACGGCCGCGCCGCTTTGGAGGACATTGACGCGACGGCGGTGCGTGATTCGCCCGCGACCTCGCGTCGCGCCGACGCGATCCGTCAGGCGCGGGCGTCCCCGCGCAGGCGAAAAACGGTAGGGCATGAGCAGCGATTCCGCCTCCGACGACTTGACGAAGCCGCTCGCGGGCGCGCGCCGGCGGGCGGACGCGTCCCGCGCGGGCTCCGCTGGCTTCGGCGCCCTGCCCTGGCGGCGCATTCTCGGCTCGATCCTCGGTATCTTCATCGTCGCGCTCTTCGTTTTCTTCAGCGTGGCGGACGATCCGCTCGGCGGCGAGCCTCACGCGCTCGCCCCCATCGAGGAGCGGCCCGAAATCGTGGCGGAAAACGGCGTCTCCGGATCCGCCCGGATCGTGGAGGCGCCGCGCGACAGGCCCGGGGCTACGGCCGTCGAGGTGGAGAGCCGTTCGGGCGTCACCGTCGTGCGCCCCGACGGGACGGGCGCGCCGCAATCGATCATCATCGACATTCCCGACGCGGCGCCCATGACGGGAGACGCCTCGGCCCGTCCGTCCGGGCGCGCGCAACTGACCGCGCCGGCGCCCTATCCCGAGCTTCTCGAACGCAGCCGGTTCGGCCTCCTGCCGCGCATCGGGACGGACGGCCGGCGGGCCTCGAGCGCCTACGCGCGTCCGACCCCCGCCGGCGCCGCCTCTCATCCGGCCCGTGTGGCGATCCTGATCACCGGGCTCGGCGTCAGCCTGTCGGCCACGAATGACGCGATCGCGCGCCTTCCGCCGGAGGCTACTCTCGCCTTCGCGCCCTATGGCGGCGATCTCGACCGTCTCGTCGAGCGCGCGCGCGCGGCGGGCCACGAGGTGATGCTCCAGGCGCCGATGGAGCCCTTCGATTACCCCAACAGCGATCCCGGACCCCACACGCTGACCGTTTCGGCGCAATCGTCCGCCAATGTCGAGAAGTTGCGCTGGGTGATGGGGCGTTTTGCGGGCTATACGGGTATCGTGAACTTCATGGGCGCCCGCTTCACCGCCGACCGCTCGGCGCTGCGTCCGATCCTCGACGAGATCGCGGGCCGGGGCCTCGCCATCGTCGATGACGGGGCCTCGCCCCGCTCGCTGATCCTGCACGAGGCGCAGGCCGCAGGCGCGCCGGCGGCGCGCGCGGATGTCGTGCTCGACGCCGTACCGAGGGCGGAGGCGATCGACGCCATGCTGGCGCAGCTCGAGGAGCAGGCGCGGCGAACGGGTTTCGCGATCGGCTCCGCGAGCGCCCTGCCGGTCAGCGTCGAGCGCATCGCGCGCTGGGCGCAGGAGGCGGGCGGACGCGGATTGCTGCTCGTGCCGGTCTCGGCCGGTTTTCGCAACGAGGTTGGAGGATGACAGTGAACGACGTCCCCGGACGTGGACGCGCGGCGGCGTATCGGCCATGCGTCGGGATAGCCCTGTTCAACAGGGACGGGAGCGTCTTCGTCGGCCGCCGCCTCGCCTCGGCCGGGCCGGAGCATGTCGATCGGACCTACGCCTGGCAGATGCCGCAGGGCGGGATCGATTCGGGCGAGACGCCGCTCAAGGCCGCGCGCCGGGAACTCTACGAGGAAACGAACGTCTCCTCGGTCACCCTGCTCGCCGAAGCGCCGGAATGGTATGTCTACGACCTGCCCGTCGACGTGGCGGGGAGAGCCTGGCGTGGGCGCTATCGCGGCCAGACCCAGAAATGGTTCGCCTTTCGGTTCGACGGGCCCGATTCGGAGATCGACATCGCTTCTCCCGCAGGCCACAAGCCTGAATTCCACGAATGGCGCTGGGAGCCGCTGGCCAACACGCCCGATCTGATCATCCCGTTCAAGCGCGCCGTCTACGAGCAGGTGGCGAGGGTCTTCGCGCCCTTCGCGTCGCCGTCAGCCTGAGACAGGCGCTCGTATCGTCTCGTCGATCCCGTCCCGTCCCTCGATCATGGCGCGTTTCGGCAGGATCGCGGCGGTGATGAAATCGAGGAACGCACGTACCCGCGCCGAGTGGCGCAGGTCGGGATGCGTGAGGAGCCATAAGCCGGCCGAAAAATCCTCTCGCGGCTCCCCTATCCGCACGAGATCGGGGTTCTTCTCCGCGATGAAGCAGGGCAGGGCGCCGACGCCCGCCCCCGCAGAGACGGCCTCCGCGAGGCCCAGCACCGTGTTCACCCGGTAGACGATGCGCTCGGGCGGCACGTGTTCGGCGACGAAGCGCGTCACCTTGAGCCCCGACAGGTTGTCCCCGAGCGAGACCCAGCGCCGCGAGAACAGCTCGAGCAGGTCGACCGAGGCCGGGTCGCCGATATCCTCGCGCCGGGCGTAGATCGCCCAGCCGATCGTGGCGACGCGCCGGCCGACCAGCGTCTCCGGCGGATCGTCGGTGGCGCGGATCGCCACGTCCGCGTCGCGTTTGGAGAGATTGAGCGCCTGGTTGGCGAGCACCACGTCGAGCCGTATATCGGGGCAGGATGCGCAGAAATCGGCGAAGATCGGCGTCAGCAGGTGGGCGAGCAGCGAGTCGTTCGTCGTCACCCGCAATTCGCCCGCCGGCGTGATCGCCTTGCCGGCGAGACGCCGCGTGAAGGCTGCGACGTCCTCATCCATCCGCCCCGCGAGCGCCGCCATCTCCTCGCCCGCCGTCGTCAGCGCGTAACCCGTGCGGTGGCGTTCGAACAACGTCACCCCCAGTGATTCCTCGAGCTGGCCGAGGCGGCGGAACACGGTTGAGTGATTGACGCCGAGGATCTCGGCCGCGCCCGTCAGCCCGCGCGCCTCCGCGATCGTCTTGACGAGCCGGAAATCATCCCAGGCGATCTGGTCGGGAGTGGTCATAGTTTGCGCTCACGCAATTTCAATCTTCCATTCTTAGACCTTTTCTTGCGGAAAAGAAAGTTTAGATCGGGTTGACCGAAACATGCGCGGGCCTCTCCGCCGGATAGGCGAGAGGCGTTCGCGGAACATCCCGGTTTTCCCGCCCGGCCTTGCGCCGCGCGGGGCCGCCTCAATCCAAGGAGCATCAAGCATGGCCAAGGTTCTCGTCCTCTACTATTCGTCCTACGGACATATCGAGCAGATGGCCTACGCCGTCGCCGAAGGCGCGCGCGAGGCCGGCGCGAGCGTCGACGTCAAGCGCGTTCCAGAGCTCGTCCCCGCCGAGATCGCCGAAAAGAGCGGCTACAAGCTCGACCAGAAGGCGCCGATCGCCACCATCGACGAACTGCCCGAATACGACGCGATCATCTTCGGCACAGGCACGCGCTTCGGCAACATGACCTCGCAGATGAAGAATTTCCTCGATCAGGCCGGCGGCCTCTGGGCGCAGGGCAAGCTCGTCGGCAAGGTGGGCTCGGTCTTCACCTCGACCGCCACGCAGCACGGGGGCCAGGAATCGACCATCCTCACCTTCCACCCGGTGCTCCTGCATCTGGGCATGGTGATCGTCGGCCTGCCCTATGCGTTCACCGGCCAGACGGGCGTATCCGAAGTCATGGGCAACTCGCCCTACGGCGCCTCGACGATTGCCGACGGCGACGGCTCGCGCCAGCCTTCCGCCGTCGAATTCGACGGAGCCCGCTATCAGGGCAGGCATGTCGCGCAGATCGCGACCAAGATCGCTTCGGAAAGCCTCAGCGATCTGCCGCAGCGCGCCGCAGCCGGTCGTTGATCGCTTCGCCGAGACCGAATTCCGGAACGGGGGCCACGGCGATGCCGGCGGCCCCCGTCTCGTCGAGGGCGCGCAGGTAGCCGAACAGTTGCGCCGCCGCCTCGGCGAGATCGCCCGAGGGGCTGAGATCGAGCCGCGCGGCCGCATGCTCGACGCCTTGCGGCGTTCCGCCGCCGAACAGAAGCGCGGCTTCGCCGGGGCGAATGTCGCGCGCTTCGAGGCGCATGCGGGCGCGCGGCGCGTAGTGGGAGATCAGCATGCCCGGCGCGACCGGCGCATGCGGATCGGACCCGGGCGCGGCTCCCGCCAGCGGTCGGCCGAGCGCCGCCTCGATGGCTTCGCGGGGAACCCCGCCCGGCCGCAGCAGCCGGGGCGTCCCGTCGAGGCAGGCGATGATCGTCGATTCGAGCCCGACCTGCGTCGGTCCGCCGTCGAGGATGGCGGCGATGCGCCCGTCGAGATCGCCCGCTACATGCGCGGCCTGGGTGGGGCTCACGCGCCCCGAGCGGTTGGCCGAGGGCGCGGCGACGGGGCGTCCCACCGCCGCAAGCAGTTTTTGCGCGAGCGGATGCGCGGGCACGCGCAAAGCCACGCTGTCGAGCCCGGCGCGGGCGAGGTCGCATGCGCTTCCTCCTGCCGCGCGAGGCACGACGAGGGTGAGCGGGCCCGGCCAGAAGGCTTTCGCCAGGGCCGTCGCCTGTGTGTCGAAAACGCCTTCGCGCATCGCCGTATCGACGTCCGGGCAATGCGCGATGAGCGGGTTGAAGCGCGGGCGCTCCTTGGCCGCGTAGATCCCTGCGACCGCCTGCGGCGAGGTCGCGTCGGCGCCGAGCCCGTAGACGGTCTCGGTGGGGAACGCCACGCAGGCGCCCTCGCGCAGGAGCAGCGCGGCGCGCGCGATCCCGGCCTCGTCTGCCGCAAGGCGCTGCGTGGCGTATCCCTGCCGTGAGGCCGTCACGGCGGCGCCCCGGCGCGTCACGCCGCGACGGTCTCGCGACGGCGCTCGCGCTCCTTGTTGGCGCGCTTGAGAGCGGCGGCGAGCACGGCCTGCTTCTCGCGCGTGCCGGTGTTGTCGGCCGCCGCGCGCCCGCGGGTGGGGGCGGCCTTGCCGCGCATCTCGCGGCGCTGGCGGGCGCCGACGTCGCGGGCCTTGTCGCGGCGGTCGCGCAGCTTGCCGATCAGGTCGGAGAGCGCCGCGTCGGAGAGTTCCTGGATCTCGGGATGGTGGCTGAGGCCGACGAATTCCTTCTCGTCCTTGTCGAGAAAGCGTTCCTCGGTCTTGCGGGACATCGACATGTGTTTTTCTCCTTGGGGTGGAAGGCTGTGAGGTTCAACGCGTGAGCGCGACCGGAGGTTCGACGCTCGCCGCGCTCGCCAGGGCGAGAGCGCCGAGCGCAAGCGAAATGAGGGCGTTCCAGCCGGCCATGGACAGGCCGAGGAAGATCCAGGCGGGTTGCGAGCAGTCGATCACGCGCACGGTTTCGAGCTGGGCGAGAAACGCGTCAATGCCCGCGGCCGGCGCCGCAGGCGTTCCGCCGCAGCCGCTCGGCCCGAGGAAGACGCCCCATTCGACGCCCACGTGATAGGCGGCGAGCCCGGCGGCGCCCAGAAAGATCAGGCCGACAAGCGCCAGCCCCCCGCGCGCGACCCGTTCGCTCACGGCGAAGACCGCAACGAGCGCGGCCAGCGGAACGCCCGCGTAATAGGGCCAGCGCTGGTAGAGGCAGAGCAGGCAGGGGCGCATGCCGAGCCCGTGCTCGAAGTATAGCGCCGTCGCGATCACGAGGCCGGCGACGAGCGCGATCGCGCCGGCGACGAGCCTGTGGTTGCGCAGCAACGTGGCGAGGTTGAAACGGTTCATGGTCAGAACAGATAGCGCACCGCGACGAATCCGAGAACCGCCACGATCGCGACAAGCGTCGTCAGAACCGCGAAATGCCGGTCGATGAAACCGCGGATCCAGTCGCCGAACTGGTAGAGCAGGGCCGCCAGCAGAAAGAAGCGCGCGCCGCGCGTCAGCAGCGACAGCGCGATGAACCACCAGATGTCATAGGCCGCGAAGCCCGCCGTGATGGTGATCAGCTTGTAGGGTATGGGCGTGAAGCCCGCGATCATGATCGTCCAGTGCCCGTGCTCGGCGAAGAGCGCGCGGAACGCGACCGATTTCTCCTCCAGCCCGTAGAGCTGGATGACCCATTGGCCGACGGTGTCGAACAGGAGCGCGCCGATCACGTAGCCGAGCACCCCGCCCAGCACGGAGGTGACGGTGGTGATGAAGGCGTAGAAGAAGGCGCGGCGCGGGCGCGCCAGCGCCATCGGCACGAGCATGGCGTCGGGGGGGATCGGAAAGACTGAGCTCTCGACGAAGGACACGCCGCCGAGCGCCCACGGCGCCCAGGGGCGCGCGGCGAGCGAGAGCGTCCAGTGATACAGGCGTCTGAGCATGGAGGGCCTTGCGCTGACCCCGCCCGGACGGGCGGCGGCGCCTTCATACGCGAAGTCGTGCGCGAGGGTAAGAAAAACCGCGCCGGCGCGCGACGCTTTCCGCCATCATCGTTGATTTGCGGGCGTCGCGATGATACCTCGAAACCTTGCGTCGCCCCTGTGGCGGAATTGGTAGACGCGCTCGACTCAAAATCGAGTTCCGCAAGGAGTGCTGGTTCGATCCCGGCCAGGGGCACCATTTTCCGCGCTCGCCCCCCCAATTTACCCATCCACCCTCCTGCGTGTTATGCAGGCGACGGCTTATCGTGAGGCGTTTGGCGGAGTTTTTCGCGGATGGACACGGCATTGCGGGGCAGGCGCGTCCTGCTCGTCATCGGCGGGGGGATCGCCGCCTACAAGTCGCTCGACCTGATCCGGCGCCTGCGCGACGCGGGCGCGGCCGTGCGCGTCGTCATGACGGCGGGGGCGCGCGAATTCGTGACGCCGCTGGCGGCCGCCGCCCTGTCCGGCGAGAAGACCTATTCCGATCTCTTCGACGGCGAGGACGAGGCGGCGATCGGGCATATCCGCCTCGCCCGCGACGCCGATTGCGTCGTCGTCGCGCCCGCGACCGCCAATCTCATGGCGCGCATGGCCAACGGAATCGCCGACGATCTCGCCACCGCCGTGCTGCTCGCGACGCGCCTGCCCATCCTGATCGCGCCGGCGATGAACCCGGCCATGTGGACGCATCCCGCGACGCGGCGCAATCTCGCGACGCTGCGCGCCGACGGCGTGCATGTGGTAGGCCCGGGCGTGGGAGCGATGGCCGAGAGCGAGTCCGGCGCCGGGCGCATGTCCGAGCCGCTCGAGATCGTCGCGGCCGCGCAGGCGCTTTTCGCGCCGGGGGAAGGGCCTCTCGCCGGGCGGCGCGTGCTCGTCACCTCCGGGCCGACGCATGAGCCGATCGATCCGGTGCGCTACGTCGCCAACCGCTCCTCCGGACGGCAGGGCCACGCCATCGCCGCCGCCGCCGCCCGCGCCGGCGCCGCCGTCACGCTCGTCAGCGGCCCGGTCAACCTGCCCGATCCGCCGGGCGTCGCGGTCGTGCATGTCGAGACGGCCCGCGAGATGGAGGCCGCCGTGCGCGTCGCGCTCCCCTGCGAGATCGCGATCTTCGCCGCCGCCGTGGCGGATTGGCGCCCCGCACGCGAGAGCGGCCGCAAGATCAAGAAGGACGGCGCCGCCCCGCCGCCGCTGGCGCTCGCCGAGAATCCCGACATCCTCGCCGGCGTCTCGGCGATGGAGACGGGCCGGCCGGCGCTCGTCGTCGGCTTCGCGGCGGAAACGAACGACGTGATCGAGAACGCCCGCGCCAAGCGCCTGCGCAAGGGCTGCGACCTGATCGTCGCCAACGACGTCTCGCAGGAAAGCGGCGTCGCCGGCGGGGTGATGGGCGGCGCCCGCAACGCCGTCCATCTCGTCGACGAGGCGGGCGTCGAGAGCTGGCCGGAAATGGACAAGGAGGCGGTGGCCGAGCGTCTCGTCGCGGCGCTCGCCGCACGCCTTTCGGGCCGCGAGGGCGGAGCGTGACCGCCGTGGCCCCGCTCGTCGTTCCGATGCTGCGCCTGCCCCATGCGCAGGGCCTGCCCGAACCACGCTACGAGACGGACGGGGCGGCGGGAATAGACCTTCTCGCCGCTATTTGCGAAAATTCACCGATTCTGATGGAAAAATTTGGAAGGGCGCTTGTGCCGACGGGAATTAGCCTTCAAATACCCGAAGGCTACGAGGCGCAAGTGCGGCCGCGCTCGGGTCTGGCGCTGCGGCACGGGGTGACCGTGCTCAACGCGCCGGGCACCATCGATTCGGATTACCGCGGGGAGATCAAGGCGCTCCTCGTCAATCTCGGCGAGGCGCCCTTCACGATCACGCGCGGCATGCGAATCGCCCAGCTCGTGCTGGCGCCGGTGACGCGGGCGGCGCTGACGGAGGTCTCCCTGATCGCGGAGACGGAGCGCGGCGCGGGCGGTTTCGGGTCGACCGGCATCTGACGGCGCCTTTCCGGCGGCGTCGCCGGAGAAGCGCTCGATTGGATGGAAGGTCGGACGGTCATGATACTCCTGTCGCGTCGCAGTCTGCTGGCGATCGCCGCCGTCGTCGATGTCGCGCTCCACGCCCGGCCGACGCCGGTCGCCGCCAAGCTGCTGGCCGAGCGCCACAATCTCCCTCCGCGCCATCTCGAGACCGTGCTGCAGGCGCTGGTGCGTCAGGGCGTCCTCAAGGGCGTGCGCGGCCCGCGCGGCGGCTACGAACTCGCCCGTGAGCGCCGCAAGGTCACCGCCGGCGACATCGTGCGCGCCGCCATGACCGCGACCGGCGAGGACGGGCTGCCGCCGCTGCCCGAATCGCGCCTCGTGGACGCCGTCATCGGCCCCGTGGTGCGCGACGCGGGCGAGGCCTTCCTCGCCACGCTCGACGCGCTGACCGTCGAGGATCTGTGCCAGCGCGCCGAGAAAGAGGCCGCGTTCGGCGGCCCTCCCCCGGCGCTCGACTTCGCCATCTGATCGCCAACCCGATCCAAGCAAGGACATGACGCCATGACAGGCACTGCTTCGCAGCACCAGACGCGCGCGCCGGGACGCGGCCGCGTCTACGACTCGATCACCCAGACCATCGGCGACACGCCGCTGGTCCGCCTTTCCCGACTCACGGCCGAGCGCGGCGTCGACGCCGAGATCCTGCTCAAACTCGAATTCTTCAATCCGATCGCCTCGGTGAAGGACCGCATCGGCGTCGCCATGATCGATTCTCTCGAGGCGCAGGGCCGCATCGCGCCCGGCGCGACGCTGATCGAGCCGACCTCCGGCAATACCGGCATCGCGCTCGCCTTCGTAGCCGCCGCGCGCGGCTATCGCCTCATTCTCGTGATGCCGGAGACCATGTCGCTCGAGCGGCGCAAGATGCTGAGCTTCCTCGGCGCCGAGCTCGAGCTGACGCCCGGGCCGCTCGGCATGCGCGGCGCGGTCAACCGCGCGCAGGAACTGCGCGATTCAATCCCTGGTTCGGTGATCCCCCAGCAATTCGCCAATCCCGCCAACCCCGAGATCCACCGCTCGACGACAGCGCAGGAGATCCTCGCCGACACCGGCGGCAAGGTGGACATCGTCGTCTCGGCGGTCGGCACCGGCGGCACGATCACCGGCGTCGGCGCCGTCCTCAAGCAGCATGATCCCGCGATCCGCATGGTCGCCGTCGAGCCAGAGGATTCGCCCGTCCTGTCGGGCGGCCAGCCCGGCCCGCACAAGATTCAGGGAATCGGCGCGGGCTTCGTGCCGGACGTGCTCGACCGCTCCGTGATCGACGAGGTCGTGACCGTGGGCAACCAGACCGCCTTCGATATGGCGCGCGCGCTCGCCCGGATAGAGGGCGTTCCCGGCGGCATCTCGACGGGCGCCAACGTGGCGGCCGCGCTGGAGATCGGCGCCCGCCCCGAAAACCGCGGCAAGCGCATCGTCACCTTCGCCTGCTCTTTCGCCGAGCGCTATATTTCGAGCGCCCTTTTCGAAGGTTTGTGAGCCGGCTCAGCGTCCCTGTCCGTGATATTCCGGGTTGGGGCGCATGTCGATCGCCGAGGCCATGCGGTTCGACATGTTGAAGAACGAGGCGACGGCCGCGACGTCCCAGATGTCGCGGTCGCTGAAGCCTGCGGCCCGCAGCCGCTCGCGGTCCTCTTCCTCGACGCTCCAGGGCTGCTCCGTCAGCTTGAGCGCGAAATCGAGCATCGCGCGGTGGCGGGCCGAGAGATCGGCGGCCCGGTAGTTGATCGCCAACAGTTCGCCGAGAACCGGATCACCGGAATATTGGCGCACGGCGGCGCCATGCGCGCTGACGCAGTAGAAGCAGCGGTTGGTCGCGGAGACGACCACGGCGATCATTTCTCGCTCCAGCTTCGAGAGGCCGGACGGCGCCAGCATCAGGTCGTTATAGAGCCCGGCGAAGGTCGCGAGCTTGGCGTCATCATGGGCGTAGGCGCGCAGCACGTTGGGAACGAAACCCAACTTTTCGTCGCATTTCGCGAGATAGGCGGTCATTTCCGGCGACAGCTCGCCAGGCGGCAGATCAAGGGCCGTGACCCGCCCGGCATCGTCCTGCCGGAGCGGAATTTCCCCGGATTGCGGCTTGTAGGCGCCCTTTTTCCCCCCGGACGGGCCCGAATCACGCGCATTCATGCTGCTTCCTCCGCGGATCTGTTGCAGGATTGATATCGGATCAGGTTTATACCTACGTCTCCGGTTGAAGCGCGGCTTCTCCTATGCGAACGCTCGCGCTCAGTCGATGAGGCGCGCGCCCAGGCGCAGACCAAGCAGGCGAGAAGGTTTCCAGCATCATGACCCGCGACAAGGCCGATTCCCTCAAGGCAGCGTCAGAAGCCCTCGCCGACCGGACCCGGCGCCACACCCCGCCCGGCATGGTGGCCGATCTGTTCGCCCGCGCGCCCGTCGAGGACGTCTCGCGATACGAGCCCGACGCCCTCGCCACGCTCGCCAGCCTCGCGCACGAACACCTCCTGAGCCCTCGTCTGACCGGCGCGCGCGACGTCCGGCTGATCGATTTCGACCACGATCGGGGCGAACGGACACGCCAGCTCACCGTCATTCAGGTCGTCAACGACGACATGCCCTTCCTGCTCGATTCCACTTTGGCCGAAATCGTCGAGCAAGGCTACGAGCCGCATCTCGTCGTCCATCCCATCCTGGCCGTGAAGCGCGACGACGCCGGGCAACTGCTCGACATCTACGGGGAGGCTACGGCGCTGCGCTCCCCCTCGATGCAGCACGAGAGCCTGATCCACATCCATATCGACAGGATCGACGACGAGCAGGCCCGCGCCCGTCTCGTGATCGGGCTTGAGCGCGTCTACGATGACGTCGCCGTCGCTGTGAACGACTGGCCGCAGATGCGCTCGCGCCTCATCGACGTGATCGGCGACTATCGCGAGGGGCCGCCGCACTTTCCGGCCGACGAGAACGCAGAGGCGCTCGCCTTCCTCGACTGGATCGTGAACGACAACTTCACCATTCTCGGCCTGCGCGAATACCGCTTCCCCGACGGCGACGCCGCAGCTGACGTGGTCGATGGCTCGGGACTGGGCATCCTGCGCGATCCCGGCGTCAAGGTGCTGCGGCGCGGGACGGAACTCGTCACGATGACGCCCGAGATCAGGGAATTTCTCCAGAAGCCGCGCGCCCTTATCATCACCAAGGCCAACGTCAAGTCGCGCGTCCACCGGCGGGTGCATCTCGATTATATCGGCGTGAAGCTCTTCTCGGTGGACGGAGCGCTTGAAGGCGAATTGCGGGTCGTCGGCCTGTTCACCTCGAATGTCTATACAGGCTCGACCGCCAACATCCCTTTCCTGCGCCACAAGGTGCGCAAGATCCTCGATCGGGCCGAGTTCGACCCCAAGAGCCACGCCGGGCGCGCGCTCCTCACCGTTCTGGAGAATTATCCGCGCGACGAGCTCTTCCAGGTCGATGAAGACACGCTCTATGAATTCGCGCTGGAGATCATGAGCCTGGCGGACCGGCCGCGCGTGCGCGTCCTCTCGCGTCCCGACCAGTTCGACCGCTTCGTCTCCGTGCTCGTTTTCATACCGAAGGACCGCTACGACACGACCGTGCGCCGCCGCGTCGCCGAATTTCTGGCGAGTCTCTATCAGGGTCGCGTCTCGGCGGCCTATCCGGCCTATCCGGAGGGGACCCTCGCGCGCACCCACGTGATCATCGGCCGGGAGGAGGGCGCGACGCCCGTGGTCGACCGCGCAACCCTCGAGCAGGGCGTCGCGGCCATCGCCAGAACCTGGGGCGACGCCCTGCGCGAAGCCCTTCTCGAAGAGACGGGCGGGTTGCGGGCGCGAAAATACGGCGCCCGCTACGGCGAGGCCTTCAACGCCGCCTATCGCGAGGCCTTCGATGCGCGCTACGCGATCCGGGACATCGGTTCGCTCGAACGCCTGTCCCGCGAGCGTCCGCGCGCGGTGGACCTCTATCGCCGCGAGGGAGATCCGCCGACCCGCGTCAGCCTCAAGGTCTTCTCGCGCGGGGTGAGCCTGCCGCTTTCCGAGCGGGTGCCGCTCCTCGAAAATCTGGGCTTCCGCGTCGTCAACGAACGCACTTACCGAATCGTCCCGGCGGGCGCGCCGGAAGACGGGCGCGTGTGGCTGCACGACATGGCGCTCGAACGCGCCGCCGGCGGCGAACTCGACATTGCGACCATCGAGCGTCCCATCGAGGCGGCGCTTCAGTCGCTCTTCCGGGGGCTCGTGGAATCCGACGGCTTCAACAAGCTCGTCATCGAGGCGGGGCTGGGCTGGCGCGACGTCGCCATGGTGCGCGCTCTCGCGCGCTATCTGAGGCAGGTGCGCATCGCCTATGCGCAGGACTATCTCGCGGACACGCTCGCCCGCCACGGCGCCATCGCGCGACTCATCGTCGATTACTTCTACGCCCGCTTCGATCCGCGCGTCGCGGACAAGGGCAAGCGCGAGGAGGCGCAGGCGCGCGTTCGAGAAGCGATCGAGGGGGCGCTCGCCGACGTGTCGAGCCTCGACGACGACCGCATTCTGCGCCGCTTCATGAACCTCGTCGAGGCGGCCCTTCGGACGAACTTCTTCCAGATCGACGACAAGGGGCATCCGCGTGCGACGATCGCCTTCAAGTTCCAGTGCGCCCGCGTCGAAGAGATGCCGCTGCCGCGTCCGCTCTACGAGATCTTCGTCTACAGCCCGCGTGTCGAGGGCGTGCACATGCGCTACGGCAAGGTGGCGCGCGGAGGCCTTCGCTGGTCGGACCGGCCGCAGGATTTCCGCACCGAAGTTCTGGGCCTCGTCAAGGCCCAGCAGGTGAAGAACGCTGTGATCGTTCCCGTCGGCGCCAAGGGCGGCTTCGTGCCCAAGCAATTGCCGCCGGCAAGCGAGCGTCAGGCCTGGATCGAGGAGGGCACGGAGAGCTACCGCATCTTCATCCGGACGCTCCTGCAGATGACCGACGACATCGTCGACGGCGAGACCGTCCCCCCCGCGGACACCGTCCGTCACGACGGCGACGACCCCTATCTCGTCGTCGCCGCCGACAAGGGCACGGCGACGTTTTCCGACACCGCCAACGCGCTCTCGCTGGAGAAGGGCCACTGGCTCGGCGACGCCTTCGCCTCCGGCGGCTCCAACGGCTACGACCACAAGAAGATGGGAATCACCGCCCGCGGCGCGTGGGAGGCGGTGAAACGCCATTTCCGCGAAATCGACGTGGATATCCAGAGCGAGCCGGTCACCGTCGCGGGCGTCGGCGACATGTCCGGCGACGTCTTCGGCAACGGCATGCTGCTCTCGAAGACGCTCAAGCTCGTCGCGGCTTTCGACCACCGCGACATCTTCATCGACCCCGATCCCGACCCGGCCGCCTCCTGGACCGAGCGTAAGCGTCTTTTCGACATGCCTCGCTCCAGCTGGCAGGATTACGACAAATCGCTGATCTCCAAGGGCGGCGGCGTTTTCCCGCGCCAGTCGAAATCGATCACGCTCACTCCCGAGATCCGCGCCCTGCTCGACCTCGACAAGGAGCGCGCGACGCCGCAGGAACTGATGCGCGCCATCCTGAAGATGCGCGTCGATCTGCTCTGGTTCGGCGGCATCGGAACGTATATCCGGGCGACGAGCGAAACCGACGATCAGGTGGGCGACCGCGCGAACGATTCGCTGCGCGTCACCGGCGAGCAGCTGCGCGCGCGCGTGATCGGCGAGGGCGCCAATCTCGGCGCCACGCAGCTCGGCCGCATCGAGGCGGCGCGGTCGGGCGTGCGTCTGAACACCGACGCGATTGACAATTCGGCGGGCGTGAACACTTCCGACGTCGAGGTCAACATCAAGATCGCGCTGACCCGGGCCGAGCGCGACGGTCGCCTCGACGCCGCCGCGCGCAGCGCGCTGCTCGCCGAGATGACCGAGGAGATCGCGCGGCTCGTCCTGCGCAACAACTACCTCCAGTCGCTCTCCGTCTCCCTCGCCGAGCGCCGCGGGGTCGCCGATATCGGCTTCGCCCGCCGTCTCATGCAGATGCTGGAGCAGGAGGGTCTCCTCGACCGAGCGGTCGAACACCTGCCCGACGACGGCGCGCTGACCGAGCGCTCCATGCGCGGCGAGGCGTTGACGCGCCCCGAGATCGCGGTGCTCATCGCCTACGCCAAGCTGTCGCTCTATGACCGGCTTCTGGACAGCTCCGTGCCCGACGATCCCTATCTCGGCCGCGAATTGCAGCGCTACTTCCCCGCCGAGATGCGCGAGCGCTTCCCCGACACGATCGAGGAGCATCGGCTGCGGCGCGAGATCATCGCGACGCAATTGTCGAACGCGATCGTCAACCGCTGCGGCCCGGCCGTGATCGCCCGGCTCGTCGACGAGACGGGCGCCGACGCGCCGACCATCGCCGCCGCCTATGCGGCCGTGCGGGAAACCTTCGGCACGAACGCGCTCTACCTCGGCATCGACGGCTACGACACGCGTATCCAGGGCGAACTCCAGCTCAAGCTCTACGCGCAGGTGCAGGATCTCGCGCTCAACCGGATGACCTGGTTCATCCGCAACGTCGATTTCGGCGCCGAGCCTCTCGATGCGATCCTTCGCCGCTTCGCCGACGGTCTCGAGGAGCTTAGGACCGCGCTGCCCGACATTCTGCCCGCCGCAGCGCTCAAGCAATGGCGCGCCGACGCCGCCGGGCTCGCGAGCGAGGGGATCGAAGGCGATTTCGCCGAGAGTGTCGCCGCCCTGCCCATCCTCGCCGCCGGGCCGGACATCGTGCAGATCGCCGGCGATCTGGGGCGTCCGATCTCGGAGATCGCGGCGACCTATTTCGCCGTCGACGACGCCTTCAAGCTCGGCGCCCTCGTCGCGCAGGGCCGCGACGTCACCGTCTCCGACTACTACGACGGTCTCGCCCTCGACCGCGCGGTCGGCGGCGTAGCGAACGCCCATCGCCGGCTGACGGCGGAGATCGCGGCTCAGGCGCTGGGGCTATCGGGGGCCGAGGCGGTCGAGACCTGGGCGCAGTCGCGGGGCGGAGACGCCGGGCGCATCCGCAGCGCCGTCGACGGCATGGTCTCCTCGGGCCTGACGCTCTCCAAGCTCACCGTCGCGGCGAGCCTGCTCGGCGACCTCGCGCGGGATTGATCCGCGCAAGGCGGGTTCGAGACCGATTCTCGCGGCGACCCATCGTCGCGGGCGTCGACACTCGCGGCCGGCCGCGCCATTATCGCCATGATCGCGCGGACATATCACGGTAAGCGAAGCGCGCGCCCGCGCCAGTCAAGGGGAAAACGGACGATGCTGATTATGGACCGCCGCACCTTTTTCGTCGGAGTAGCGGCGAGCCTCGCCGCAGGCGCCCTGTCGCTTCGAGCGCGGGCAGACGAGGCGTGGTCGCACGGAATGTCCATATTCGGCGATCTGAAATACGGCGCCGACTTCGCCCATTTCGATTATGTCGATCCGGCGGCCCCGAAAGGCGGGTTCTTCGGAACCGACATGTTCGGCACCTTCAACTCCTTCAATCCCTATATTCTCCAGGGTGACGCGGCCGTCGGCGTCCGCCTCACCTTCGACAGCCTGATGGCGCGCGCCACCGACGAGCCCGATTCGCACTATGGGCTTGTCGCCGAGGCGGTCGCCCGCTCCGGGGACGGCCTGACCTATCGGTTCCGGCTGCGGCCGCAGGCGCGCTTCAACGACGGCTCGCGCATCCGTCCCCAGGATGTCGCCTTCTCGATTCTGACTCTCAAGGAGGCGGGGTATCCGGGGATTTCCCAGCAACTCGCCGGCGTCGAGGGCGCGGAGGCCGAAGGCGAGAACGTGGTCGTCGTGCGGTTCGCGCAAGGGCGTCCCCGCGACCTGCCGATCCTCGTCGCCTTGTTGCCGATCTTCTCGGAGAGTTGGTGGGAGGGCCGCGACTTCACGGCCTCCACGCTCGAAGCGCCGCTGGGCTCGGGCGCATACAGGCTCGGCCGCTTCGAGATCGGCCGTTTCGTTTCGTTCGAGCGCGTCCCTGATTACTGGGCGGCCGATCTTCCCGTCGCGCGCGGTCAGAACAATTTCGACACCGTGCGCTACGATTATTTCCGCGATCGCGACGTCGCCTTCGAGGCGTTCAAATCGGGCGCCTTCAATTACCGCGAGGAGTTCACCGCGCTCTCATGGGCCACGGGCTACGATTTCCCCGCCAAGCGCGAAGGGCGCGTGCTGCGCGAGGAATTGCCCGACGCGACGCCGTCGAGCCGGCAGGGCTGGTGGTTCAACACCCGCCGCGCGAAATTCGCCGATCCGCGCATCCGCGAGGCGCTGGGCTACGCCTTCGACTTCGAATCCGCCAACCGGATTCTCATGTACGATTCCTATATACGGGTGGCGTCGTATTTCGAGAATTCGCCCATGAAGGCGGAAGGAACGCCGCCGCCCGACGAGCTCGCCCTTCTGGAGCCCTTCCGCGCCATTCTTCCCGATCGGGTTTTCGGGGAGGCCGTCTCGCCGCCGGTATCGGACGGCACCCCGCAGAATCGCGCCAATCTGCGCAGGGCCTCCGAGCTGTTGCGCGAGGCCGGCGTCACCTGGCAGGGGCGCGACGCGTATCTGCCCAACGGCGAGCGCTTCACGATCGAATTCCTCGATTTCCAACAAGCGCTCGAGCGCCATACGCAGCATTTCAGCCGCGGCCTGCAGGCGCTCGGCATTGCGACGAACTTCCGCATCGTCGACGCCTCGCAATACCAGCGCCGCATCGACGATTTCGATTTCGACGTCATCACCCGCCGCTTCGGGGGCTCACTGACGCCGGGCGGCGAGTTGCGCGTCATCTTCGGATCGGCGAGCGCGGGCGTGCGCGGTTCGGCGAATGTCGCGGGAATCGCGAACGAGGCCGTCGACGCGCTGGTCGAGAAGGTCATCGAGGCGCGCGACCGCGACGAGATGTATGTGGCCGCCCGCGCTCTCGACCGCGTGCTGCGCGCCGGCTTCTACTGGGTGCCGATGTGGTTCAAGGGAACGCATTGGGTGGCGCGCTGGGACGAGTTCAGCCGCCCGGAGACGAAGCCGCTCTATTCCGTCGGCTCGCTCTCGACCTGGTGGCATGACGAGGAGAAGGCGGCGCGCGTGCGGCGCGTATGAGGCTTTTTCAACAATTCGCCCTAGTATCCGGGGCGACATTCTGATTCGCGCGCGCCGCCCTGGCCGGCGCGACGACGGGCTCGGGGAACCATGCACGCCTATATCGCGCGACGTCTGCTCCTGATGATCCCGACGCTGTTCGGGATCATGGTGATCTCCTTCGCGATCGTGCAGTTCGCGCCCGGCGGCCCGGTCGAGCGCGTCATCGCGCAGTTGCAGGGCTCGGATGTCGGCGCAACGGCGCGCTTCACGGGCGGCGGCGGCGACGGCATGGGCGGAGGTCAGGGAGGCGGCTTCGACGGGAGCGGCCAGACGACCTCTACCTATCGCGGCGCCCAGGGGCTGGACCCCGCCTTCATCGCCGAGCTCGAGCGGCAGTTCGGCTTTGACAAGCCGGCGCACGAGCGATTCGCGCTGATGATGTGGAACTACATCCGCTTAGATTTCGGCAAGAGCTATTTTCGCGACATCAGTGTGCTCGAACTGATCAAGGAGAAACTGCCGGTCTCGATCTCGCTCGGACTGTGGATGATGCTCATCTCCTACGCGATCTCGATTCCGCTGGGCGTGCGCAAGGCGGTGCGCGACGGCACGGCCTTCGACTGGTGGACCTCGGCGGTCGTGATCGTCGGCTACGCCATTCCGGGCTTTCTCTTCGCGATCCTGCTGATCGTGCTCTTCGCCGGCGGCTCCTTCTGGCAGATATTCCCCTTGCGCGGGCTATGGTCCGAGCAATACGCCACGATGCCCTTTCTCGAGTGGGTCACGAATCCGGCGGCGATCGCCGACTATTTCTGGCACATCGCCCTGCCGGTCACCGCGATGGCGATCGGGGCCTTCGCGACGACGACGTTGCTCACCAAGAACTCCTTCCTCGACGAAATCCGCAAGCAATACGTGCTCACCGCCCGCATGAAGGGCCTTTCCGAGCGGCAGGTGCTCTACGGCCACGTCTTCCGAAACGCCATGCTGATCGTGATCGCCGGTTTCCCGGGGGCCTTCATCTCCGCCTTCTTCACGGGCGCGCTCCTGATCGAGACGATCTTCTCCCTCGACGGGCTTGGGCTTCTGTCATTCGAATCGATCGTCAACCGCGACTATCCCGTCGTGTTCGCGACGCTGTTCATCTTCTCGCTGCTCGGCCTCGTCGTGAACCTTATCTCCGATCTGGCCTATGTCTGGATCGATCCGCGCATCGATTTCGAAACGCGGGAGGTGTGAGCATGCAGCCTGTCACCGCCCCGCTGACGCCCGATTCCCGCGACCTTCCGCAAGACGCGGCCTCGCCCGCGCTCGCGCCGCCGCAGGGCCGGCGAGGGCTGATACGGCTCACGCCGATCAACCGGCGCAGGCTCGACAACTTCAAAGCCAACAAGCGCGGCTACTGGTCGTTCTGGATCTTCCTTGCGCTGTTCTTGGTGACGCTCGTGGCCGAGTTGATCGCCAATGACAGGCCGATCGTGGTGTCGTTCAAGGGCGAATTTCTGTTCCCGATCGTCACCAGCTATCCGGAGGAGAAGTTCATCGACGACGGGTTCCTGCCCACCACCGATTACCGCGATCCCTTCATCGCGCAAGCGATCGACGAGCACGGCTGGGCGATCTGGCCGCTGATCCGATTCCATCATTCCACGCACAATCTCTCGCTCCCCACCCCCGCGCCCGCGCCGCCGACCTGGATGCTCGACGATGCGCAATGCGCCGGCGTCGCGGCGCAGACGGGAGGCTCGACCTGCCGGGACATCGAATGGAACTGGCTCGGCACCGACGATCAGGGCCGCGACGTGCTGGCGCGGCTGATCTACGGGTTCCGGATATCCGTGCTCTTCGGGCTGATCCTCGCCTCGATCTCCTCGGTTATCGGCGTCTTCGCCGGCGCGGTGCAGGGCTATTTCGGCGGCTGGACGGATCTGATTTTCCAGCGCTTCATCGAGATCTGGACGGCGATCCCGGCCCTGTATCTCCTGATCATCATCGCCTCGATCATCACGCCGACATTCTGGGTGCTGCTCGGCATTCTCCTGCTCTTCAGCTGGGTGTCGCTCGTGGGCGTCGTGCGCGCCGAATTCCTGCGCGCGCGCAATTTCGAATATGTGCGCGCCGCGCGCGCGCTCGGGCTCTCGAACGGCAAGATCATGGTCAAGCACGTCCTGCCCAACGCCATGGTCGCGACGCTGACCTTCCTGCCCTTCATCCTCAACGGCTCGATCACGACCTTGACCTCGCTCGACTTCCTCGGCTTCGGCCTGCCGCCCGGCTCGCCCTCGCTCGGCGAGTTGCTGGCGCAGGGCAAGGCCAATCTCCAGGCGCCCTGGCTCGGGCTGACGGGCTTCTTCATCATCGCCCTGATGCTGTCGCTCTTGATCTTCGTCGGCGAAGCCGTGCGCGACGCCTTCGACCCGCGCAAGACCTTCACGTGAGGGAATGGTAGTATGGGAGGCAGGAGGGTTCAGGCATGAACAGGATCGTGAAGCGGCACGTACCCGTAGCGGAACTGCCCGAGCCGCTGCGCGAAGGGCTTGACCCTGAGGCTTTCGTCACTGTGGAGGTGACGGTGGAGGGCGCGGCGGAGGAGGATGAGCCGCCGATGTCGCTCGACGAGATGTTCGCGCTTCGACAAAACAACTTCGCTTCGCTCGACGAAATCGACGAGCATGTTCGCTCGCTGCGCGCTGAATGGGCTCATCGTGAGCGTTGACGCGCCACGGCTCTATGTCGACACAAACGGCTTCATCGTCGCTTTCGAGACGGTGGGCGACGCCTCCGATGCGATGAAGCAGTTGCTAGGCGCGGCGATGGCGAAGCGGGTTCGTTTGCTGACCAGCGAGTTGACCCTCGCGGAACTGCTCATCGTTCCGGTGCGGAACGGCAACGCCCGCCTCAAGCGCGCCTATATGCAGGCGCTGATCTGGTCGCAAGCCGTCGAACTCGTGCCGATCAGCCGCGAGATTCTCATCGAGACCACGACCTATCGGGCTAATGCGGATCAGGGCGGCGTGGACAAACCCGACCGACGCAACTTTCTGCCGGACGCCATCCATGTCGTGACCGCCGTCACGAATGCTTGCGCGGTCTTCATCGGCAACGACAAACGTCTCCGCTTGCCGGCAGGGATCGAAAAGATCACGCCGGCGGCCGCCACCCTCGAGAGCTTGTTGAACCAGACATGACCGCAGCCCCCCTTCTCTCGATCAGCAATCTTTCCGTCGCCTTCCGGCAGGGCGGGAGGGAGACGCTTGCGGTCGATCGCGTCTCCCTCGACGTCGCTTCCGGCGAAACCGTGGCGCTCGTGGGCGAATCGGGCTCCGGGAAATCCGTCACGGCGCTGTCGATCGTGAAGCTCCTGAACTATCCGGCGGCGAGCCATCCTTCGGGAGAAATCCTCTTCAAGGGGCGCGATCTTCTCGCGGCGAGCGAGCGGGAAATGATGGGGGTGCGCGGCAACGACGTCACCATGGTCTTCCAGGAGCCGATGACATCGCTCAATCCGCTGCACACGATCGAGCGACAGATCGGCGAGATCCTGCGCGTGCACCGGGGCTTGAGCGGAGCGCAGGCGCGGGCGCGCACGCTCGAGATGCTCGAACTCGTGGGCATCCGCGAGGCGGCGAACCGGCTCGACGCCTATCCGCACCAGCTCTCGGGCGGCCAGCGCCAGCGCGTGATGATCGCCATGGCGCTCGCCAACGAGCCCGATCTCCTGATCGCCGACGAGCCGACGACGGCGCTCGACGTCACCGTCCAGGCGCAGATTCTCGAGCTCCTCGCCGAACTGAAGAAGCGGGTCGGCATGGCCATGCTCTTCATCACCCACGACCTGGGCATCGTGCGCAAGGTCGCCGACAGGGTCTGCGTCATGCTCGGCGGGCGCATCGTCGAGCAGGGCACGGTCGAGAAGGTCTTCGGCGATCCGCGGCACGACTACACCAGGCGCCTTCTCGCCGCCGAGCCGCGCGGGCGCCCGCAACCCGTGCCGGCGGACGCGCCCGTCGTCGTCGAGGCCGGGCCGGTGAAGGTGTGGTTTCCGATCAAGCGCGGCTTCCTCGGGCGGACCGTGAGCCACGTGAAGGCCGTCGACGGGGTCAGCATCGCCGTGCGCGAGGGCGAGACGGTCGGAGTCGTCGGCGAATCAGGCTCGGGCAAGACGACGCTCGGGCTCGCGATCCTGCGGCTGATTTCCTCGGAGGGGCCGGTCGTCTTTCTCGGAAACCGCTTGGACGGGCTGAAATCGAAGCAGATCCGCCCGTTCCGCAAGAACATGCAAGTGGTCTTCCAGGACCCCTACGGCTCGCTGTCGCCCCGCATGTCCGTCGCAGAGATCGTCGAGGAGGGGCTCCTTGTCCTCGATCGGGGGCTGACCCCGGCGGAGCGCCGCGAAGTCGTCGCCCGGGCGCTGATCGACGTAGGGCTCGATCCGGCCGCGATGGACCGCTATCCGCACGAGTTTTCCGGAGGCCAGCGCCAGCGCATCGCCATCGCCCGCGCCATGGCGCTCGAACCGCGATTCCTCATGCTCGACGAACCGACTTCGGCGCTGGACATGTCGGTGCAGACGCAGATCGTCGATCTGCTGCGCGATCTCCAGAAACGCCGCAAGCTCGCCTATATGTTCATCAGCCATGATCTGCGGGTCGTGCGCGCGCTGGCCAACCGGATCATCGTCATGCGCAACGGCGTCGTGGTCGAGGAGGGCGAGGCGGAGCGCATCTTCGACGAACCGCAGACCGATTACACCCGCGCGCTCTTCGCCGCCGCCTTCGACCTCTCCGCCGTAGACCACGCGGGCGCGGTGAACGAGTGAAGCCTCGATGAAGCCGGCGCGCGGCCGCGTACTGCTCGTCGTGCTCGATTCCGTCGGAATCGGGGGCGCCCCCGACGCCGCCGCCTATGGCGACGAGGGGGCCGACACTTTGGGGCATATCGCGGAAGGTTGCGCGGCCGGAGCAGGCGACCGCGCGGGCCTGCGCTCCGGGCCGCTTCGCCTGCCGCATCTGGCGCGGCTGGGCCTCGGCCTCGCCATGCGCGGCGCCACGGGGCGCGAGCATCCCGACCTCGCCCCCCCGGATGGCGGCGCGCAGGGACTTTGGGGTCACGCGGTCGAGACCTCGCGCGGCAAGGACACGCCGTCCGGCCACTGGGAGATCGCGGGGCGTCCCGTGGATTTCGAATGGGGCTATTTCCCGCAAGCGGCGCCTGTCTTTCCGCCGGAGCTCACGCGGGCGCTGATCGCGCGGGCTGGCCTTCCCGGTCTCCTGGGTCTGAGCCACGCCGCCGGCGTCGCCATCGTCGATGAGCTCGGCGCCGAGCATGTCCGCACCGGCGCCCCCATCGTCTACACCTCCGTCGACAGCGTGCTCCAGATCGCGGCGCACGAGGAAGCGTTCGGGCTTGAGCGGCTCTACGAAACCTGCCGGATCGCGCGCGAATTGTGCGACCCCCTGCGGATCGGACGCGTCATCGCGCGGCCCTTCGAGGGCGACGCCGAAAACGGCTTCAAGCGGACCGGAAACCGCAAGGATTTCGTCATATCCCCGCCGGAGGGCACGATCCTGGACAGGCTGGCCCAGGCCGGGCGACCCGTTGTCAGCGTCGGCAAGATCGGCGACATCTTCGCCCATCGTTCAACGGGGCGCGAGGTCAAGGTCGCCGGAAACGACGCCTGCCTCACCGAGGCGCTCGGCGCCCTGCGCGAGCTGGGCGACGGCGGGCTCGTTTTCGTCAATCTCGTCGATTTCGACACCGATTTCGGCCATCGCCGCGACCTGCCGGGCTACGCCGCGGCGCTCGAGGCCTTCGATGCGCGCGTGCCGGAGATCGAGGCCGCGCTCGGCCCGCACGACATCTGCATCGTCACGGCCGATCACGGCAACGATCCGAGCTGGCGCGGCACGGATCATACCCGCGAGCAGGTTCCGGTCATCTGCTTCGGCCCGGGCGTCGCGTCCGGAAGCGTCGGCCGGCGCGAGACCTTCGCCGATATCGGCGCGAGCGTCGCCGCGCATCTCGGAGTCGCGCCGCCGGCCTGCGGGACGCCGTTCCTGCCGCCTCGCGGCTGAGAGGCGCCCTTTCGCGGGCTTGCCCCGGCGCGCGGAATGGTGGAAAGCAACGCGACGTCCCATTTTCCCGGAAACGCCCCCGATGACGCCGACCCTCGCCCAGTTCCGCCGCGTCGTGATCAAGGTGGGCTCGGCCCTGCTCGTCGATCGCGCGCGCGGTCGTCTCAACGCGGCGTGGCTCGCGGCTCTCGGGGAGGACATCGCCGATCTGCATGGGCGCGGCGCGGACGTGCTCGTCGTCTCCTCGGGCGCCATCGCCATGGGCCGCACCGTGCTCGACCTGCCGGCCGGAGTTCTCCGGCTGGAGGAAAGCCAGGCGGCTGCGGCGGTCGGGCAGATCGCGCTGGCGCGGGTCTGGGCGGAGGTGCTCGGCCACCACGCGATCACCGCGGGACAGATTCTCGTCACGCTTTCCGACACCGAGGAGCGGCGACGCTATCTCAACGCCCGCGCAACGATCGCCAAACTCTTCGAATTGCGCGCTGTGCCCGTGGTCAACGAGAACGACACGGTTGCGACGAGCGAGATCCGCTACGGCGACAACGACCGTCTGGCGGCGCGCGTCGCGGCGATGATCGGCGCGGATTTGCTCATACTCTTCTCCGATATCGACGGGCTCTACACCGCGCCCCCGGGCAGCGACCCGAAAGCTGCGCATATGCCCCTTGTCGAGCGGATCACGCCCGGCATCGAGGCGATGGCGGGCGGGGCGGCGTCGGAGCTTTCGCGCGGGGGCATGCGCACCAAGATCGAGGCCGGCAAGATCGCGACGCAGGCCGGCGCCCACATGATCATCGCGGACGGTCGCGTGAAAAACCCGCTGCGGCGCGTGGCGGAGGGCGGGCGCTGCACCTGGTTCCTGACGCATTCGACGCCCTCATCCGCGCGCAAGGCCTGGATCGGCGGCTCGCTGGAGCCGCGCGGGGCGCTCGTCGTCGATGATGGCGCGGCCAAGGCCCTCGTCGCCGGAAGCAGCCTGCTGCCGGTGGGCGTGCGCCGGGTCGAGGGCGCTTTCGCGCGCGGCGACGCGGTTTTCATCCGCGACCTCGCGGGCGCCGAGATCGGGCGCGGGCTCGTCGCCTATGATCACGGGGACGCGGCGCGGATCGCGGGCCGCCGCAGCGGCGAGATCGAGGCTATTCTGGGCTATCGGGGTCGCGACGCCATGGTGCATCGCGATGATCTGGTCCTGCGCGGGGCGCGCTGAAGGCGGCCGCGCCGGCCGGAACGCGCGAAAGCGCTCAGTTGCGCAGCAGCATGATGAGCGCCAGGCCGACGCCCGTATCGTCCTTGGGGGCGGAAGGGCCGACGCCGGACGCCATGACGCCGACGCCGCCGATCAGGCCGATCATGGCGAAGCAGTAGAAGGCGACGGCGGTGGTGGCGATGAGGCGACGCATGTGAACTCTCCCGTGTTGGAGAGAACCTAGCCGACCTTAGCTTGACCTTGCCTGAGAGGCCCGTTCAGACAGCGTTCAGGGTGTTTAACGGGTCTTTACGCCGCCTTTCCTAGCGGCATCGCCGTCTCGACGAGCCGCGCCCAGAGCGAGGCGCCGTGGGGTATCGCGTCGTCGTCGAAACGATAGGCGGGGTGATGCACCATCGGCCCTTCGCCGTTTCCGACGAAGATGTAGGCGCCGGGCCGCGCATTCAGCATGAAGGAGAAATCCTCCGCGCCCATCATCGGCGCGACGTTGCGCTCGACGCGCGCCTCGCCCGCGATCTGCGCCGCCATGTCCGCCATGAAGGCGGCGCGGGCCGGATCGTTGACGGTGACGGGATAACCGCGCCGGTAATCGAGCGCGCCTTGCGCCCCGAACGCCGCGCAGATCCCGGAAACGGCCTCGCCGATCCGCCGCTCGCACATGTCCCGCACATCCTCGCGCAGCGTCCGGCAGGTGCCGAGCAGCGTCGCGGTCTGCGGGATGACATTCGTCGTCTCGCCCGCCTTCACCGAGGCCACCGTGATCACAGCGGCCTCCAGGGGATCGACCTCGCGCGAGACGATTCCCTGGAGCGCCGTGATCACATGCGCGGCGACGAGGACGGGATCGAGGCAGCGATGGGGCATCGCCGCATGGCCGCCGCGCCCCTCGATCGTGATCTGGAAGGAATCCGCCGCCGCCATGATCGCGCCTGGCCTGATCGCGAAGGAGCCGACGGGAATGCCCGGCATGTTGTGGAGGCCGTAGACCTCCTGCACGCCGAAGCGCTCCATCACGCCGTCGCGCACCATCTCGCCGCCGCCGCCGCCCGTCTCCTCGGCCGGCTGGAAGATGACGACGGCGTCGCCGTCGAAATTGCGGGTCTCGGCCAGATAGCGCGCGGCGCAAAGCAGCATCGCCGTGTGTCCGTCATGTCCGCAGGCGTGCATGCGGCCGGGAACGGTCGAGCGAAAGGGAACGTCGGCGGCCTCCTCGATCGGCAGCGCGTCCATGTCGGCGCGCAGCGCGACGACGCGGCCCGAGGCGCGCCCGCGCCCGCGGATCACGCCGACGACGCCCGTGCGCCCGATCCCCGTCGCGATCTCGTCGACGCCGAATTCGCGCAACTTTCGCGCGACGAAATCCGCCGTGCGGTGGACGTCGAAGCCGAGTTCGGGATGCGCGTGCAGGTCGCGGCGCCAGGCTGCGGCCTCGGCGGCCAATTCCGCGATGCGGTTCACGACTGGCATGGGTTTCCTCCCGGGATCGGCGGATCGCGCGCCGGGTTCATTCGCGGCGGGCGAGGCCGGGCAGCATGATGCGCGGACGCTTGGTGCGGAACTGGCCGCGCGCGCCGGCGATGAAAATCAGCGCGACGACGACCAGCGTCGTGACCCACCACATCTGGGTCGTCGCGACGCCCAGCGCCGCCATGACGAAAGCCGACGTGAATCCAGCCATTTCGCCGGGAACGAGCGCCGCGTGGCGGCGGGCCGAGGCGCGCACGGCGCCCGCGAGCGCCGTCGCCGCCGCCGCCGCGCCGATGACGCCGAGCTCGTACCAGATCTCGAAGAGGATCGAGGAAGGCGCGTTCCAGGAAAGTGCGCCCGCAAGGCGCGAGCGCAGCACGGCCTCGATGCCGTGTCCCGTGAGCGCGGCCCAGGGATCGGCGAGGATCGTCGCGCGCCAGATCGCCAGCGATTCGAGCAGCGAGCCCGGCGCGCCCGCGCCGAGGGGCGTCGCGAGGAAGGGCAGGGCCGGCGCCGCGAGGATCGCGACCGCCATGCCCGTCGCCACCGCGGCGGCGACCTTCGCGGGCCAGGCGGAGGCGAGCACGCAGATCGTCGCCCCCGCCAGGAACCCGAAAAGCGCCGCCTTGTCGGGGGAGAGCGCGCTCGCCGCGCCGACGACGACGGCCAGGGCCAGAGCCTGCGCGTCTCGCCCGCGCGAGGAGAGCCACGCGACGGCCGGCCATACGGCCATCACGAGCACGACGAGCCCGCGCAGGTAGGTCTCGCCGGCGACGAGGCGCGCCGCCGCTTCGACGCCCAGCATCTGCGCGAGATAGATCCCGCCGGCCAGGAGCGCCGCCGCCGCGACGCCGATCGGCACGAGATAGAGATTGGCCGAACGCATGCGCGCCGGAATCGCGAAATAGGCCGCGATCCCCAGCGCCGTCGTTGCGAGAATACTGACCACGCGGCTCGCCGCCGGGTCGAAGAAGGGGGTCCAGATGAGCGAGAGTGCGATCCAGCCCAGCAGCACGAGCGTGGCGATCGCGGGCGTCGCGGAAAGGAGGACGCGGCGCGATTCGCGCAACGGCTTGTTCGCGCCGTCGATGAGCGCCGCGATGATGATGAGCGCGATAGCGATCGGGGTGAGCGCGACGAGCGCCCGCCGCGACACGAAGGCGAGCGTCGGAACGCCGATCATCAGAATGAAAAAGCCGATCCGTCGCAGCATCCCTGCGGCGGAGAGAATCGGATCGGTCCGGGGGGCGGGCTGCTGGACCATGAACTGAAAAACCGTCGAAAAAATTCGACGCCATGAAGACGGCGCCCGAGCGGGATCATATTATCCAAAGCTGCGGCTCCGCGCTGTGCGTCTGCTGCAACACTGTCTCGGCGAACGATCTCCTCACACGGGCAGGATCCCGTCGATCTTGACCTCCTCCATCACCGCATAGGTGCGCGTCTCGCGCACGCCCGGCAGCGAGAGAAGCCCCTCGCCGAGGAAGCGGCGATACTGGGCCATGTCGCCGACGCGGGTCTTGACCAGATAATCGAAGCCGCCGGCGACCATGTGGCATTCGAGCACTTCCGGCGCGCGGCGGACGGCGGCGGCGAATTTCTCGAAGATGTCGGGCGTCGTCTTGTCGAGGGAGACCTCGACGAAGACGAGGAGCCCGAGACCCAACCGGTGCGGATCGAGCCGCGCGCCGAAGCCTGTGATGATCCCGTCCTTCTGGAGCCGGCGCACGCGTTCGCCCGTGGCGGTCGGCGAAAGCCCGACGCGCTCGGCGAGCTCGACCGTGGCGAGGCGCCCGTCACGCTGGAGCTCGCGCAGGATGCGGCGGTCGATGCGGTCAATATCCGTCATGATCACGGTAATACGGGGTCTTAGGCTGATAATCAACGGCGCTTTCTCTTAATCACCGCTCGAACGGCGGCGGCCTTGCGGTTATCCTCGGATCCGTTCGCCGGAGCTATGCGGCGAGTGAGGAGACTTGTATGGACACGCGCCCCGCCCCCGGTCCCCTGCCCGTTCTCGCCGCGCCCTACGCGGAGGACGACGCCGCGCTCGCACGCGCGCTCCTCGCCACATCGGCCGAAGACCCCGCCCGGCGCGAGGCCGTCGACGGCCTCGCGCGCGATCTCATCGACGCGATCCGTTCCCACGCGGGCGGTCTTGGCGGCGTCGAGGACATGCTGCGCGAATATGCGCTGTCGACCAGCGAGGGGCTGGCGCTGATGGTGCTCGCCGAAGCGCTCCTGCGCGTGCCGGACGCCCACACGGCCGATCGGCTGATCGAGGACAAGCTCGGCCAGGGCGATTTCGCCCATCACGAGACGAAGTCCGACGCCCTTCTCGTCAACGCTTCCGCCTGGGCGCTCGGGATCACGGCGCGCGTCATCCAGCCCGGCGAGACGCCCGACGGCATCCTGCGCCAGCTCGCCAAGCGCGTCGGCGTGCCGACCGTGCGCACGGCGACGCGCCAGGCGATGCGCGTGATGGGCGGGCATTTCGTGCTTGGCCAGACGATCGAGGAGGCGCTCAAGCGTGCGGGCTCGGCCAAGGGGCGCATCTACCGCTATTCCTTCGACATGCTGGGCGAGGGCGCGCGCACGCGCAAAGACGCGAAAATCTATTTCGACGCCTATGCCGGCGCGATCGAGGCGATCGGCCGCGCGGCGGGCAACCGTCCGCTGCCCGAGCGGCCCGGCATCTCGGTCAAGCTCTCGGCTTTGCATCCGCGCTACGAGGCGCTCAATCGCGAGGCCGTTCTCGCACAGCTGACGCCGCGCGTGCTCGAACTGGCGCGAAGCGCCAAGGCCTGTGACCTCAACTTCACCGTCGACGCCGAGGAGGCCGACAGGCTGGAGCTTTCGCTCGACGTGATCGGCGCCGTCCTCGCCGACCCTTCGCTCAAAGGCTGGGACGGGTTCGGCCTCGCGATCCAGGCCTATCAGAAGCGCGCCCGCGCGGTGATCGACCATATGGCCGCGCTCGCCGAGGCGCTGGACCGGCGGCTCATGCTGCGGCTCGTGAAGGGCGCCTACTGGGACACCGAGGTCAAGCGCGCGCAGGAGCGCGGGCTCGCCGATTATCCGGTCTTCACCCGCAAGGCGATGACCGATCTGAACTACGTCGCTTGCGCCGAGCGGATGCTGGCGCTTCGTCCGCGCATCTTCCCGCAATTCGCCACCCACAACGCGCTGACCGTCGCGCAGATCGCGGCGATGGCGGGCGATGCGCAGGGCTACGAATTCCAGCGCCTGCACGGCATGGGCGAGCAGCTCTACGGGCGGCTCATCGAGACGCGGCCGGGAATCGGCTGCCGCACCTACGCCCCCGTCGGCGGGCATCGCGACCTGCTGGCCTATCTCGTGCGCCGGCTTCTGGAGAACGGGGCGAATTCCTCCTTCGTCTCCGTCGCCGCCGATCCGAACGTAGCTGTGGAGGATCTCCTGCGCCGGCCCGACGCGATCGTCGAGAGCTCCGCCCGGGCGCGCCATTCGAAGCTGCCCCTGCCGCGCGATCTCTTCGGAGCGAGCCGGCTCAATTCGCGCGGCGTCGAGTTCGGCGACCGCGAGGCGGTTCGCGCCTTGCAGGCCGAGATCGCGGCGGCCGCCGGAGGCGCGGCGCAGGCCGCCCCGCTTCTCGACGGCGCTCATCAGGGCGGGACCGCGCGCGACGTCCTTTCGCCCAGCGACGGCGAGAGCCTCGTCGGGCGCGTGATCGAGGCCGACGAAGCGCTCGCCGACCGCGCGGTCGAGGCCGCCCGCAAGGGCTTTCGTCGTTGGAGCGAAACGCCGGTCGAGGCGCGCGCGAGGGCGCTCGAGCGCTTCGCGGACATCATGGAGGCGCGGCGCGGGCGCCTCCTCCACCTCCTCCAGTCGGAAGCCGGCAAGACGATCGACGACGCGCTCGCGGAGT
This sequence comes from Salinarimonadaceae bacterium, assembly GCA_007693435.1. GTDB lineage: Bacteria > Pseudomonadota > Alphaproteobacteria > Rhizobiales > Beijerinckiaceae > Saliniramus. Next base: position 1,184 of record REDO01000055.1, on the reverse strand, counting down.
TGCGCGAGGCGATCGATTTCTGCCGCTACTACGCCAACGAGGCGCGCCGGCTCTATGGCGAGGGCGAGAAATTGCCGGGACCGACGGGCGAATCGAACCGGCTGCGCCTGCGCGCGCGCGGCGTTTTCGTCGCGATCTCGCCCTGGAACTTTCCGCTTGCGATCTTCGCCGGCCAAGTGGTCGCGGCGCTGGCCGCCGGCAATACGGTCGTGGCCAAGCCCGCGGAACAGTCGCCCCTCGTCGCGGCCGAAGCGGTCGCCATGATGCACGAGGCGGGCGTTCCCGCCTCAGCGCTGCAATTCGTCACCGGCGACGGGCGCGTCGGCGCGCGGCTCGTGGCGCATGCGGCGATCGGCGGCGTCGTCTTCACCGGCTCGAGCGAGGTGGCGCGGGCGATCAACCGCACGCTCGCCGCCAAGGACGGGCCGATCGTCCCGCTGATCGCCGAGACGGGCGGGATCAACGCCATGATCGTCGACGCCACCGCCCTGCCCGAGCAGGTCGCCGACGACGCCGTCATGAGCGCCTTCCGCTCCGCCGGCCAGCGCTGCTCGGCTTTGCGGCTGATGTTCGTGCAGGAGGACGTCGCCGATAAGATGATCGCCATGATCGCGGGCGCCGCGCGCGAATTGACGCTGGGCGATCCGCGCGATTTCGCGATCCATGTCGGGCCCGTCATCGACGCGGAGGCGAAAGGCCGCCTCGACGCGCATGTGGCGCGCATGAAGCGCGAAGCGAAGGCGATTCATTTCGCCGGCGAAGCGCCTGAGCGCGGATCCTTCGTCGCGCCCCATCTCTTCGAGCTTTCGCGCGCCGAGGATCTCGCCGAGGAGGTGTTCGGGCCCATCCTGCACGTCGTGCGCTACGCCGCTTCCGAGCTCGACGGCGTTCTCGACGCGATCGAGGCCAAGGGCTACGGCCTGACGCTCGGCCTGCATAGCCGCATCGAGGCGACGGCCGAGGCGGTGGAGAGACGGCTATCCATCGGCAATGTCTACGTGAACCGCAACATGATCGGCGCCGTCGTCGGCGTCCAGCCTTTCGGCGGAAGCGGGCTTTCCGGCACGGGCCCGAAGGCCGGCGGCCCGCATTACCTCGCCCGGTTCGGCGTCGAGCAGACGATCACCGTCAACACCGCCGCCGCCGGCGGCGACGCGGCGCTGATCGCAATGGAGGAGTGAGCG
>REDO01000093.1 GCA_007693435.1 Salinarimonadaceae bacterium | reverse complement strand
AGAATCTCCGCCCGCAACTCTCGCCGCAGCATCTTGCCGACATTCGTTTTCGGCATGGTGACACACCCTCCCGCAATTCGGGTCGTGTTCAGAAAACGCCGAACGCCAATCGAAAAGCCGCCCATGGCGCGGATGCCGCATTGAGGGGATTGACGAAGCGTCGCAGTACGGACACTGGTAGCCATGCTTTTCCAGACTGCCCGCTCGAAAGCGATTGTTCTTGTTCGCCGCACGCTGAGAATCGGCGCATGGCTGAGTTCGTTGCGCTACCCGGAGCTCCGGGGGCTGTTAGCGGAGTTTCGGGCGTCGCGCTCGGCGGCGGTTGATCTGGCCGACGCAGTTGCGCTCTATCGGCACGTTCTCAAGCGCAAGCCTCAAGCTATTCTCGAACTTGGGCCGGGAACGAGCACCAATGTGATCGCGCTCGCTATCGAGCAGGTCAGGAAGCAAGACGCAGACTACCGCCCGGTATTTGTCGCGATAGAAGAAAACCCCGATTGGCTTGCTTATCACGAGGAATGCTTCAGATCTGACCTGCGCTCTTATGTAGAGTTGATCACCCGCGGGACCCGCGTTGTTGATCTGGAAGGCGAACCTGCCGCCGTCTTCGACGACATACCTGTCCACCCCTACGACTTTGTTCATGTCGATGGACCGGATCATCTCTGTTTCGGCGTCGCTATCACAGGCGACGTTGTCGAGATCGCCGACGCCTTGGCGGAGCGAGCAACCATAGTTTTCGATGGCCGGGAAGCGTCAGCTCGCTTCGCAGCGAGCCGCCTCGGACCTCTCGGCTTTCTCGTCACCCGCGATCGCTTAAGCCTGAATTACACGCTCGTTCGATCAAGCCGATGACCGTCCGTCGCCTTCAACAAACGAATACATAGTCGATCCCGATGAATATGCCTCGCGGCTGTCGGCATCCGACCCTGATCGCCATCAGCCGCCCGCCGGGGCCTCCCCCAGAATCTCCGCCCGCAACTCTCGCCGCAGCATCTTGCCGACATTCGTTTTCGGCAGGCTCTCGCGGAACTCGATCCGGCGCGGTCGCTTGTAGGGCGCGAGGTTCGCCTTGCAATGCTCGCTGATCTCCTCCGCCGTGAGGCTTTGGTCCTTCTTCACGATGAAGGCCGCCACGGCTTCTCCCGAATGGTCGTCCGGCACGCCGATGACGGCCGCTTCCTGCACCTTCGGATGCATCGCGAGCACGTCCTCGATCTCGTTCGGGTAGACGTTGAACCCCGAGACGAGGATCATGTCCTTGATCCGGTCGACGATGCGCACCTGGCCGTCGGGGAGCATCACCGCCATGTCGCCGGTGCGGAAGAAGCCGTCGGCCGTCATCGCCAGGGCCGTCTCTTCCGGGCGGTTCCAGTAGCCCGCCATCACCTGCGGACCACGCACGCACAATTCGCCTTCCGCGCCGATCGGCAGGGGGGCGCCATCCGGGTCGCGAATGGAGACGTCCGTCGAGGGCAGGGGAAATCCGATCGTGCCGGAGAACTCGTCGAGATCGAGCGGATTGGCGCTGACCACCGGCGAGGTTTCCGAGAGCCCGTAGCCCTCGATGATCGGACGGCCCGTGAGTTCTTTCCAGCGCGCGGCGACGCCCTTTTGCGTCGCCATCCCGCCCGAGACGCACAGGTTGAGCCGCGAAAAATCAACCTCGCCGATGGCCGGGTGGTTGGCGAGCGCGTTGTAGAGCGTGTTGACGCCCACCGTGCAGGTGAATTTCTCGCCCTTGAGCGTCTTCACGAAGCCGGGGATGTCGCGCGGATTGGCGATCAGCACCTGCGTCGTTCCAAAGTGGAAGAACAGGCAGCAGGCCGTCAGCGAAAAGATGTGGTAGAGCGGCAGCGCCGTGATCATCACGTTGTCGTCGCGCAATTCGATCCGGCGCCCCATCCAGCCGTCGAGCTGGGCGACGTTGGCCGCGACGTTGCGGTGCAGGAGCGTCGCTCCCTTCGCCGCGCCCGTGGTGCCGCCCGTATATTGCAGGAAGGCGATGTCCTCGCGATCGATGGCGACCGGCTTGAATCCGCTCGAGCCCGGCTTCGCAAGGGCTTTTGAAAAAGCGATCGCCTGTGGCAGCGTGAAGGCGGGAACGGCCTTCTTGATGTGGCGCGAGACGAGATTGATGACCGCCCCCTTGAGGCCGAGCAGGTCGCCGGGCTTGACGATCACCAGCGGATCGAGCGAGGCCGCCTCGCCCGAGGTTTCGACGGTATGGGCGAAGTTCTCCAGAACGAAAAGCGCCCGCGCGCCCGAATCCCTGATCTGGGCTGAGAATTCCCGGGGCGTGTAGAGCGGGTTGATGTTCACCACGGTGCAGCCGGCCTTCAGGATTCCGAAGAGAATCGCCGGATAGGCCATGACGTTCGGCGCCATGATCGCCACGCGGTCGCCGCGACCCAGGCCTCGCGATTGCAGGAAGGCCGCAACCGATTGAGCCCGCTCGCCCGTTTCGGCGAAAGTGAGGGACTTGCCGAAGCTGCGGAAGGCGGAGCGCGGGCCGAATCGCGCCACGGCGTCGTCGAAAAGGCTCACAAGCGTGCCGACGGCGTCCGCGTCGATCTCATGCGGCGTTCCCGCCGGATAATGCGCCAGCCAAGGGCGTTGCGCTCCGGCATCGGCCACGTCGTCCGCCGGCGGTTCGCGATCAGTCATGCCCTTTCATCCTCCGCTGCCGTCACGGTTGCTGCGTCCGTATCCGGCCTGGCAAGATTGCCCTCAAGCGCCACCCTTGTCGACGAAATTGCACAAGGAAGCCGGGCCGCGCGCTGTTTCGCGCAGAGGGCGGGCGCTTTTCGGCGTTTTCCGGAAGGCCGCCCGGCGATAGAACAAGACATGCAAGACTTCGCCCTCGATTCCCGCATCGCCGCCGACACCCTGCCCGTCGGCGATCTCGATCTCTGCAGCGTCCTGCTGATGAACGACGCGCGTTTCCCGTGGCTGATGCTCGTCCCGCGCCGGGCAGGGGCGAGCGAGATCGTCGACCTGTCCGAGGCGGAGGCCGGACAGCTGATGCGGGAGATGCGGATCGCGACCCAGGTGATGCTCGCGGTCGCGCGCCCGGACAAGGTCAATGTCGCGGCTCTGGGCAATGTCGTCGCACAGCTCCATATCCATGTCGTCGGACGCTTCCGCTCCGATCCCGCCTGGCCCGCGCCTGTCTGGGGCGTCGGCGAGCGCAGGCCCTATCCGCCCCACGCCGCGCAGAGCCTGATCGACCGGTTCGCGCAAGCCTTCGCCGAAGCCTGAAACGGAGCCTCACGCATGCCGCCGCATCCCCCGCCGCTCGGCTTCGCCATGAATGGTCTGGCGCGCCACACGAGCGAACATGACGACGAGGCGCTCGCGCGCTATGGCGACGATCCGGACGCGCTCGTCGTGCTGCTCGCGGGCGAAATTCCCGTTCTGAGGCGTCTGCCCGGCGGAGAGGGCCCTGCCGCGACGGCGCTCCACGCCCGGTCCGCGCTGAACGGGGTCGCCGCCGGGGAAAAGATCTATCTCGGCTCCATCGACGGCCGGCATGTGCTCGCCTTTCAGGGCGAGGCGGGGCTCGTCGAGGAATGGGGCTCACGGCCGGATCTGCTCGTCCTCGACCTGCGCTCGATTGCGACGCAGGGGCTCGTCGCCGAGCGGGAGGCGGGGATGCTCGCCGAGGCCAAGTCGCTGCTGTCGTGGCACGCGAACCACCGCTTCTGCGCCCGCTGCGGCGGGCCGACGCGGGCTACGCGTTCTGGCTTTCGCCGGGACTGCGAGGCGTGCGGGGCGCAACATTTCCCTCGCACGGACCCCGTCGTCATCATGTTGATCACGCATGGCGAGCGCGTCCTTCTCGGCCGTCAGGCGCGCTTTCCGACCGGCAATTACTCCTGCCTGGCGGGTTTCGTCGAGCCCGGCGAGACCATCGAGGACGCGGTGCGCCGCGAGACGTTCGAGGAGGCGGGCGTGTGCGTGGGAGAGGTGAGCTACATGCTCTCGCAGCCTTGGCCGTTCCCGTCCTCGCTGATGATCGGGTGCCGCGGCGAGGCGCTGAACGACGACATCAACTTCGATCGCGAGGAGCTCGAGGACTGCCGCTGGTTCGACCGGACCGACCTGGATCTGATGTTGCGCGACGCGCATCCCGACGGCGTGCGCACCCCGCCATCGGTGGCCATTGCCTATCACCTGATACGAATATTTTTATCGTAAATATATAAAAATTTGTTATTAGCAATGAGAATTTGATTTTTTATTTCAATATTTTTTGATTTTGAAGCATATTACCTCCAAATATATAAACTGGGTGGGAGGTAGGTATGTCGTTGATTTCTGCCAACCGGCTCGAGCCCAAGGCTGACCAGTGGCGAAGCGATCCGCCGCCCGCGTTCCCGGCGCGAGCTTCCACAGCGTCTACTACGGTCCCCGAAGCGCCAGAGGAATCACCCGGCGCATCCGCTGGACAACTCGTGGCGCAGACCAGCGCAACGACAAATGATCCTTACGCAAATCTCCTGCGCGGTCTCAAACCGGACGGCGTCGCCGTCGGCGCGACGATCGCGCGGCTGCCTGGCGGGTTGTCCATACCAAATGGGCAGTTCGTAATCCGCAATGTTGAAACCGGCGCCTTGAGCAGCTTCTCCTCCAGGGCGGTAAGGTCGCTACCCTCCATCCCTACGCCGAATGGACTGATGCGCCATGGAATTTCCGTCGTCGGGGTCGTCGCTTCAAATCAGGACGGTGGTCTGACGGATCGTGCGGGTGTTGGTTGGTCCGCCAAAATTCCGACCCCCGCGGGGGAAGCTCTCGCCTTCTTCAATTTTCAGCAGGACTGGGGGACGATCGGTCATCTGTTTCAGGATCGCGCCGGGCGGCATGTCGTCACGGCCAACATCGGCCTCGGCTACTCGGTTTCGGATGGCGCGGCCATGTTGCTGGCGGCCTCCTTCCCAAAGGCGGGCATACCGCTCGTTGCGGGATTGGAGATTGCGGGGGCGGACGTCTGGGCCGGCGCAGTTTATCAGGGGCAAGTCGTCATCGAGAACGGCGTCCCGCAGGCGGTCATCATCAGCGGCGTCGAAGTGCCGCTGGACAGGTTGGCCGGGTTATTCAGCGATCCGATAGAAAGCCGGGCCATGAGCGGCGGCTTCCGACCGGAGGCTCTAAGGCGCACCGTTCTGCGCGACTTCGACCCGCGCTACACGAACATTGCGCAGGAAGGCGCCAATTACGCAGCCGTCATACAGCGCGCCTTCGACCGGCAACTGACCGACCCGACCGAGCAATACCGTTTGCTCACCGCCGCGCTCGACAATCCGGAGGCCGTGTTCGGCGCAATGTCGCCCAACGGCCGCAAGGCTGCGCGGATGATCGTCAATTCGATCCTCGGACGCGATGCCGAGGCGGAGCGTCTGGCGCGGGAGTTGTACCCGCATGACAACATTGTCGATGGCGTGCGCCCGCGCGCGCTCTCGACACTTCGCATCGACAGCATCGCCGATCTCGACGGGTCCGTGAATGCGAGCGTCTCGGGCGGCGCGCCGTCGCGCGTCTTTTACGATTACGCAGGTGTTGCCGGCCTTGGTCAGGTCCGGATCGGCTATAATCCTGGTGACGGAGTCTATTCCGCCCATGGTCTAAACGGCTCGCAGCACCCGCTGCGCGGCGCCGCCACGCTTGAGGAGGCCGGCGACAAGGCTCGCGAACTGATCCGCAACGGCGGCTTCGCGCCGCAGAACCTGTTCCCGCTGCAAGGCCATGACGGCACGCCCATCGCGACGATCCCGACGGACCAGGCCGAGCGCGTGAGCCAGGGCTTTGTCGGCGTGCCCGGCGTCGGACAGGCGGAATTGCGCTACAACACTCGCGACGGCGTCTATTCGCTGCACGGGCGCAACGGCGCGCAGCATCCGCTTCGCGGCGCGCAGACCTTCGCGCAAGCCCGCGAGCTTGCGCGCAACCTGATACGCAACGGCGGTTTCGCGCCGCAGAACCTGTTCCCGCTGCAAGGCCATGACGGCACGCCCATCGCGACGATCCCGACGGACCAGGCCGAGCGCGTGAGCCAGGGCTTTGTCGGCGTGCCCGGCGTCGGACAGGCGGAATTGCGCTACAACACTCGCGACGGCGTCTATTCGCTGCACGGGCGCAACGGCGCTCAGCACCCGCTTCGCGGCGCCCAGACCTTCGCGCAAGCCCGCGAGCTTGCGCGCGCATTGATCGCCAATGGCGGCTTCTCGCGCGACAATCTGTTCCCGCTTCAGGGCTACAATGGCGCGCCAATCGCGACGATCCCGACGAATCAGTCCGAGCGCGTCAGCCAGGGCTTCGTCGGTGTGCCCGGCGTCGGACAGGCGGAATTGCGCTACAACACCCGCGACGGCGTCTATTCGCTGCACGGGCGCAACGGCGCTCAGCACCCGCTGCCCGGCGCCCAGACCTTCGCGCAAGCCCGCGAGCTTGCGCGCGAACTGATACGCAATGGCGGCTTCGCGCCGCGCAACCTGTTCCCGCTGTGAGAACAAACGACTCGCGCCGGAATTCCGCGAAAACGTCCACCGCTACCCGTCACTCCGCGGGGTCGCTGTCGCGCAGGTTGCGGCGGAAGGGGTGCGCCGGGTAGACGCCGAGCACGGTGAGCTCGCGGGAGAAGAACGCCAGCTCCTCGAAGGCGCGCCGCAGATGCGGCTCGTCCTTGTGGCCGTCGACCTCCGCGTAGAACTGCGTCGCCGTGAAATGACCCTCGATCATGTAGCTCTCGAGTTTGGTCATGTTGACGCCGTTCGTCGCGAAGCCGCCCATCGCCTTGTAGAGCGCGGCGGGGATATTGCGCACGCGGAAGACGAAGCTCGTCACGCAGTCGGCGGTCCCCGGCGCGATGACGGCCGGCTCGCTTGCGAGAATGATGAAGCGCGTGGTGTTGTGGGATTCGTCCTCGATATTCTCGGCGAGGATGTCGAGTCCATAGACTTCCGATGCGAGCTTCGGCGCGATCGCCGCGCGCGTCGGGTCGTTGGCTTCCGCGATCTGGCGCGCCGAGCCCGCCGTGTCGGCGCCCAGGACCGGCGTCAGGCCGAGCTTGCGTAGCGTGCGCCGGCACTGGCCGAGCGCCTGCACGTGGCTCTGCACGGTCTTGATCGTCGCGAGATTCGCGCCCTTGATCGCCATGAGCTGGTGATGGATCGGCAGGAAGAACTCGCCGATGATGTGCAGCCCCGATGTCGGCAAAAGGTGGTGGATGTCCGCCACGCGTCCCGCGACGGAATTCTCGATCGGGATCATACCGAGCTGGGCCTCGCCCTCGGTGAGCGCGGCGAAGGCGTCCTCGAAGGTCGGGCAGGGCATCGGCGTCCAGTCCGGATAGACTTCCTTGCAGGCGATGTGCGAATTCGCCCCGGACTCGCCCTGGAACGCGATACGACCGGTCATTGTTTCTCTCCGAGAATGGCGCGGGCCATGGCCAGCGATTGGGGCGTGTCGACGCCGAAGGGCGCGTCGTCGACGATGGTCACGTCGATGCGCATCCCGTCCTCCAGCGCGCGAAGCTGCTCGAGCCGCTCGCGCTGCTCGAGGGGGGAGGGAGCCAGTCTGACGAAACGCTCCAGCGCCGTGCGGCGATAGGCGTAGAGCCCGATGTGATGGTAGAGCGGCCCCTCGCCCCAGGGCGCGGTCGCGCGGGTGAAGTAGAGCGCGCGCAGGCGCCCCGGCGCGACCGTCGCGCCGACGACCTTCACGACGTTCGGGTCTGTCTTCTCCTCCTCCCGCGTGATCGCGCAGGCGAGGGTGGCGACGGCGACGGCGGGATCGGCGAGCGGCAGGATCGAGGCGGCGATGGCGCGCGGATCGATGGTGGGAAAGTCGCCCTGCACGTTGACGACGACATCATGCAGGACTTCCGGATCGAGGGCCTCCATCGCCTCGTGGATGCGGTCGGAGCCGGACGGATGGTCGGCGCGCGTCAACACGGCGCGTCCGCCGACCGCTTGAATCGCGGCTGCGATCTCCGGCGCGTCGGTCGCCACCGCCACGGGTCCGATCCCGGCCTCGATCGCGCGACGCCAGACATGCACGATCATCGGCTCGCCCGCGATGTCGGCGAGCGGTTTGCCGGGCAGGCGGGTGGCGGCCATGCGGGCGGGGATGAGGATCAACGGGTCTGACATGGAAGGCGAGCCGGGGCGAGGGACGATGCGCGCGGTTTAGCAGGGGGGAGGATGGCGCGAAAGGGGGATGTCGATACGCGCCCGGCCTCAAGCCGCCGAGCCGGCCCCGAGACGCCTCGGCCCCCACAGACAAGCGGCGGCGAGAATCACGCCGGAGATGGTGGCGATCATGCCCGCAGCGCTCACTGCGTCGGGCAGGCCGAACCAGAGCGGGCCGTATCCGGCGATGACGTAGCCAGCGACCGCCGAGATGACGGCGAAGAGCAGGCTCCATGCGACCTGGGCGCCGAGCCGGTCGGTCATCAGCCGCGCCGCCGCCGGGGGGCAGACGAACATCGCGATGACGATGATCGAGCCGACCGCCTCGAAGGCCGCCACCGCCGCGACGGCCGCGGCGGCGACCAGCGCGAAGGCGATCAGGCGCGTCGGCAGGCCGATCGACTGCGCATAGCTTTCGTCGAAGGTCGAGATCGCCAGCGGACGCCAGAACAGCGCGGTCGCCGTCGCGATCAGGGCGGCGACGATGGCGAGACGGGGCAGTTCCGGCGGCAGCCCCGCGAGGGCGCGGGCGTCGAAGAGCGAGCCCCAGCCGTTCGCGTCCAGCCAGATCAGGCTTTCCAGATTGCCGTAGAGCGCGTGCTCGACATCGAGATGAACGTTGCGCGAGCCGCTCTGCTCCAGCAGCAGCACGCCGAAGGCGAAAAGCGCCGTGAAGACGACGCCCATCGCCGCGCCGGGCTCCATGCGGCCCACGCGCCTGATCGCCTCGATCAGGATCGCCGCGACGAGGGCGGCGACGGTCGCTCCGATCATCATCGGCCAGGTCGAGACCCGGCCCGTGAGGAGGAAGGCGACGACGATGCCCGGCAGCACGACGTGGCTGATCGCGTCGCCGATCAGCGCCTGGCGGCGCAGCACGAGGAAATTGCCGGGCAGCGCGCAGGCGATCGCCGCGAGCGCGCCGATCAGGATCGGCGGAAGGCTCAACTGGACGAATTGCGGGGAGAAGATTTCGTCGAGCATGCTCACCCTTCCGCCAGACGCCTGTCGATCTCGGCGATCATGTCGGCGGTCAGCGCCTTCTCCACTGGCGAAACCCCGTCATGGGCGGCGATGGCGGGGTCCGCGTCCCGCAGCGTCCGCGCCAGTTCCCAGCGTCTTTCGTCGCGCGCCGCCAGAGCCGCCTCCCGCACGCCCGATGGGGTCGCCGCTCCGTTCGCACCGATCAGTCCGTCGGCGAGCAGCACGCGGCGCGCGGTCTGCGACAGATTGCGCCGACTCGCGAGAGCGAGCAGGCCGTCGCGCCGCGCGAGCGCCCGCGCGTAGGCCCTGCGGCGCAAAGCCGTGGCCAGAAGTCCCCGCTCCGGCGCCAGGAGCAGCGAGACGCAGAACAGCGCGAAGCAGAGCAGCACGATGACCGGGCCCGTCGGCAGGTCGGGCGCCGAGGCCGACAGGGCGGCGCCGACATAGCCCGACGCTGCGCCGATGGCGCCGGCGATCCAGAGCATGCGTTCGCTGCGATCGGTCCAGAAGCGCGCGGCTGCGGGCGGGATGATGAGAAGCGCCACGATGAGGACGAGGCCGACGAGCTTCAGCCCGACCACGGTCACGGCCATGACGAGGCCCATCATCGCGAGATCGATGGCGCGCAGATCGATCCCGCGCGATTGCGCGTAGCCGGGATCGAAGGACACCATGGTCATGGGCCGGCGCAGCAACAGGGCGAGGCTCACGCACAGGGCTCCGCCTCCGGCGATGATCAGCGCGTCGAGATAGAGCATCCCGGCCGTCGATCCGAGAAGAAAGCTCTCCAGCCCCGCCTGCCGTCCGCGCGGCAGGGTCTGGATCACCGTCATCAGCACGACGCCGAAGCCGAAAAAGGCGGAGAGCACCGCCCCGATCGCCGCATCCTCCGTCAGGCGCGTGCGCCGCGCGATCCAGTCGACGGCCAGCAGCCCGATCCCGGCGGTCGCGGCCGAGCCCGCGAGCAGGCCTGCGAGATTGCGCCCGTCGCCGCCGAGCGCGACCATGACGAGAAAGGCGAGGGCGACGCCGGGCAGCGTGGCGTGGGCTATCGCGTCGCCCACGAGGGAACGCTTGCGCAGGAAGAGGAAATTTCCCACGAGCCCGGCCGCGAAGCCGAGCAGCCCCGCGCCGATCGCGACGAGGGCGGCGTTATAGCCGGCCCGCAGGGTCAGCGCCGCGAGGAAGGCGTCCATGCCCTCAGCGCTCCCGGGCAGCGTACGCGATTTCGATCCGCCCGATCTGCGTCCCGGCGAGCAATCCGCCATAAGTCCGTTGCAGATTTTCCGCCGTGAGGGTCTCGGCGGTCGGCCCCTGCGCCACGAGGCGTCGGTTGATCAGTGCGACATGGTCGAAATAGTCGCGCAAAGTTGCGAGATCGTGGTGCACGGCGACGATGCAGGCGCCCTCGGCGCGCAGGCCGTGCAGCACGGCGACGACGGCGCGCTCGGTCGCCGCGTCGACGCCTGCCAGGGGCTCGTCGAGGAGGTAGAGATCAGCCTTCTGCGCGAGCGCGCGCGCAAGAAAGACGCGCTGCTGCTGGCCGCCGGAAAGCTGGCCGATCTGGCGCTGCGCGAAATCGGCCATGCCGACCCGGTCGAGATGCGCCATAGCCGCCTCGCGATGGCGGCGGCGCACGAAGCCGAAGGGGCCGAGTTCGCGGTAAAGCCCCATGGTCACGACATCGATCACGCGGGCGGGAAAGTCCCAGTCGACGCTGGCGCGCTGGGGCACGTAGGCCACCCGGTCGCGGACGCGCGCGAGCGTTTCCCCGAAAACGCGAATATCGCCGGCGACGACCGGGGCGACGCCGATCACGGCCTTCAGCAGCGTCGATTTGCCGGCTCCGTTCGGCCCCACGATCGCCGTCATGGAGCCGGGAGCGATGGCGAGATCGACGCCGATCAGCGCCGGCGCGCGTCCATAGGAAACGGTGAGCCCCGATACGACGAGAGGACCCGGTCGGCTGTCCGGGTCCGATGCGAAGACGCCTTCGCGCGCTGTCGCGGTCGCCGTCATGATGTGCTCATTTCGTCGGGTTCCGATCCTCACATCGCCGCGTTGAGCCGACCGTTCAACCCCCGTTCGGGCGTTTCGCCGCCCAGAGCGCGGGTGATCGTGGTCACGTTGTGGTCGATCATCCCGATATACGTGCCTTCATACGTTCCGGCTTCGCCCATCGCATCGGAAAACAGCTCTCCGCCGACGCTGACCCGCCAGCCGCGCGAGGCCGCGCCTTCGATCAGCGCCCTTACGTTGCGGTCGGCGACCGAGGTCTCGACGAAAACGGCCGGAATTTCGCGTTCGACCACAAACTCGACCAGCTCGCCGATCCGCGCCAGCCCGGCCTCGCTCTCCGTCGAGACGCCCTGGATCCCGATCACCTCGAAGTCGAAGGCTCTGCCGAAATACTGGAAGGCGTCATGCGCCGTCAGCAGCACGCGGCTATTCTCCGGAACGCTCCCGAGAACGCCCTTGGCGTAGTCCGCAAGCGCCGCAATCTCGGCGAGATGGACGTCGGCGCGCGCGCGCAGCTCATCTTCAGCATTCGGCGCGACCTCGATCAGCGCGTCGCGCACAGCCTCGACGGCATGCGTCCAGATCGTCGGATCCATCCAGACATGCGGGTCCGGAAGCCCGACCTCTTCTTCGTCCTCCAACAGGAGATCGACCGGGACGGCCTCGCCCACAGCGATGACGGGCAGTCGGCCGGCGAGATCGGCGAAGAGGCCCGTCATCTGCACTTCCAGCCCCAGTCCGTGCCAAAGCACGAGATCGGCCTGGGTCAGCGCCACGATGTCGGTGCGGGTCTGGCGGTAGCCGTGCGGATCGACGCCCGGCCCCATCAGCGCGCGGACCTCGACGAGATCGCCGCCGATGCGCTGCGCCGCGTCCGCAAGCATTCCCGTCGTGGTCACGACCGAGAGCGGCGCGTCGCGCGCTTCGGCGGGGGCGGCGAAGCCGAGCGTCAGGGAAACAGCGAGAGCGGATACTGCGAGGCCGCCTGCGAAGGCTGACAGGCGGCGGCGGGTGACAAGCATGAAAAACTTCCTTGGCTGCAGGGTGGTTGTTGAAATTGATTATGAGAATGATTTGCAAGAAGTCAACCTCCTGCGAACGATTCTCATCTGCGACTTGCACATGCGTCGCAATTGGCTAGGGTGGCGACATGAACGAGGCGGATGAGAAGGTCGGCGAACTTGAAGAGGCGCTGCGCGCGCGCGGCGTTCGCATGACGCGCCAGCGCGCAGCCCTGCTCACAGTGCTCGCCAACGCCGAGGATCATCCCGACGCTAACGAGCTGCATCGCCGGGCGCGCGAAATCGATCCGTCGGTGTCGCTGGCGACCGTCTATCGCACGCTCTCGCTGCTTCAGGATCAGTCCGTCGTGCAGCGCCACGTTTTCGAGGGCGCCCCCGCGCGCTTCGAGACGGCCGACGCGCCGCATCACGACCACATCATCGATCTCGATACGGGCGACGTGATCGAGTTCTGCTCCGATCGCATCGAGCGGCTTCAGGCCGAGATCGCGGCGGAGCACGGCTACGAAGTCGTGCATCACCGCATGGAATTGTATTGCCGCAAGAAAGGCTGACCGCGGGCGCGCCTCAGGAGGCCGGATCGCCTGCGTTCGGGAAAAACAGCTGCTCCCCGTTGCGTTCGTAGCCGGCGATCGCCTCCTGCCCCTCGTCAGAGACCAGCCAGTCGACGAAGGCCTGCCCGGCTTTCGCCTTCACATGCGGATGCCGCTCGGTCGAGACGAGGATGACTCCGTACTGGTTGAACAGGCGCCGGTCGCCCTCGACGATGATCTCAAGAGGCCCGCGATTGGCGAAGCTGATCCATGTGGCGCGATCGGTGAGCGTATATGCCGGCAGCTGCGCCGAGGCATTGAGCGTCGCCCCCATGCCGGAGCCGAGCTCGCGATACCAGTCGCCGGACGGCGTGATTCCGGCGGCTTGCCAAAGCGCCTTCTCGGCCGCATGCGTGCCGGAATCGTCGCCGCGCGAGGCGAAGCCGGCCTGCCTCTGCGCGATCCTGGCGAACGCCGCCACGGCGTCCGCGCCGCCCTTGATCCCGGCCGGGTCGTCCGCCGGGCCGACGATGACGAAATCATTGTACATCACCCCGAAGCGCGCAACGCCGTAGCCTTCGGCGACGAATCTCTCTTCCTGCGCGCGGGCGTGGACGAAGACGACGTCGGCGTCGCCGCGACGGCCGGTCTCGAGCGCCTGTCCCGTGCCCTGCGCCACGACGCGCACCGCGATGCCGGTCTTCTCCTTGAAGAGCGGCAGGATATGGCCGAACAGGCCGGATTGCTCGGTCGAGGTCGTCGAGGCGACGGTGATGAATTCCTGGCCCGCAGCCGGCTGGGCCGTGAAGGCCGCAAGCGCGAGGAAGGCCGTCGTCGCGAACCGATTACCGGTCCTCATCGTCGCTCTCACCAGACCAACTCCCCCGCGACGAAGGCCCGCGCCTCGGGCGTCGCGGGTCGCTCGAAGAAGGCGTAGGCCGGGCTGCGTTCGACGATGCGTCCGCGGTGAAGAAAAAGCACCTCGTCGGCGTGGCGTCGCGCCTGCCCGAGGTCGTGGGTCGTCATGACGATCGCCACGCCCTCGGCGTGGATCGTCGCGATCATCGCCTCGATGGCCCGCGTCGCGGCCGGGTCGAGCGCCGAGGTCGGCTCGTCGAGGAAGAGGAGCTCCGGCCGCAGCGCCCAGGCGCGCGCGATGGCCAGACGCTGCTGCTCGCCGCCCGACAGCACGCGCGCCGGACGGTGGGCCAGCGCCCCGAGCCCGAAGCGCTCCAGCGCCGCCTCGGCGCGCGCGTTGCGCTCGCGCAAGGGGAGGCCGGCCAGCGCGAGCGCGTGGGTCAGGTTGGCGAGCGCGCTTCGCCGTAGCATGACGGGGCGCTGGAACACCATCGCATGGCGCTTGCGGCCGTCGCTCGCCGCCGGGCCGCTCCACGAAATGTCGCCCTCGCTCGGCGCGAGCAGCCCGTGGCACAGGCGCAAGAGCAGGCTTTTGCCCGCGCCGTTGGGGCCGATGACGACCGTGCGCGAGCGAGGGGGGATGTCGAAGGAGACATCGTTGATCAGGCGTGCGCCGTCGAGCGTCAGGCCGAGGCCGCGAACCCGCAGGGGCAGGATGGAGTGGCTGCCGTGCATCGCGCTCATCCCGTCATCCGCCGGCCGATCCGGCTCGCGGCGAAGGCGGCGCCGTTCAGGAGGATCGTGAGCCCGACGAGAATGATCCCGAGCGCCAGCGCGAGGGCGAGGTCCCCCCGGCTCGTCTCGAGCGCGATCGCCGTCGTCATGGTGCGCGTGTGCCCGGCGATGTTGCCGCCGACGATCAAAACCGCCCCGACCTCGGCGATGGCGCGCCCGAGGCCGGCGAGCAGCACGGTGGTGAGCGCGAAGCGCGCGTCGAGGAGGAGCGTGGGGATCGCCCGCATTCGCGAGGAGCCGAGGGAGCGCAGCTGCTCCTCGTATTCGGCCCAGAGATCCTCGATCACCTGCCGCGTCAACGAGATCACGATCGGCAGGATCAGCGCCGTCTGCGCGACGATCATCGCGGTGGGCGTGAACAGCAGGCCGAGCGAGCCGAGCGGTCCGGACCGCGACAGCAGGAGATAGACGACCAGACCCGCAACGACGGGCGGCAGCCCCATCAGCGCGTTGACCAGAACGATCACCGCTGCGCGCCCCGGAAATCGCGCCAGCGCGAGCGCCGCCCCGAGCGGCAGGCCGATCAGGGCGGCGAGCGCCACGGCGCTGATCGTCACGCGTAGCGAGAGGCCCACGATCTGCGCCAGCGTCGCGTCGAAGGTCGCAAGAAGGTGAAACGCGGTCGCGAAGGGCCCGGCCTCCATCGGGATCCTCGAATAGGGAAGGGTTGGGTAAGTATGGACAAAAGCGCAGAATACGGCAAGATTGGAGAAATTGCATGATTAAGGAGTAAAATGCAGTGGATCTGATGACGACGGCGGAGGTCGCGGATTATCTGCGGCTCAAGGAGCGCACCGTCTACGAGATGGCCGGCAAGCGTCAGCTCCCCTGCACGCGCGCCACCGGCAAGCTCCTCTTCTCCCGCCGGCTGATCGAGCGCTGGGTCGAGGCCCATACGGAGACGCCGGCGGGCTACGATTCCGCACCTCCGCCGATCTACGCCGGATCGAGCGATCCGCTGCTCGAATGGGCTTTGCGCGAATCCGGCTCCGGCCTCGCCACGCTCACCGCAGGCAGCGCCGAGGGAATCGAGCGGCTGGCGCGCGGCGAGGCGGTGCTCGCCGGCGCGCATCTCTATGACCCCGAGACGCGGCGCTACAACGCGCCGGTCATCGCCCGCCGCGCTCCCTTTCCAGACATCGTCGCGATCCGCTTCGCCGTGCGGCGGGCGGGGCTTCTCGTCGCGAAGGGCAACCCGCTCGGTCTTGCGACGCTCGACGATTGCGTCGCGCGGCGGGCGCGCTTCGCCGTGCGCCCCGCAGCCACCGGCACGCGCCAGCTTCTCGACGCGCTGCTCGCGGAGATGGGCCAGGCGACCGGCGCGCTCGCCCTCGTCGCGCACGAGGCGCAGACGCAGGGCGATCTCGCCGTGATGATCGCCGAGGGCGACGCCGATTGCGGGCTCGGCGTGGAGGCTGCGGCGCGGCGCGGCGGGCTCGACTTCGTCCCCCTCGGCGTCGACGAGGAATTCGACCTCGTCATGCGCCGGCGCGATTATTTCGAGCCGCCTGTCCAGAAGCTCCTCGCCTTCGGCCGCGACCCCGCCTTCGCGCGCCGCGCCGTGGCGCTGGGCGGCTATGACGTCTCGACCTTCGGCGTCGTGACCTACAACGCCTGAGCTTTCCACGCCGGCGTTTCCGCGATCCACATGAGCGGTGCGCGCGCCGGATGCGCGCTTCGGCCCGCTCGCCTATGATGCCCGCTCGCCTATGATGAGCGCCCGATTCTCCTCACGTCCGAAGGCCCATGCCCGCGATTCGCCGCCTCGACCCGATCCTGATCGACCGCATCGCCGCCGGCGAGGTGGTCGAGCGGCCGGCGGCGGCCGTGAAGGAGCTCGTCGAGAACGCCATCGACGCCGGCGCGCGCGCCATTTCCGTCGAGATCGAGGGGGGAGGGCGACGCCTGATCCGGGTGGTCGATGACGGGATCGGCATGGGCGAGGACGATCTGGCCCTCGCCGTCGAGCGCCACGCCACCTCGAAACTGCCCGACGGCGACCTGACCGACATCCGTACGCTGGGCTTTCGCGGCGAGGCTCTGCCCTCGATCGCGGCGGTGAGCCGGCTGACCATCGTGACGCGCACGGATGGCGCGCAGACCGGTCTCTCGCTCCTCGTCGAGGCCGGCGCCAAGCACCCGATCCGCCCCGCCTCGGCGGCCAAGGGCACGCGCATCGAAATCGCGGAGCTCTTTTCGGCGACGCCCGCCCGGCTGAAATTCCTCAAGACCGACCGCGCCGAGGCGCAGGCCGTCGCAGAGATCGTCCGCCGCCTCGCCGTCGCGCATCCGCAGATCCGCTTCTCGCTGTCGGGCGAGCACGTCACGGACTTCTCCTGGCCCGCCGAGGAGCCGGGGGAGGCCGGTCTCGCGCGGCGGCTCGCGCGGGCGATGGGCGCCGATTTCGCCGGGAATGCGGTGGCGATCGACGCTTCGCGCGAGGGCTTCGCGCTGTCGGGGCTGATCGGGCTGCCGACCTATCATCGCGGCACGGGCGCGCATATCCACTTCGTCGTCAACGGGCGCCCCGTGCGCGACAAGCTGCTGCTCTCGGCCGTGCGCGGAGGCTACGCCGACGTGATGGCCTCCGATCGCCATCCCGTGCTCGCGCTGTTCATCGCCTGCGATCCGTCCATCGTCGACGTGAACGTGCATCCGGCCAAGACCGAGGTCCGTTTCCGCGAAGCGGGGCTCGTGCGCGCCCTCGTCGTCTCGGCGATTCGCGACGCGCTCGCCCGCGCAGGTCATCGCGCCGCGACGACGGGCGGCGACGGGATGATCGCGGCTCTGCGCCCGAACGGCGGGGGGCAGGGTTATGGGCAAGGTTATGGGCAAGGCTACGGCTATCGCGGCGGCTATCGCCCCGCGCCGGCGCCGGCGGTCCCCTTCCGCGAAAGCTGGCAGGCGCCCGACGGCTGGACGCCGGCTCCCGCTTCAGGCTTCGCCGAGGCGGCGCAGGCGGCGTTCTCGACGATCGCCCCCTCGGCGGATGCGCGCGGCGACGCGGTCCCCGTCGATCCCGACCGCCTCGACCATCCGCTGGGCGCGGCGCGCGCGCAGCTGCACGAGACCTATATCGTCGCCCAGACCCGCGACGGGCTCGTCATCGTCGACCAGCACGCGGCGCATGAACGCCTCGTCTACGAACGCCTCAAGCGCGAGCGCGCGGACAAGGGCGTGGCGCGCCAGATGCTGCTCATCCCGGAGATCGTGGAGCTCGATACGCTCGACGTCTCCCGCCTCGTCGAGGCGGCCCCCGCGCTGGAGCAACTCGGCCTCGCCATCGAGCCCTTCGGGCCGGGCGCGGTCGCCGTGCGCGAGGTTCCCGCCGCGCTCGCGGGGGCGGACATGCGCGCGCTCGTTCGCGACGTCGCCGACGCGCTCGCCGAGACGGGCGAAGCGGCTCCGCTCGCGCGCCGCCTCGACGCCGCGCTCTCGCGCATGTCCTGCCACGGCTCGATCCGCGCGGGCCGGCGCCTGCGCCCGCAGGAGATGGACGCGCTATTGCGCGAAATGGAGGCGACGCCGCTATCCGGCCAGTGCAACCACGGTCGGCCGACCTATGTCGAGCTGAAGCTGTCGGATGTCGAAAAGCTGTTCGGGCGCCGTTGAGCGCGGCTTAACGGCGGGTTTCGCCGTCGAGCACGGCGGACGCCGCCGCTCATGAAAGCGGGCGCCTCCATCGAATACAATCAAAAGATGCATTAATGACGTTTCACGATTTTGAATGTAGCCGAGGCGAAAATCTCTCCTTTCGCCTGGCGGACCGACCCGCGGCGGGTTTAATCACGAGCCGAAGCGCCTATCTTGAGTGGGTAGCGACGCCGCGGTCCTGGCGTCGCGGATTGGAACGGGTCTGAATGGCATCGACATCGCATCTGGCGCAGACACGCTCGGCGAAGGGCTCCGCGAAGGAGTCGCACGACGCAACTCGCCGGCCGCTCTTCCCCTTCGACAACAGCTACGCGCGTCTGCCGGAACGCTTCTACGCGCCCATCGCGGCTCAGCCTGTGAAGGCCCCGCGGCTGATCCGGCTGAACCATGCGCTGGCGGAAGAGCTTGGGCTCGACCCTGACGCTCTCGACACCGACGAAGGCGCAGCGATCTTCGCAGGAAACGTCTTTCCGGAAGGAGCGCAGCCGATCGCGCTCGCCTATGCCGGCCATCAGTTCGGCGGATACTCCCCCCGGCTCGGCGATGGGCGCGCCTTGCTGCTCGGCGAGGTGATCGACCGTGCGGGTCGCCGTCTCGACATCCAGCTCAAGGGCTCCGGCCCCACGCCGTTCTCGCGCGGCGGCGACGGACGCTCGGCGCTCGGGCCGGTGTTGCGCGAATATGTCGTGAGCGAAGCGATGCACGCGCTCGGGATGCCGACGACCCGCGCGCTGGCCGCCGTCGCGACGGGCGAGGATGTGGCGCGCGAGACGCTTCTTCCCGGCGGCGTGCTCACCCGCGTCGCCTCAAGCCACATCCGCATCGGCACTTTCCAGTACTTCGCCGCCGCCGGCGATGGAGAGGGCGTGCGCATTCTGGCCGATTACGTGATCGAGCGACACTACCTGGAATTGCGTGGCGTCGCCGATCCCTATCTGCGCCTGTTCGAGGCGGTGCGCGACGCACAGGCGCGCCTCGTCGCGCGCTGGATGGCGGTTGGCTTCATCCATGGGGTGATGAACACCGACAACATTGCGATCTCCGGCGAGACCATCGATTACGGCCCCTGCGCCTTCATGGACGCGTTCGATCCGGCGACCGTCTTCAGCGCCATCGACGAATTCGGGCGCTACGCCTACGCCAACCAACCCCGGATCGCGCCTTGGAACCTCGCCCGTTTCGCCGAGACGCTCGTCCCGCTCGTCGACGATGACGCCGTCCGCGCCATCGCGCGGCTCGGAGAGGCGCTCGCGGCCTTCCCCGATCTGTTCCGTGGATTCTGGCTCGGCGAGATGCGCGCGAAGTTGGGTCTGGCGCGCGCAGAACCCGAGGACGACGCGCTCGTCGAGGGCCTTCTCGCCGCGATGCACGAAGGGGAGGCGGATTACACGCTCGTCTTCCGCGCCTTGAGCCGCGCGGTCGATAGCGGGGCGAACGACGCCGCCGTCGCGGCGCTGTTCAAGAGCCCCGAGGGGTTCGAGTCCTGGTCCGGGCGCTGGCGCGCGCGGCTGGCCCGCGAAACCCGCTCGCCGCACGAGGCGGGGGTCGCGATGCGCCGCGCGAACCCGGCCTTCATCCCCCGCAACCACCTCGTCGAGCAGATGATCGAGGCGGCCGTCGAGCGCGACGATTTCGAGATGTTCGACGAAATGCTCGTCGTTCTCTCACGCCCCTTCCGCGACCAGCCCCTCTTCACCCGCTATGCGCAGCCCCCGCGC
>REDO01000157.1 GCA_007693435.1 Salinarimonadaceae bacterium | reverse complement strand
GTCGGCAGAATGTCGAGCAGCGCCAGATGCGTCAGCCGTCCCGGATGATCCAGCGCGAGCCGATAGCCGACGCGCGCGCCGCGATCGTGGCCGGCCAGGGCGAAGCGCGCATAGCCGAATTCCGACATGACCCTGACGGCGTCGCGAGCCATGGCGCGCTTCGAATAAGTCTCGTGCGCGGGATCTCCGCGCGGCGCGCTGGACCAGCCGTATCCGCGCAGATCCATGCAAACGACGCGATGCGTGCGCGCCAGCGCCGGCGCGACGCGGCTCCAGCAGACATGCGTTTGCGGAAAGCCGTGAAGAAGCAGCACCGGCGGACCCTCGCCACCGCTGCGGACGAAGACGCGCCCCTGCTCGGTCGCGAAATACCCTGACTCGAAATCCGGGAACAGATCCGCCTGCGCGCTCATATCGTCCTCCTCGTGCCCCGCCAGCGAAGCGGGAAAAGGCGATCAACGCAAGTGCGAACGCGGAGGCGCCTGCTCAGTTGGCGAAGCGGAAATGCAGGACGTCGCCGTCCTGAACGACGTATTCCTTGCCTTCGAGCCGAAGTTTGCCGGCCTCGCGCGCGCCGCCCTCTCCGTTGAGCGACACGTAGTCGGGATAGGCGATCGTCTCGGCGCGGATGAAGCCCTTTTCGAAATCCGTGTGAATCACGCCGGCGGCCTGCGGCGCGCGCGTGCCCTTCGTGACCGTCCAGGCGCGAGCCTCTTTCGGCCCAACCGTGAAATACGTAACGAGACCAAGCAGTTCGTAGCCTGCGCGGATAACGCGGTTGAGGCCGGGCTCGGCGAGGCCGACGGCTTCGAGATAATCCGTCTGCTCACTTGGCGGCAGCACGGCGATTTCGCTCTCGATCTTCGCGGAGACGACGACAGCCTTCGCGTTCTCGGCCTTGGCGCGCTCCATCACGCGCTCGGAGAAGGCGTTGCCGGCGTCGGCGGAGGATTCCTCGACGTTGCAGACGTAAAGCACCGGCTTCGAGCTGAGCAGACCGAGCATCTCGAAAGCCTTCTCCTCGTCGGCCGCGCGCTCGACGAGCCGCGCTGGCCGGCCCTCGCGAAGAAGCGTCAGCGCGCGGTTCATGAGGTCCAGCACCGCCTTGGCTTCCTTGTCGGCGCCCTTGGCTCGCTTCTCCAACGCGACGACGCGCTTCTCGAGGCTGTCGAGATCGGCCAGCATCAGCTCCGTCTCGATCGTCTCGATGTCCGCCAGCGGGTCGATGCGGCCCTCGACATGGGTGATGTCGCCATCCTCGAAACAGCGCACGACATGGGCGATCGCGTCGACCTCGCGGATATTGGCCAGGAACTGATTGCCGAGCCCCTCCCCGCGCGACGCGCCGCGCACGAGGCCCGCGATATCGACGAAGGTCAGTCGGGTCGGAATGATCTGGCCTGACTTCCCTATCGCCGCGAGCTTGTCGAGCCGCGGGTCAGGAACCGCGACGTCGCCGACATTCGGCTCGATCGTGCAGAAGGGATAGTTGGCCGCCTGCGCCGCCGCCGTCTGCGTCAGCGCGTTGAAGAGCGTCGACTTGCCGACGTTCGGCAGACCGACGATGCCCATACGAAAACCCATCGTTCATTCCCTTGCTGCGGTCTTGCTCCGCCTGCTCGCCACGGGCGCCTCAGGCCCCCTTGGGGCCGACCTGCGTCACGTCCGTCCAGCCGCGCGCTTCCATCGCGAGGTGGACCTTGTTTTGAAATCCTGCGTCATCGCCTTTGACGAGCAGGCCTGCATGTTCGGCGCAGGCGCGCGCCAGATCCTCGACCCACGGCGCCTCGGACTTCGCGAAGTCGTTCAGGACGTAGGAGTGAACCTGCGCCTTGTCGCCCGGATGTCCGATGCCGACCCGCACGCGGCGGTAGTCGTTGCCGCAATGCGCCGTGATCGAGCGCAAGCCGTTATGCCCCGCGTTGCCGCCGCCCTTCTTCAGGCGCAGCTTTCCGGGCGGCAGGTCGAGTTCGTCGTGGAAGACGACGAAATCGTCCAGCTCCACCTTGTAGAAGCGCTGCGCCTCCGCGACCGAACGTCCGGATTCGTTCATGTAGGTCAGGGGTTTGAGCAGGAGCACGCGCTCGCCGCCGATCACCCCTTCCGCGATCTCGCCCTGAAATTTACGCCGCCACGGAGACGCTCCGGCTACACGGGCGATCTCTTCGATCACCATGAAGCCGACATTATGCCTGTTGGCGGCGTATTTGGGCCCGGGATTGCCGAGGCCGACCAGGAGTCGCATTGATCCCTGCTCCCTCGTCGATGACAAAACGCTCCGGTCTCGCAACCGGAGCGCCTAGCCGGAACAATCGTTCGCTCGACGCGCGGATTACGCCTCGGGCTCCGCTGCCTTGTCCTCGCCCTCGCCCTCACCCTCGACCTCGTCTTCGTCCTTGTAACCAGCTGGGACGGCGATCGTCGCGATGGTGAAGTCGCGGTCCTGAATCACCGGCGTGGCGCCGCCGGGGAGCTTGACCTGCGACACGTGAATGGAATCGCCCATGTCGTAGTCGGTCAGGTCGATCTCGATGCCATCCGGGATGTCGTCGGCAGGAACGTAGAGTTCGACCGTGTGGCGAACCACGTTGAGCGTGCCGCCGCGCTTCAGGCCCTTCGACTTGTCATGATTGTGGAAGTGGACGGGCACTTCGACCGCGAGCGTCTGGCCCTTCGAGACGCGCAGGAAGTCGACGTGAAGCGGCCTGTCCTTGATGGGGTCCAGCTGGAAGTCGCGCGGAATGGCGCGCTCCTTGTCGCCGGCGACGTCGATCTCGAAGAGCGTCGTCTGGAATCCGCCGGCGAAGATCAGCTTGTTGATGTCGCGGAAGTTGAGCGTAATGGCCCTGGCGGGCTTGCCAGCGCCGTAGATCACGGCGGGAACGGCGCCCTGGCGGCGAATCTCACGGGCGGCCCCCTTACCGACCCGTTCGCGCGCCACAGCCGAGAGCTTCTTGATGTCACTCATGGTCGTGGTCCTTATGAAACTCGATCAAAAACCAAGGGCCGCATCCTGCGGCCCTTCGCGTCCTCGCCTCCAAGGGTGTCGTCGGAACGCGGCGCGGATATACAGCGCGGGGCTGATTTGAGCAAGAAGAAACGCTCTGCGGCCTGTCCTGCGACCGGATGCCGGGCCTTCGCATTTGACAGGCGCGCCGCATTCACCCACTTAAAGCGCCTCGCGGCGTATCGAGGGGTTGACGCCGCGCCCGCCTGACGCAAGCCAGCCTCTCGTCCGGGAAAGCGCTCTTATGAAGGTCGTCGTCGTCGAATCGCCAGCCAAGGCCAAGACGATCAACAAGTATCTTGGACGGGATTTCGAGGTTCTCGCGTCCTTCGGACATATCCGCGATCTCCCCGCGAAGGACGGCTCGGTCGATCCCGAAGCGGATTTCGCGATGATCTGGGAACTCGACGCGCGTGGTTCGAAGCACGTCGCCGAAATCGTGCGCGCGGTGAAGGGGGCGGACACGCTCATTCTCGCGACCGATCCGGATCGCGAGGGCGAGGCCATCTCCTGGCATGTGCTCGACACGCTCCAGAAGAAGCGCGCCCTCAAGGACGTGAAGATCCAGCGCGTGACCTTCAACGCGATCACCAAGGAATCCGTGCAGAAGGCGATGGCCCAGCCGCGCGAGATCGATCAGGCGCTCGTCGACGCCTATCTCGCAAGGCGAGCCCTCGATTATCTCGTCGGCTTCAACCTTTCTCCCGTGCTCTGGCGCAAGCTTCCCGGATCGCGATCGGCCGGGCGCGTCCAGTCGGTGGCGCTGCGCCTCGTCTGCGACCGCGAGCGCGAGATCGAGGTGTTCGTCGCGCGGGAATACTGGTCGCTGACGGCCCATCTCGCCACGCGGGACGGCGCCAATTTCGAAGCGCGCCTCGTCGGCGCCGACGGCAAGAAAATCAACCGTCTCGATATCGGCAAGGGCGCCGAAGCGGAGGCGTTCAAGCGCGACCTGGAAATCGCGAGCTTCGCCGTCGCCAGCGTCGAATCAAAGCCGGCCAAGCGCCATCCGCAGCCTCCCTTCAACACCTCGACCCTCCAGCAGGAGGCCTCGCGCAAGCTCGGCATGGCCCCCGCCCAGACGATGCGCGCGGCGCAGAGGCTCTACGAGGGCGTCGAGATCGGCGGCGAGACGGTCGGCCTCATCACCTATATGCGAACCGACGGCGTCGACATGGACCCCAGCGCCATCCAGGCGGCGCGACGCGTGATCGGACGCGAATACGGCGACGGCTACGTGCCCGACGTTCCGCGCAAATACGTGACGAAAGCCAAGAACGCGCAGGAGGCCCACGAGGCCGTTCGCCCGACCGATCTCGGCCGCCTTCCGGCGATGGTCGCGCGCTACCTCGATCCCGAGCAGATGCGGCTCTACGAGCTGATCTGGAAGCGCACCATCGC
>REDO01000086.1 GCA_007693435.1 Salinarimonadaceae bacterium | reverse complement strand
CTGACTGTCGGCGTATACCGACAATCCGATGAAGCCCGGATTATTCTGGCTAAGAACGACGACCCGTGGCGGCGCGTCGCCGCACAGCGTCTGTCCGCTAAGCAACGGGGGATCGGCGGGCGGATCGACGGCGAAAGTCCCCCGGCGATGCACCGGCCTCAGCCCGATCGCGGCGCCGTTGCCGAATGTGATGGTCTCGGGGGCGACTGTGATGTCGCCGGTGATGGCGCTCGCCGTTCGGCTCGCCGCCTCGTAGTAGCCGACGAATTCCGTCGCCGGGGCCGGCGCCTGCGACACCGGGGCCGGAGCGGGACGCGACGCGGCGCGGCTGCGCAACGCCTGCTCGAGGGCGGCCATCGTACGCGGATCCGGCTGGCCGCTGGGCGGAAGGCCGCTTTCGCGCTGAAACGCGATGAGCGCGCTGTGCGTGCGCGGACCCATGGCGCCATCTTCGGGGCCGGCGTTGTAGCCGATTGCGTTCAGTATCCTCTGCGCCCGATATACGTCTTCGCGGCTCGGCCGGGCGGGAACACGATGGCGTGGAGCCTGATGTTGCGGCGCCATGCGGTCAAACGTTTGGAACAGGCGTAGCAGGTCGCCTGAGCTTTGCGCCGAGACCGGCGACGCGATCGGCAGCGAAAAGAGCAGTCCTGCGATAATGCCGCAGCGCCACGAACGATCGCCGGAGATGATCCGGCGAAACCATCCCGATGACATCATTGCAGCCCCTTTCCCCACCAGACAAGCCATGCTCGTCGCTGGTATTCGGGATGTCAATCTGGACGAAAGGGAAATACGGACTACTCTTTTTTGAAGAATATCGTCATCAGCCGCCTGCAATGCGAGCCTGCGAGAATTCGCGACTTACTCTGTCATGCTCCGCCGTCTTACGAGCTTGGTCCTTGTGACCTGAAGCAGCACCGATGAATGAGTCTGATCTCATCCCGGACGGCGCCCATATTTGCTGGTTCTGGTCCGCAAATAAGCCGAGGCGCAAATACACCTCGAGAAGAAGGGCGCTGGCTCGCAATTGTCTGACAGCGCCGCCCCGCCATCGGGAGACGCCGACCCGGGGTTCAACCAAAGCGACGCCATGATCGCCGCGCATCCTGGCGTGGTTGTTCTCGGGAACGAATGGGCCCGGGCGCGGCGGACCGGCGGCTCGGCATTGACAAGCCTGCGCGAGCGCGATTTACCGGATGGACGCCGCAACGCCGCGAAATCCGAAGAATCCGGCCCCAGGCCGATCGTCGAGGCCGAGCCATGATCCCCCTTAAGCGATTCGTGATCCTCTTCGCCGTCTGGCTCATCCTCACCGCCGCCGATCCCGGCGGACTCGCTGTCGGCGCTGCGATCGCGACCGGAGGGGCATGGCTGAGCCTGCGGCTTCTGCCGCCTGAAGGGCGCACCGTCAGCCTCCCGGGTCTCATCGGTCTCGCGCCGCGCTTTCTCTGGCGATCCGTGCTCGGAGGCGTCGACGTCGCCTGGCGGGCGGTGCATCCGCGCATGCCCCTGAAAACCGGTTGGCTGGTGCATGAGACGCGTCTTCCGGCCGGAATGCCGCGGGTCATGCTGGGAAATGAGTTCAGCCTGCTGCCCGGCACACTCGTCGCGGGGAGCCTCGATGGCCGGCTCTTCGTCCATTGTCTCGATACCGAGGCCGACATCGCCGGGCAGATTCGCGAGGAGGAGGCGAGGATCGACAGGGTGATGGGCCGGGTCGAGAGCGACGGCGGAGGCGAGGGCGAGAATGCCGGGGATCGCGGGGCGGTGCGATGAGCGCCGTCCTTCTCGGCTTTGCGGCGTTCCTCCTGCTGAGCGTCGCCGGCGGGCTGATCCGCGTGCTCCGGGGGCCCGACGCCGCCGATCGCATCATGGCCGTGCAGCTCATCGGCACGAGCGGCGTCGCCGTGCTGCTTCTGCTCGCCGCGGCGGGCGCGAATCCGGCGATCGTTGATGTCGCGCTCATCATGGCCCTTCTCGCGGCCTTCGCGGCTGTCGCTTTCGTGAAATCCGCGAGCGCCGACGGCCTTGGCGATCCGGAGGAGCCCGATCCGTGACGCCGATCGACCTCTACACCCTCGCGATGATCGCGGCCGGCGCCTTCTTCTTCTTCGCCGGTACGCTCGGCCTCCTGCGCTTCCCCGACCTGCATAGCAGGCTGCATGCCCTGACCAAGGCCGACAATCTCGGCCTCGGTCTGATCGTGCTCGGGCTGCTGCCCCGGATGGGCGATGTCGCGACCATGCTCAAGATGCTGCTCGTATGGGTGCTTGTGGTCGGAGCCGCCGCCACCGTGGCGCAGCTCATCGCGCGCATCGCCCTGCCCGGTCACCTGCGCTCGCGCCCGAAGGATGACGGGCGATGACCCCTGCGCTGGTCTTCGACGGCCTTCTCGCGCTTCTCGCCGTGGCGGCTGCCATGGCGGCGATCGGCGGGCGCGACCTGTTCGGCTCGGTCGCCTTTTTCATCGTCTACGGCCTCCTGATCGCGATCGCCTGGGTGCGCCTCGACGCGATCGACGTCGCGCTCGCGGAAGCCGCCATCGGCGCCGGATTGACGGGTATCCTGCTGATCAGCGCATTGGCGCGGGTCGAGCGCACCGCGTCGTCCGGCGAGAGCGGCGAGGGCGGGCGTTTGGCGAAGATCGCCGCGGCGCTGCTTTGCGCCGGCGTCGCCGGCGCGCTGGCCTGGGCGGCGCTCGCGCTCGATCCGCAGGGCGCCGGCCTCACGCCGCTCATCTCCGAGGCGCTTCCCCAAGCCGGCGTCGGGAACCCGGTGACGGCGGTTCTCCTCAATTTTCGCGCCTACGACACGCTGCTCGAGAGCATCGTGCTGCTCTTCGCGCTGGTGGCGGTCTGGTCTCTCGCGGATGACGGCAATTGGGGCGGATTGCCCGGCTTGCGCCAGCATGCGCGCTCGGACGGGGTGCTGGCCACGTTCGGGCGGCTGCTGCCGCCCTTCGGGCTGGTCGTCGCGGTCTATCTCGTCTGGGCGGGGAGCGAAAACCCCGGCGGAGCCTTCCAGGGCGGCACGGTGCTGGCCGCGATCTGGCTGCTCGTCGCCATGGCCGGGATCACCGAGCTTCCGCGTGTCTCCAGCCTTCCTTTGCGCGCCGCGCTCGTATTCGGCCCCGCGTTTTTTCTGGCAGTCGGGGCGATCGGAGCGTTGGCTGGGACATTCCTCGGCCTGGCGCCGGCGGCCGCGAAGGCGATCATACTCGCCGTGGAGGCGGGGCTCACGCTCTCGATCGCAGCCACGCTCGCCCTGCTCGTCGCCGGGTCCCCGCAGAGGACGCAAGGATGAGCGGAGCGCTCGGCCACTCAGCGACGCTCTTCGCCCTGACCGGCGCGGCGCTTGTCGGTATCGGGCTCTACGGCTTCGTGGCGCGAACGCACCTGCTGCGCCGCGTGCTCGCCTTCAACGTCATCGGCTCGGGCGTATTCCTGTTTTTCGGCGCGACCGGCTTCCGGCGTCCTGATCTCGGGGCCGATCCGGCGCCGCAGGCGCTCATCATCACCGGAATCATCGTCGCGCTGTCGCTCACGGCGCTCGCTCTCGCGCTGATCACGCGCTACGCCGCGCTTTCGGGGCGCAGTTCGCTCGAGGACGAAGCGCCCGACGACGAAGCGCCCGACGCCGGCGATGAACGGGGCGGCGGATGATCGCGGTCACGGCCTGCCTCGTCCTACCGCTCGCCGCCGCGCTCGCAGCGATCCCGCTCGGCCGCCGAGCGCCGCGTCTCGCCCTCGTCGCCGCGCCGCTGATCCTTCTCGCCGCCCTCGCCGTCGCGACGGAGATCTGGCGGACGGGACCGGCGCAGTTGCCCGTCGGCGGATGGCTCCCGCCGCTCGGCATCGCGCTCGTCGTCGACGGCCTCTCCGCCGCCTTCCTGCTGACGGGCGCGATCGTGACGGGCGCCGTCGTGCTCTTCGCGACGTCGATCTTCTCGACGCCTGATCGGGAGACGCGGGCGGGATTCGCCTTCTGGCCGCTGCTCTTGGCGATGTGGGGAGCGCTGAACGCGGTCTTCCTGTCCGGCGACCTTTTCAACCTCTACGTCGCTCTGGAGCTCCTCACCCTGACCGCCGTGGCCCTCGTCGCGCTCGACGGCAGGCGCGAAACCGTCGCTGCGGCGATCCGCTACATGCTCTTCGCGCTGTTCGGCTCGCTCGCCTATCTCCTCGGCGTCACCCTCATCTATGCGCGCTACGGCGCGCTCGACATCGCGCTTCTGCGCATCCTCGCCGAGCCGGATGCGCCGACTTTCGTCGCCGCCGCGCTGATGACGATCGGCCTCGCCGCCAAGACGGCTTTGTTTCCGTTTCACGCCTGGCTCCCCCCCGCTCATGCCGGGGCCCCCGCGCCCGCGAGCGCCATGCTCTCGGCCCTGGTGACGAAGGCTTCCTTCTACATCGTCGTCCGGATCTGGTTCGACGTGCTGCCCGTCGCCGGCAACGAGGCGCTGGCCATGATCCTCGGCGCGATGGGCGTCGGCGCGATCCTGTTCGGCTCGGTCCTCGCCATAGGGCAGGAGCGGCTGAAGCTCGTCGTCGCCTATTCGACCGTGGCGCAACTCGGCTACCTGTTCCTGATGTTCCCGCTTGCGGGAAGCGGCGGGGAGGCGCAGCCCTGGGCCGCGGGAGCCTGGAACGGCGGCGTCGTTCACGCCCTCTCGCACGCCTTCGCCAAGGCAGCGATGTTCCTCTGCGCAGGGCTCTTCGCCGAGGCGATCGGGCATGACCGGATGGATGGGTTGAAGGGTGTCGCGCGGACCATGCCGCTCACCGTCTTCGCCTTCGGCCTCGCCGCGATATCGCTCATGGGGCTTCCCCCGAGCGGGGGATTCACGGCGAAATACCTGCTGTTGACGGCGGCCTTCGCCGGCGGAAATCACTTCTTCGCACTCGTCATGCTGGCCGGCGGGCTGCTGGCGGCGATCTATCTGTTCCGCCCGCTCGAACGCGCCTTCGCCAAGCCCGCCGAAGGTTCGGACATCACTCCGATAGCGCGCTGGCGACAGGCCGTGCCGCTCGTTCTCGCCGGCGCGGCGATCGCGCTCGGGGTGTTCTCGGCCGTTCCGTTCGACCTGCTCCGTATCGGCCGCGCGGACGCGGCGCAGGAGGGGCTCGAATGAACACGGCGCTCCCCGTTCTCCTGCTCGCGACGTCGCTCGTTCCGGCGCTGGTGACCTTCTTCCTGCGCGAGGAGAGCGAGAGAAAACGCAACGCGGTCAACCTCGCGGGCGCGTTCGCCAAGCTCGGCCTAGTCGTCGTGATGCTTGATGGCGTGCGCCGGGGCGAGGACTACGAATTCCGGTTCGCGTTCGTGCCGGGGCTCGAAATGCTCCTGCAGGTTGACGCTCTGGCTCTGCTCTTCGTGACGCTGTCCGCCTTCCTCTGGCTGCTGACGACGATCTACGCCATCGCATATTTCCGCGGCGGCTCCGACCTGTCGCGCTTTTTCGGCTTCTTCAGCCTCTGCGTCGCGGCGACGACGGGCATCGCGCTCTCGGGCACCCTCATCACCTTCTTCATCTTCTACGAATTGCTGACGCTCTCGACCTGGCCTCTCGTGGTCCACAAAGGGGATGCGAAATCGCTCGCGGCAGGGCGGCGCTACCTCGCCTACACGCTGGCCGGCAGCGCGGTGCTCCTGCTCGCCATCGTCTGGCTTGAAAGTATGACGGGCCCGGTCGAGTTCGCCGCGCCCTCGGATTTGCGAAGGCTCGACGACATGACGTTGCGGTTCGTCTTCGCGTTGTTCGTCCTGGGCATCGGCGTCAAGGCGGCGATTTTTCCGCTTCACGGCTGGCTCCCGACGGCGATGGCCGCTCCCGCGCCGGTGAGCGCGCTTCTCCACGCCGTCGCCGTCGTCAAGGCCGGCGCCTTCGGCATCGTTCGCGTCATCTATGACGTCTTCGGCATAGCCCTCGTCGCGGAACTCGGCGTCGGCTTGCCGCTTGCTTTCGTCGCCTCGTTCACCATCCTTTACGGGTCCGTGCGCGCCCTCCAGCAGCGCGACATCAAGAAACGTCTCGCCTATTCCACCGTGAGCCAGGTTTCCTACATCATTCTCGGCGCGGCGCTCGCGGGGCCATTCGCCACGATCGGCGGGCTCGTCCACCTCGTCCATCAGGGCCTGATGAAGATCACGATGTTCTTCTGCGCCGGAATCTTCGCGGAACGCGCAGGGATCACCTCGATCGACGGACTCGCAGGAATGGGGCGGCGGATGCCGTGGACGGCCATCGCGTTCTCCGTCGCGGCGCTCGGCATGATCGGCGTCCCGCCGATCGCCGGCTTCGTGACAAAATGGTATCTCGGCATCGGCGCGCTCCAGGCGGGTCAGACATGGGTGATCGCCGTGCTCGCCGGCAGCGCCCTGCTCAACGCCGCCTACTTCCTGCCGCTGATCTACCGGCTCTGGTACCAGCCCGGCGAGGACATCGTTCGGGCGGACGCGCAGGCGCTCGAACGTCCTCTCGCCCTGATCGCGCCTCCGGTCGTCACGGCGGCGGCGGCGCTGCTCGCGGGCCTCATGGCGGGATTGGCGCTCAGTCCGCTCGGCTGGGCCACCCTGATCGTCGAGCGGACCTATTGGCCATGACGTTTCCTCTGGGCCCCTTGCTGCCGCTCATCGCGCTGATCGCGCCGCTTGCGATCGGCCTCCTGGCAGCCATCCCCGCGACGCGCGCGCGATCATTGGCGCTTTTGCCCCTGGCGCCGCTGCCGGCGCTGGCCCTCGCCTTCTTCGGAACGCAGGACGAAACGACCCTCGCTCCCGACCTCCTGCTCGGCGTCACGCTCACGCTCGACGGGAATGCGCGCTATTTCCTCGGCTTCGTCGCGCTTCTGTGGATGGGGGCCGGGCTCTACGCCACCGCCTATATGCGCGACAAGCCGAAGATCGCCCCTTTCGTGGGCTTCTGGTGCATGACGCTCTGCGGCAATCTGGGCGTATTCCTCGCGGCCGACATCATCACCTTCTATGTCTCCTTCGCCGTCGTGTCGCTATGCGCCTATTTGCTCGTCGTGCATGACGGCACGCAACGGGCTCTGCATGCGGGGATCGTCTACATCGTCCTCGCCGTCCTCGGCGAGACCTGCCTGCTGCTGGGCTTCCTGATCGGCGCGGCTGCGGCCGACAGCCTGCTGATCGTCGACGTTCGAATCGCGCTCACGGATGCGCCGGGGGGCGAGGCGGCGATCGCGCTGCTGATCGTCGGATTCGGGCTCAAGGCCGGCATGTTCCCGTTCCATGTCTGGCTTCCCCTTGCGCATCCGGCCGCGCCCGTTCCCGCTTCGGCCGTTCTGAGCGGCGCGATCGTCAAGGCGGGCATCTTCGGTCTGATGCAATTCCTGCCCATGGAAAGCGGGCTGTCGCTCTGGGGAGCGCTCCTTGTGATCACCGGGCTGGTGAGCGCGTATTACGGCGTCGCCGTAGGATTGACCCAGCGCAATCCGAAATCCGTGCTCGCCTATTCGACGATCAGCCAGATGGGCCTCGTTCTCGCCCTTATCGGCGCGGCCGCCGGCGCGACGCCGGCCGACAACCTCGCGGCGGCGACGCTCCTCTCGCTGCATCACGGTTTCGCCAAGGGCGCGCTGTTCCTCTCGGTCGGCATCGTCGCCGCCTCGGGACGCCGCGCCGCCGTCCCCGCGCTCGCGGCGGCCGCCTTGCTCGCCCTCTCCGTCGCCGGCTTTCCGGGGACGGGCGGAGCGCTAGCCAAGGCCGCCATGAAGGCCCACATCGCCGACCCGATCGTCTACTGGCTGGTGACCCTGTCGGCGATCGGCACCACCTTGCTGCTCGCGCGCTTCGTCATGACCCTGGCGGCGCAGGTTTCCGCACAGGAGCGCGCGCGGCCCTCGCCGATCATGACCGCGTCCTTCGTCGCGCTGGCGGTCGCCGCTCTCGTTTCGCCCTGGTTCTTCTTCACAGATCTCGCCGGTTTGCCGCTCGCCTATTCCCTGTCGGCCTCGTCGATCCTGAACGGCCTGTGGCCGGTCCTTGTCGGAGGGGCGATCGCCGCGGCGTTCCTCCGCATTTCGCCGAGCGTCCCGTCCATCCCGGAGGGCGATCTCGTCACGCCAGTGACGAAATGGCTTCGGAGGCTCGACGGCGCGGCGCGTCGCGGCCGGAGCCGCCTCGAGGACTTGCCCCGACCCGATCCGGGCGTGCTCGCCGCGCCGCTGTGGCGCGCGGCCTCTGTCGCCGAGCGCGCCTTCGCGCGGTGGTCCTTCGCCGGGCTGCTCATGGCGGCCGGCGCGCTCGGCGTCCTCATCGCGCTCAGCCTGCAGTGACCGCCAAGGCCCCGGCGCGTTCGCCTCCTTTTCCGGTTCACGCAGGAGAAAATCGGCGCTCTGGTGCGACCATTGCGCTGTCGGCGCGTTGTTGGGCTATACATGGCCCACCTCCCACCCGAACAAGACGCAAGGAACAGCTGAATGCTCTATGTCGATATTCCCACCCGCACCGAGATCGCCTCGCTCAACGGCGTCAGAAGTGACGCCTGCGTGTCGATCTATCTCGAGACGACGCCGCTGACGCAGGAGAGCGACGCGTCGCGGATCGCGTTGGGCAACCTCGCCAGGCAGGCGCGCGAGCAGCTCGAGGCGGCGGGTTTCGACAAGCGGCGTCTTGCGGATTTGATGGATCAGATCGACGCGGTGGCGAGCGATGAGGAATTCTGGCGTTTGCAGGCCAACAGCCTCGCGGTTCTGGCCACGCCGGACAGGATGTGGACTTTCAGGCTGCCGAACCAGCTCTCCGCGATCGTTGAAGTTTCCGACAGGTTTCATCTGAAGCCGCTGCTGCGCGCCGTCACCTTCCCGAACTCCGCCTATATTCTCGCGCTGTCGGAAAACGCCGTGCGGCTCGTGGAGATGCATGCGGACCTGCCCCCGGCGACGATCAGGATCGACAACCTGCCGAAGGACGCCGCGAGCGCTGTGGGCAAATCGACCCTGAACGATCGCTCCGCCAGCGGGCGCGTCCATGGGTCTGAAGGACAGAACGTCCGTTTTCAGCAATACGCCCGCAAGGTCGATGCGGCTCTGCGGCCGTTTCTGGGCGGCCTCGAGACGCCCCTGATCCTGGCCGCCACCGGGCGGTTGGCGTCCGTGTTCCGTTCCGCCTGCAGCTACCCGCATCTGCTGCCGGACGACATCTCGGACAGCCCCGACCGCATCACGGACCTCGACCTCGCTCAGGCGGCGCGCGCCGTTCTCGACACCGCCTATGCGCGTGAGATCGAGGACCTGAAGGCGCTCTATGAGCAGCGCGCGAGCGATGGCCGGGCGACGAGCGACATCTCGTACGCGGCCCGCGCGGCCACCTTTGGCGCAATCGACACATTGCTCGTGGATATCGACCTGGTCATTCCCGGCACTGTCGACGAAGAGACTGGCGCTATCAGCATCGCAGACGAGGCCAGCGCGGGCACCTATGGCGTGATCGACGAGATCGCCGGTCGGGCGCTTGCGAGCGGCGCGCGCGTTCTCGGCGTGCGCCAGAGCGATATTCCGGGCGGGGGGGAGATGGCCGCGATCTTGCGCTTCGCGCTGTAAGAAACAGGTAGTCCCGCCGGTCGTTAACAGGACGATCGAGGCCGAACCGCGGTTCGGCCTCGCCGCCGCTAGATCGTCAGGGCTGCGGCGTGTTCGCCTTCACGTGCAGGTCGAAGTCACGACTACGGGGAAGAGCGACCAAAGCGTCGCGACCACCGCCGCCCAGCCCAGCCAGAGGCTGACGCTCTGTGTGAAGCCCGAGGACGCGGCCAAGCGGGGCGCGCGCAGCATGAGCGCGACGCCTACCTGAATGGAGACCGCCGCGATACACGCCGCCAGCAATGCAAGGCGCCCGTCCCACAACGACAGCCCGGCCGCGCTCCAGCGCTCCGAGCAAACCAGCCCGTGCAGCCCGTAGACCGCGCTGAAGCATGCGAACCATACTGAAAAAGGGCCGAAGACGCGCAACACGTCCCTCATGTCAGCGCCCCCGGCAGATGCAGCGCCGCAAGGCCGAGCAGGGCCGTGATCGCGGCGTAATCCGTCCAGAGCCGCACGATCCGCACTTCGCCGTAGCGGTCGGGCGAGACGAACCCCGCGGAGCGGCGCGCGGCGAGGTAGACGCTCATTGCGGCCGCCAGCACGACATGGATCAGCACGTATCCGGCGATGACCCGGACGATCGCGTCATAGGCGTGGCCCTGCGGATCGGCGGAGGCCAGCACCGCCAGCACCCCAGCCGACGCTGTCGCCGCCGCGCCGGTCAAGGCTATCGCGAGCCCCGGCGTCATCGCATGTCCCGCGCGCAGAAGCCGCTCGGCCAGCCGCAGCCCGAGGGGCGCCAGAACGATCCCGGCCAATCCGAGCGCCGGACCCGCCAGTCCGGGCTCCAGATAGGCGGGAGGGGGCCAGTTGGGCGCGACGGTCCACAGGAAGGCGTATCCGAACAGCAGCGACGCGAAGAACGTCGCATTGGCCACGAGCAGGAACGCCGTGCCCCACCAGCCGGGCGGACGGGTCGAGGCGGAGGCGAGCGGCAGCGACAGGCCGTGACCCGCGTCCAGCAAGCCCTCGTCGGTGCGGGTTCCCAGACTCCAGACCCAGCGGAAGGCGAGGGCGGCGACGCCCAGAACCGCCAGCGGAACCAGCCAGAACGCCTTGATGAGCACGCCGAGAAAGGCGACCCCCGTGACCAGCGCCATGACGATCGGCAGCGCCGTGTTGGACGGGAAGACGACCACCTGTTCGGGCCGTCCGCTGGCGATGTCCACGACCAGCGTCTTGCGCCGCCCGTCTCCCGGATCGCCCAGATATCCCTCGCCGCGCGCGATCCGCAGGTCGAGGCCGGGATCGTCGTAGAGCGGCTCGCGGCCCCGAACCGGAGGCAGGCTGGCGAAGTTGTAGGCTGGGACCGGCTTGGGCATGGCCCATTCCAGCGTGCCGGCGCCCCAGGGGTTTCGCCTGCCGCGCAAGGTGACGAGCGCATTGATGGCGATGTCGATCAACACGAGCGCGAAACCGATGGCCGTGATGAAACCGCCGATGGACGAGATCAGGTTGATCGCCTCCCAGCCCTGCCCGTGTTCGTAGGTGAAGGTGCGCCGACGCTGTCCCAGCAGCCCCACCCAGTGCATGGCCAGGAAGGTGACGTGGAAGCCGACGAAGACCAGCCAGAACGCGGGTTCGCCTAGCCGGAAGAAGCGCCGGCGGCCCGTCAGATGCGGCAACCAATAGTAGAGTCCGGCCAGAACGGGAAAGACGAAGCCGCCGATCAGCACGTAATGCAGATGCGCCACGACGAAATGCGTGTCATGCGCCTGCCAGTTGAACGGCACCACGGCCAACATGACGCCCGTCAGCCCGCCGATCACGAAGGTGGCGAAGAACGCGAGGATCCACAGCATCGGCAGTTTCAGCTGCGGCTTGCCTTTCCAGATTGTGCCGATCCACGCGAAGATCTGCACCGCCGTGGGAACGGCCACCAGCGTCGAGGCCGCCGAGAAGAACGCCAGCGCCATGTGCGGGATGCCGGTCGTGAACATGTGGTGAACCCAGATGCCGAAGCTCAGCACCCCGAGCGCCACCGCGGCGGCGACGACCCAGCCGTAGCCCATGAGCGTGGTGCGCGCCATCACCGGCAGAACGGTGGAGATGATCCCCGCCGCAGGCAGGAAGATGATGTAGACCTCGGGGTGGCCGAACAGCCAGAACAGGTGCTGCCAGAGCAGCGAGTCGCCGCCTTCGGCGACCTGGAAGAACGGCCATCCGAAGGCGCGTTCGAGCTCCAGCAGCACCGAGCCCAGGATCAGGGGCGGAAAGCCCGTCAGGATCATCAGGGCCACCACCAGCATGTACCAGGCGAAGATCGGCATCTTGTCCAGGGACATGCCGGGCGCGCGGAAGCGCAGGATGGTCACGGTGATCTCGACCGCCGCGCAGATCGCCGATATCTCGACGAAGGTTATGCCGATCAGCCAGAAGTCCGAGTTGATCCCCGGGCTGCCGAGGGTCGACGACAACGGCGGATAGAGAAACCATCCGCTGTCCGGCGCCAGGCCCGTGAGCATGGCGAACAGCAGCATCGAGCCGCCGAAGACGTAGCACCAGTAGCCGAAGGCGGTCAGCCTGGGAAAGGCCAGATCCCGCGCGCCAAGCATCTTGGGCAGGAGATAGATCGCGATCCCTTCGATGAGCGGGATGGCGAACAGGAACATCATGATGGTCCCGTGCATGGTGAAAACCTGCGCGTAGACCTCGGGGCCCATGAAGGCCGAGCGCGGCGTAGCCAGCTGCGCCCGGATCAGCATGGCCAGAATGCCGCCGACGACGAAGAAGATCATCGCCGTGAACATGAACATGCGGCCCAGATCGGTGTGGTTCACGGTGGTGAACCAGCCTTTCCAGCCCGGGTCGGACGCCCAGATCCGGGTGAGCGCGCGGTGTCGGCGCAAGGGCGTCATGGCGCGGCTCCCCGCAAAAACCCGGCCCAGCCGTCCGCGTCATGGGCGATGACGGTGAACCGGTGGTCGAGATATCCCGGACCGCTGTATTCGGCGCTGACGCCGGCGTATTCGCCGGGCTCGCGCGCCTCGATCCGCAGGACGTTCACGTGGCCGGGGATCGCATCGAGCTTGCCGGCCAGTCGCGGCGCCCAGAAGCTGTGGATCACGTCGACGGTGGTGATCTCCACATCCACAGGCGTTCCCGCCGGGATATGCAGAACCCCCTCCGTCACAAGCCCGGGCGCATCGGCGTAGGAAAAGCGCCACTCCCATTGCCGCCCCTCCGCCCGCACCGTCACCACCTCCGGCCCGTCGCGCGGCGCAAGCCGCTCGCCGATGACCAGCCCGTAGGCCAGCAACGCCAAGAGCACCAGCAACGGGAAGACGAGACCGAGCCCCACCAGCCAGACCCGCTCGCCCTCGCTCCCGTCGCCGCGACCTTCGACGTTGGAGCGGCGAAGGGCCAAGGCCAGCAGGGCCATCACCAGAACGAAGATCACGCACGACCCGACCAGCATCACCCACCACAGGGCGGCGATAGCCTCGGCCGCCGGGCCGGCGGGGTGCACCGTCGAAAGCGAATCCGCGCAACCCGAAAGCGCAACTGACGTTATACTGGCAGCGCCGATCGACAGGAGACGCCGCCGATGCCCGAGCCCATGGTCCAGAAATCGGAAAAAGCCAAGATCGATCCCATCACCTCGCAACCGGGTTTCGATCTGACCGAATCGAAGGTCGCCATTTTCGGCCACCCCATCCACGCGATGTCGGTGGCCTTTCCCGTGGCTTTGACCTTCTGCACCTTCGGCGCCGATTCGCTCTACTGGTGGACAGGCGACCTCTTCTGGGCGCGCGCCGCGGTCTGGGCGGCGGGCACGGCGTTCCTGTTCGGCCTCCTGGCTGGCGCTTCGGGAACGATGGAGCTCCTGATGGTGCCGGGCATCCGCGCGCGCGCCGCCTCCTGGACCCATTTCGTGCTGGCCGTGATGCTGCTCTCGCTTCTGGGGGCCAACTGGGGCTACCGGATGACGGGCTACGAGGCCGCCGTGCTGCCTTACGGCATTCTGCTGTCGGGGTTCAGCGTCCTGGCGGTGATCGTGACCGGCTGGCATGGAGGAAAGCTCGTGTTCGATTATCGTCTGGGAACGTCAAAGGGCAACTGACGTCCCTGCGGCTGCGACAGCCAGTCAGGCATCGGAATCTGACCAAGATCGGGTTTTCCCAACACCAGAGCGAGGATCACCACCACAGGCGCCAGCAGAATGAGCATGGGCGCCGTCGGCTCGGGCGGGGTGTGTCGGCCCTCGGTCTCGGCCACGGTGACCAGAACATGGCCGAGCCATGCGTGAAAGATCACCAGAAACGCCACGAAGACCAGCTTGGCGAACATCCACGGCACGAAGACCTCGCGCAGGAAGACGAGCGCCGTTCCCGAGGCGATGGCCAGCACGGCCGCCGGGGTCACGACGAATGTGTAGCTGTAATGCGACGCCCGCCGGATGCGGGAGTAATCGGCCGGTCCGATCGCGGGCTCGTGGCGCGCAAGCATGAGCGGCAGCGCGAACAGCCCGGCGCACCAGACCGCCAGCGTGACGATATGAAAAGCCTTGAGATGCGGGATGAGCCCGTACAGCCACAGGGTCATGCCGCCTGGCCCCCGATCGAGCGCCAGCCGCGTCTGGCGACCAGGGCCCCGAAAACCAGAAACGGCAATCCGGCCGGCACCCACATGATGAGCCCGCCGAGCTGCTGATCCGCCAGCGGGCTGTACCCCCACGCCAGCGGCGCGACCTGGTGGATCGCATAGAGCGCATCGGGCGCGAAGGTGAGCAGCGCGCCCAGAAACGCCATCTGCATGTAGCCCGCGAGGATGAACGGCAGCGCCCGACCCGGCGCCTGCTCGGGGCCGAGCACCGCGCGCCAGAACATGACGGCCGAGCCCAGCAGCGTAAGCTGCATCAGCCAGTAGACCCCGACATGGCCCATCGCGGGATCATAGGCGGCGGGCAGGTGCCAGCCCCAGAGTATGACCGTCGAAATGAGGAACGCCGGCGTCGCCGGACGGGAGCTGCGCGCCGGCCAGACCATCGCCAGGAGCGGCGCCGCCACGGCGACCAGCAGCACATGGTGCGCCACCCGCGCCGAAAAGAGCGCCGCCGACAGCGCGCAGAGCGGCGAAACGAACGCCACGAACAGAACGCCCACCGCAAGCGCTCCCGCCCATCTGCGGCCAATGGCCAGCGCCAGAAGGATCAGCGCGACGACGAGCGGCGGATCGAAGTTCCACCGCGTCCAGATATCGCCGGGCACGGGCGCCGGACCGCAATAGATGTCCAGAAAAGCTCCAGCCATCATCCGGCGCTATGCTCCCTCTGTCCTCGTTGGGCCGGTTGGCGCGCCACGGGTGAACGGGCTGTCGGCATGCCCTAGGCTCGCGCGAAAAGCTGCTCACGGCAATTCCAACGGCGAAGAAATTTGAAATGCCCCCTCGCAGCGTGCGGATGGGCGAGTGATCTTGCCAGCTGACCTCTGGATGATGCTGAGGGATCATCGCTGCGTCGCTCGACGTTGGGCCGAGGGCGCTCCCGGGCGACTTCCTCGCGCTGATCCGTAACCGTCTCGACAATCCGCGTCCCGGTCTTGTCGGTCCTGGGAGCGTGACGGGCGCGGCGACGTGCTCGCCGCGCCGCTTGCAGCCGTCGCAACGTACGCCATACCCTGACGGCCGCCGGCGAACGGCTCGCTTCGCCCGAAAGTCTTCTCATGCGGGCTCGTGCTGAGGCCTGGGCAGGGCGCCCAAGCGGCCTTGCTGCGGATCAATGCGCGGCGAGCACGTCGCTTTCGGCGAAGTAGAGATGGAGCTGGTAAAGCGGCTCCTGAAACGGCCCGGCGCCGTTCGGCTTGTACTCCATGTCGATCCAGGTGACCGGAGGAGTCTGCATCCCGGTCGTGATGCCGGTCCAATCGACGCCGGAGGTCAGGTCGCTGACCAGGAACATGTACTCGACGCAAACGACGCGACCATCGATCACGCAGTAGATCGGCCCCAGCGGCAGGTTCGCCGGCTCGGCCCAGTGCTCGCCCATATTTGGGACATGCGGGCTGATGGCGACGGCGTTGGGGGCGATCTCGGACACCATCGGCAGGTGCGATATGCCGTCTGCCGCAGCCGGCGCCGCAAGGGCCAGACAGGCGGCGACAAGAGTAACTGATTGAATTTTCATTCGTTCTTCTCCATTCCGACGGGTGGCGTGTTCTTGCGGTCCAAGTGCCGCGCAATGGGTGACGTCGCGAATCTGCCGGATGAGAGTTAATTTGTGAAATCGATTGATCGGATATAAATTATTTGTGTGATCAATCTTTCGACCTTTGATCTGAATCTTTTGCGAGTTCTCGACGCGTTGTTGCGCGAAGGCTCGACGGTCGGCGCAGGGCGTAGGCTCGGC
Source organism: Salinarimonadaceae bacterium (assembly GCA_007693435.1). Taxonomy (GTDB): domain Bacteria; phylum Pseudomonadota; class Alphaproteobacteria; order Rhizobiales; family Beijerinckiaceae; genus Saliniramus. The sequence continues at coordinate 3,896 of REDO01000086.1, read as the reverse complement.
CTCTCCCAGCCAGCGGTTTCGGCCGCGCTGGGACGTTTGCGCCATGCGCTCGGCGACCCGCTCTTTGTCCGCCAGGGACAGGGGCTGGCGCCGACCAGCTTCGCGACGAAGCTTGAGGAGCCGCTCACGGCGCTGCTGAGGGACCTTGAAGATGTCCTGAGCGGCCCCGGCCATTTCGATCCGGCTGCGGCGCGCCTGGATTTCTGCATCTCGGGCACGGACTTCTTCGCCACGATGCTGATCCCAGAATTGGGCGCGCGGCTGCAGCAGGAGGCTCCCGGGGTGCGGCTTCAGATGGTCGATCTCGTGCCTGATCATTACGTGGAGGCGCTCGAGCGCCGAAATATCGACATCGCCCTGCTGCCGGAGCGACCCTTCCCGGCGTGGATTGCGCACGAGCCGCTCCTTTTTCGCGGATTTCGCCGTGATCGCCCGCAGCGGGCATCAGGCCTTGGCAGCGGCGGGGGTCGCGCCGGGCGAAGTGGTTCCGATGGCGTTGTTCTGCGCCCTGGGCCATGTCCTGTGCTCGCCCGACGGCCGGTTTCATGGTCTTGGAGACGTGGCGCTGGCCCGCGAGGGACGTTCTCGCCGCGTTGTGATGTCGGCGCCGGTGTTCGAGGGCGTGCTGCAGACCGTGGCGGCGAGCGACCTGATCGCGCTCTTTCCGCGCGATCTCGCCGAACGCCGGGCGCAGTCGTCCGGAATCACCGTCTACGCGCCGCCGGTGACGATCCCTCCGCCGCTGCTGTGCATGATATGGCGCCGGAAACACAGCGGCGATCCCGCGCATATCTGGCTGCGCGGGATCGTGCGCGAGATACTGGCGCCGCTCGGCGGGGCCGCCGGCGGCCCCGCACCGACTTGAGCCGCAGCCCGTTCGGACCGTGAACCGGCCTCAGGCTCGTTTGATCAGGCGTATCAGGAACAGCAGGATGACCGCGCCGATCGTGGCGTGGATGATCGCGCCGGCGATCCCGGTTCCGATCGTCAGGCCCAGTTGCGGAAACAGGAGGCCGGCGAGGAACGCGCCCACGATGCCGACCACGATATTGCCGAGCAGGCCATAGCCGTAGCCCTTGACGATCTGGCCCGCGAGCCAACCGGCCACGGCGCCGACGAGTAGGATGACGAGCAAGCTTTCGAGAGCCATTCTTGAGTTCCTTATCCGTTTGTGAAATCGACAGATGACCTGAGCGGCGACTCCCAGCGGCTCACAGCGTGCTGTGAGTTCAGAGGGCTCTCCTGTTGTGGCTACAAGAAAATCTGAGTATCTGGCCACGGTGTATGGAGGAATGTTGCTCCATGGACGGAGGCGCAATCACCTATCGCATATCGATTAGGGGATTGATAGCAGCAAAATCATGGATGCTTTGGATAAGGGACGGATTATCTCTGGACAGGACGGCGAAACAAGGGTTGGAGCGCGAAGCCGGTCCGGCGCTCGACGCCATGTGCGAGCTTCGCGCCTTCGGCCGTCATTCTGAACTGGCGTCGCATTGCCTCCCGACGCTCCTCCAGCGCCGCCCGATCCCGGCCATCCGGCCGCCACGTCCTCAAGCGTCGATTTCAGGCCGCCGCAGATTCAAATACATCGCCTGTCGCTGTAGCATTCCCGGAATGCGTGATCTGAGATTGTCAATTCCGATCCAGAATCTTGCGAATCTTCAGGGCGAGCTGGTCCCGACGGTAAGGTTTGCTGAGAAGGTCGACCCCTGGATCGAGCCTTCCGTTATGCACGATGGAATTTTCGGTATAGCCAGATGTGAAAAGGACTTTCAGATCAGGCCGGATCTTGCGCGCCGCATCGACGAGATCTCGTCCTCCCATCCCGCCCGGCATGACGACGTCGGTGAACAACAGATCTATTTCGAGGGTCTGCTCTATTATTTTTAACGCCTCGCGCCCGGTTGGCGCCGCCAATACGCGATAGCCCAGCGCCTCAAGCTGCAAGGTGACATGTTGGCGCACCAGATCGTCGTCCTCAACGACAAGAATCGTCTCGACCCCGCCAGCGGTCGTGCGCCCCTCACCCTCGATCTCCATTTTCGCGCCCTTGGTCCGCGACCGCGGGAAATAGAGCCTGAATGTGGTGCCTTCCCCGACTTCGGAATAGACCCGGATGTGGCCGCCCGATTGCTTGACGAATCCGTAGACCATGCTGAGTCCCAAGCCCGTGCCCATGCCGACCTGCTTGGTGGTGAAGAATGGTTCGAAGATGCGGCCGAGCTCGTCGGGCGGAATGCCGTGGCCTGTATCCGTGACGACGATCAGCACGTACTGGCCCGCCCCGACATCAAACTCTCTGGCCACATAGTCTTCGTCCAGCGAGGCGTTCGCCGTCTCGATCGTCAGCGAGCCGCCATCGGGCATCGCGTCGCGCGCATTCAAGGCGAGGTTGAGCAGCGCCGATTCGAGTTGGCTCGGATCGACTTCAGTCATCCATAAACCGCCGGCGCGAATAATCTCGATATCGATATTCGCGGGCAGTGTGCGCCGCAGCAAGCCTTCCATTCCTTGGATAAGGCTCCTCACGTCCATGACGTGGGGCTGCAATGGCTGCCTTCGGGAGAAGGCGAGCAAACGATTGGTCAATTCGGCGCCTCTGGCCGCAGCATTCGTGACCATTTCGGCCAGAGGTTTCAGGCGTGGATGATCGCCGAGTTCTTCCGACAGGATCTCTCCATTCCCGAGTATGACGGTAAGAAGATTGTTGAAATCATGCGCGACGCCGCCGGTCAGCTGGCCCACCGCCTCCATCTTCTGGGCCTGGCGCAACCGTTCTTCGAGCTGCAGCTTTTCGGAGATGTCGGTGATCGATCCGAGGATTCGGGTTACTCGACGCTCGTCATCGCGGACGACGAACGCGCGGTCCTCCACGATCGTCCAGCTGCCGTCTGCGCGCTGGAAACGGTATTGCTCCCGCAGCACGTCTTCCTGCCCGGACCGCAGGCGCTCGAGCGCCTCATGGACGCGCTCTTTATCATCCTGATGAATATGCGCCCGCAAGTTTGTCGAACTTGCCTCCTCATGGCTCGGCTCGTGCCCAAAGATTTCCCGCATGCCATCGCTCCACCATTGGCGACCGCTGGCGAGGTCCAGCTCCCAGACGGCGCTGCCGGTGGCGTTCGCCATGAAGCGGAAGCGCTCCTCATTGGCCAGAAGGACATGCTGGGCCTGCTTGCGCTCGGATATGTCGCGCTCGAAGGAGACCCAGTGCGTGAACCAGCCTGTTTCATCGGCCAATGGCACGATATCCAGTTCCAGCCAGAATTCCTCGCCTGATTTCGTGTAGTTGATGAGTTCGGCGCGCACCGGACGCCATTTCTCCAGCGCCCCGCGAATCCGGTCGAGTTCACAGCGCTGCGTTTTCGGCCCCTGAAGAATGCGCGGCGTCTTGCCGATCACTTCCTCGCGCGAATATCCCGTGCGCCGTTCGAACGCCTCGTTGACATAGACGATCTTCGGGCCGTCGGGGTCATCGATCGGCTCTGCTTCGGTTATCAGCAAGATATCGTTCTGGCGGGAGACTGCGGCCTCAAGCAGGCGCAGGTGATCGTCCCGGGCGCGCTGTCGGGTGACGTCGCGGAAATAGACTGCGAGCCCCTCGGAGGTGGGGAAGGCGTTTAACTCGAACCACCCCTCGAGGGGGGCGTAGTACTCCTGAAAGCGGATCGTCCGCCCCTCGGAAACCGCGAGTTCATACCTTTTCTGGATGGCTCCGCCGACCGCCTCGGGGAACTCTTGCCAGATATTCTTGCCGAGCAGTTCCTCGCGGCTTCGGCGGAGCAACCGTTCGGCCTGGCTGTTCATAAACGCGAACCGCCATTCGTGGTCGAGAAGGTAGAATGCGTCGCTGATACTTTCCAGCGTCTCACGCAGGCGCCGCGAAAGGTGTT
>REDO01000069.1 GCA_007693435.1 Salinarimonadaceae bacterium | reverse complement strand
AAGGACAACGCCGACCACGTCTCTCCTTCTTCCAAACTACAATGTCAAAGAGCAAACCCGAGGCCTGAAAGAGCAAACCCGGGCGAAACCCGTCGCAACCACCCGGACGAACAAACGAAAACAAGCCGGAGCTACCCAGCCCATCCCCGTCAGCGCTATCCAGAGGAAGCGAAACCGCCGAAAAACGCGTTGCCGCGCCGGCGTCGATGGACCTGTTCTAGTCCCGACCGCGCCTCCTGTCAACATGATTCATGACAATTCTCGTCATAAACGCGCCCGGCGGCCGCTTTCGGCCGAGCCAGACCATGACCGGCGCACGAGCAGCAGGACGGGACAGCGAATAAAAACACAATTTTTAATTGCTATTAGACTTTTATAGCCATCTTTAATAATTCCGTCATCGATGCACCCATAGGTTGCCGCCGCGCTGAACCAGCGCTTGCAAACAGGGGCTTGAAATGCAGAATTACAAATGGGACGCCGTATTCGCCTGCAGCGGCGACTGGATCAACGGGGAGCTCAAGAAGGCGGCGAAACAGTTCCCGTCTTCGTTCTCGTACGAGGACGACGCGATCAAGGCGACCGGCGATTTCGCGGCCTGGAGCCTCGTCGCCGGGGGCAGCGACCAGTTCATCCAGTTCGAGACGCCGATCGCCAAGGGCTCCGTGATCGACAAGGCCAGCGGCGCGACCTACCCGCTCGACGGCGCGGTTCCGCTCGTGCAGTTCCAGCTCGCTTTCGTGCAGCCCGAGAGCGATCCGAAGGCTCGGCAGCTCAAGTTCAACTGCAAGGTGGTCGGCAAGAAGCCCGGCGACAAGACGCCCGGCGCCGTCACGGTGCTCAACGCCGACGCCTCGGGTAAAGCCAAGATTCCGGCGCTGATCCTCGATCTGCTCCAGACCGCGCTGGCCGAAGCCTTCATCGCCAGCCAGAAGCAGCTCTCCTTCGTCTTCGCGCATCTCTCGCTCGTTCCGCCGCCGGGCGCCTCCTGGCTCACGCTGAAGAAACTCGCCTACACCTACCTCCAGACGGAGGACGACGTCCTGGGTTCGCTCGCCGTGCTCGGCATGTTCGACGACGTCGACATCTCGAAGCAGAACCGAGTCTTCGACAGCGCGCTTCTGCGCAAGGGCGATCAGTTCGGCTTCGTGCTCGCCGGCAGCCGCTTCTTCCAGCACATTCTGCTGCCGGCCATGCCCGGGGCCTACCGGGGCTCCAGCGCCAGCCAATTCTACTGGACCGGCGGCACGTCCATCATCAACAAGGGCAACGTCACCCTCGACAAGGTCAAGGTCGGGGCGATCTGGTATCCGCCCGTGATCAGTTCGCTGAACGTCAGTCTCGTCGGTTCGCAGATCCGCACGATCGCGGCTGGAACCTGCGACATCACCGGCCTCGCCGACGCCTATATCAGCTTCAGCGTCACGAGCCAGAACGAGTCCTCCTACAACGCCGCTTCGCGGACGATCTCGTTCCTGCCCGACCCCCACAAGTCGATCACGCACTCGGCCCATATCCCCTGGTGGGAAAAGGTGATCGGCGTGTTCACCGCCGGGATCATGAACGTGGTCATCGAGGCGGTGAGCCTCGCGATCGAGGACGCGGTCTCGGGCGCGGTCGGCCACACGGGCGTCTCGAGCGCCGGCATGGGGGCGCAGCTCGTCACATGGCCGGGCCAGAGCGCGGTCACGCCGACCGACGGCGGCCTCGAGGAGAATTTCTACTTCCGCGGCTCGCTCTGATCGCCGCGCCAACGTTCGCGGCCCGGCGCCGCGACGCATGTCAGCAACCAACGCAATTCAATCAAGAGGATATCGATCCATGTCCGCAGCACCCAATGTCGACACCTATCACTGGGACACCGTCTATTCCGCGACCTTCGACGTGGTGAACGCGTCGATCAAGGCGAACAACACCTTCCCCGCGACCTTCTCCTTCAAAGCCCCCGAAGGCGTCGACATCTCCGGCGACTGGGATGACTGGGCGCTTTCCATCGGCGGCAGCGGCGCCGATGTGCAGATGACCTGCACCGTGAAGTCGGGCTCCGTCTCCGCCATGGGCCTGACCGGCGATCTCGCGGGATCGACCATCGTCATCCAGTTCGCATTGGAGAATGTCCTCGGCGGCCCCGCCGTCGATGACCCGACCGCCAAGCCCGGCTCCGGGAAGGCGAGCCGCCTGATGACCAAGCTCACCGCCGCCGGCCCGGTTCCCGCGATCAGCGTCATCAGCGAGGCCTGCACGTTCCCGAAGCTCGATCCGTCGACTTTCGGCCTGATCCTCGACGCGCTTCCGGGCGTCTTCGGCAAGTATTTCAACGCCAATGTCGACGCCTTCCAGCACGTCTTTCATGTGATGATGATCAACGAGGAGGCCGATCACGACGGCTTCACCTGGATCAAGCCGAGCGCTTCGAGCTATGCGGTCGCGGCGCCCGCCGAGGGCGCGACGACGGCCAATTCCGTCTTCGGCGTGCTCGCCCTCGTCGATGGCGGGAAGATCGGCCCGCTGCAGGAGCAGTCCGTCGACATCGCCGCGCTGGTCGGCCTGCCGAAAGGCGCCAACTCGGCCTTCGCTATCAGCGCGCCCAAGGTGACGAAGCACCTGCTGCTCAACGGCGCGATCGCGACGATCCAGGGGTCGAAAGCGTCCGATTTCCAGATCAACGATTCCGGGCTCAACATCATCAATGTCAACAAGCTGGTCTGGGGGAACTTCAAGACGAGCGGCGGCGTGATCTCTCCGACGATCGATCCGGGCGACTTCCTGATGCGCGTCGACGGCGATCACGTTCTGCTCGAGATCACGAACGCCCATTTCGAGACCTCGCCGGGCGTCACCCTCCATATGAACCTCACCCAGCGTTTCGGCTTCAACACGGTCAAGCGCAAGGACGGGAAATACGTCTTCATTCCGGACGTGAAGAGCTTCGGAAATCCCAACCTGACGACCAATGTCAGCGTCTCGAAGGGCATGCAGATCGCCGAGATCGTCATCGGCTGCGTCGGCATCGTGGCGGCGCTGGCGGGCGGGGCGAGCGCCCTGACCAGCGCGTTGACCGACGCCGCCGATACGGCGGTGACCTCGGCCACGGACGCCGTCATCACCATCAGCGAGGATGCGGCGGAGGATGCGGTGAGCTCGCTTTCCGAGGAGGAATTGAGCGAGGTCAATGAAGAAGCCGCGAGCTCGGCCGACAGCGGCGTCGCCGACGCCGACAATCCGGACGTCGTGCAGCAGGGCAGCTTCCTGAAGTCGTCCCAGTTCCGCATCTTCTGCGGCATCGCGGCCGGGGTCGCCGGCGCGGTGTCCGGCGGGATGGCGCTGGCGGGACCGCTGACCAACCTGGATTACGACAAGATCCCGGCCTTCGACGATTTCGCGGCGAACGTGCTCGGCGCGTCGCAATGGCCGGAGACGAAGGATTACGAGCTCCTGGGCGCGACGTTCCGCAACTCGCTCGTCTGCGGCATCAAGCTGACCTGAGCGAACGGCCGGGGGTAAACCCTCGGCCAGCATCAGACCCAAAAAAGAAAAAACCCCGGTCCGCGAGGGCCGGGGTTTTGAGTTGTTTTTCGGGTCTCGATACCCTGGGCGCGCCTTTAGCGACGCGCCTTCGTCACTCCCGATTGCCCAGCAGGGCCAGCAGGAACTGGAACATGTTGACGAAGTTCAGATAGAGCGACAGCGCTCCCATCACCGAGGCGCGACCGGCCGAGTCGGCGTTGAGATTGCCGTAGAGATACATCTCCTTCAGGCGCTGCGTGTCCCAGGCGGTCAGACCGGCGAAGATGAACACGCCGATCACCGACACGACGAAGCCGAGCGCGCCCGATCCGAGGAACAGGTTCACGATCATCGCCAGGATGAGGCCGATCAGGCCCATGACGAGGAAGGAGCCCATGCCCGACAGGCTGCGCTTCGTGGTGTAGCCGTAAAGGCTGAGACCGCCGAAGGCGGCCGCGGTGATGAAGAACACCTGCGTGATCGACTGGCCGGTGAAGACCAGGAAGATCGCCGACATCGAAATGCCCATCAGCGCCGCGAAGCCGAGGAACATCATCAGAGCCGTCTGGGGCTTCAGGCTCTCGATCTTGAAGGCGAAGAAGAAGATGAAAGCCAGCGGCGAAAGCATGAGCACCCAGCGCAGAGGGCTCATGTAGATGGCCTCGCCGAAGGCGGTCAGCGCGAGGCCGCCGCCCGGCGCCGTCGTCGTCGCCATCATGAAAGCGCCGAGCGCGACCAGCCCAGTGATCGCCAGCCCGAGCACCATATTGTTGTAGACGCCCAGCATGAACGCGCGCAGGCCCTGGTCGATCTCGACCTGTGACCGCGTCGTCGTCGCGCCGTATGCGATTCGATTCTGCTCGTTCGTCTGCATTGTCATCCTCTATCAGATCAGCGAACCGCGCTCCCGGCGGAAACCGCCCACGCGAACCCTTCCCGCGCCGATTCCGGCGTTGCTCGCAATATGTGTCTCGACCCCTTCCGACGCAAGGGTTTTCAGCGTCGCATCCGCCGATTGCGAAGATTAACCAAACGCTCAGCCCGCGCGATCGAGGCATTGTACGCAGCCGGACCGTAAAAAAGGCCGGACGCGTCTACAAACTGCGCAAGTACGAAGCCGGCTTCTGGTTCAATATTCGCCATGTGCCGAGGAGACCGAGCGCAATAGTCGCGACGATCGTCGCCGTCGCCGCGACGATCACGCCACTCCAGACGAAGACGAAATCCAGTTGCATGATCCGCGTCACGATGACGTAGGCGGCAAGGCCGCCCGCCGCCATTCCGAATACGGCCGTCGCGAGCCCCAACGCGCCGTATTCGAGCGCATAGGCGGTGAGCAGGCGTCCCCGCGTCGCGCCGAGCGTCTTGAGGACGACGGCGTCGTAGAGGCGCGCCCGATGCCCGGCCGCCAGCGCGCCGGCGAGGACAAGGACGCTTGCCGCCAGCGCCACGCCGGACGCTCCCCGGATCGCCAGCGCGAGCTGGCCGACGAGCGTGTCGATCGCCTCGAGCGCGTCGCGCACCCGCACGCTGGTGATCGTCGGGAAGGCGCGCCCGATGTCGCGCAGGAGCGCGGGTTCGCGCGAGCGGTCCTCCTCCTGCGTGAAGGTGAGCGTCGCAAGATGCATGTGCGGGGCCCCCGCGAAGACGTTGGGCGAAAAAACCATCACGAAGTTGATGCCGAGCGATCGCCACTCGACCGTGCGCAGGTTGGCGACGCGGGCGGAGACGTCGCGGCCCAGCACGTTCACGACGACCTCGTCGCCGATGGCCAGGCCAAGGCCCTCCGCGATCTCGGCGTCGAAGGAGACGAGGGGGTCGGTGTTGTCACTCCCCCACCATTCTCCCGCGACGATGCGCGAACCTTCCGGCGGCTCGCTCGAATAGGTGATCCCGCGATCGCCCTGGAGCACCCAGCCGACATCGTCGGCGGCGCGGATCTCCTCGGCCGGCACGCCGGCGAGCGAGACGATGCGCCCGCGCATCATCGGCACGCGGTCGAGGTCGCCTTCCGGCGCCTGTTCGCGCATGAACGCCTCGAAAGGCTCGACATCCGCCGAGGCGATATCGACGAAGAAGAAGCTCGGCGCCACCTCCGGCAGGCTCTCGCTGAGCTGGCGGCGCATGTTGGAATCGATCAGCGCCAGCGTCACGAGGAGCGTCACGCCGAGCCCGAGCGACAGCACGAGCGAGGGCGTCAGCGCGCCCGGCCGGTGGATGTTGGCGAGCGCCAGTCGCGGCGCGGCGGCGCGCGGTCGCGGCAGGCGACGGGCGATCGCCATCAGCCCCTCCGCGACGAAACGCAGGAGCACGAACGCCCCGGCGATCGCCCCCAGGAAGATCAGCGCCACCCGCTGGTCGTGGGCCGAGGCGACGCTGAGCCACAGCAACGCTGCGCCCGAGAGCACGGCGATCGCCGCATAGCGCTTGCGCGGCCAGCGACGGTCGCGCTCGACCTGGTCGCGAAACAGGTGGGAGACTTCGATGTCGTGAACGCGGCCGAGCGGCCCGATCGCGAAAGCGAGCGCGACGAGGCCGCCATAAAGCGCGGCGATCGCCAGTTGCCCGAAGGCGACCGTCGGCGCGATGGGCACGGGGAGAATGTCGCGCAGCGCGGCCGCCGCCGCGAAGGGGATCGCCGCGCCGGCGGCGAGGCCGATCGCGACGCCGATCGCCGCGATCAGCATCACCTGCGTGAGATAGATCGCGACGACCTGACCGCCCGGCGCGCCGAGGCTCTTGATGGTCGCGATCGAATCGCGTTTGCGCTCGACGAAGCCGCGCACGGCGTTGGCGACGCCGACGCCGCCGACGATCAGCGCCGTCAGCCCGACGAGGGAGAGGAATTGCGCGAAGCGCTCGATGTTGCGTTCGAAGTTCGGATCGGCGTTGAGGCGCGAGCGCACGCGCCACCCGGCTTCCGGTGAGGCGGATAGAACCGCGTCGGAGACCGTCGCCAAGGCCGCGTCGTCGCCGGCGCCGTCCGGCAGCTTTAGCCGGTAGGTCCAGCGGACGAGGCTGCCCGGCTGGAGCAGATCGGACGCCCGCAGGGCCTCGACGGACATCAGCATGCGCGGCCCGAAACCGATCCCGTCGGCGATGTTGTCGGGTTCCGAGACCAGCGCGGCGCGCAGGACCACGCGGGCGCGGCCGACCGTGATCTCCTCGCCCACGTCGAGATCGAGGCGGGCGAGCAGCACCGGATCGACGACCACGCCGTAAACGCCGTCTTCCTCGGCGAGCGCGGCCTGGATGTCGAGGGGAGGATCGGACCTGACCGCGCCGATCATCGGATAGGCGTCGTCGACGGCCTTTATCTCGACGAGCGCGGAACCCTTGTCGCCCGCATGGGCCATGCCGCGCAGGGTGGCGATGACGGACAGGGCGCCGTAGCTCTCCAGCATCGCGTATTCGGCCTGGGTGGCCTCGCGCTGCCGGAGCGAGAAAGCGAGATCGGCGCCGAGGATGGTGCGGCCCTCGCGGGCGAGGCCCTCCGTGAGCGCGTTCGAGAGCGAGTTGACGCCTGCGATCGCCGCGACGCCGAGCGCTATGCAGGCGAGAAAGACGCCGAAGCCGCGCAGGCCGCCGCGCATCTCGCGCATTGCGAGGCGAAGGACCAGCGGCCAGGACAAAGGCAGCGGAATGCGCGGGCCGCGCCGGGGGAGCATTTCGGAGATGGGGAGAGAACCGTGCATGGCGCGCCTCAGGCCCCCGCCGCCAGAGAGCCTTCAACGGCGTCCTCGGATCCTTCCTCGATCCGGCCCGATCGCAGCCGCACCGTGCGGTCGCAGGAGCGCGCCAGCGCCGGATCGTGGGTGACGAGGATCAGCGTCGCTCCCCGGTCGCGCCTGAGCGCGAAGAGGAGGTCGACGATGGAGCCGCCGGTCTTCTCGTCGAGATTGCCCGTCGGCTCGTCGGCGACGAGGATCGCCGGATCGGGGGCGACGGCGCGCGCGATGGCGACACGCTGCTGCTCGCCGCCGGACAACTGGCTCGGGTAATGATGCAGGCGCTCGCCCAGACCCACCGCATGAAGCTCCTTCTCGGCGCGGGCGAAGGCGTCGGGCATGTCGGCGAGTTCGAGCGGCAGCGCCACGTTCTCTATCGCGGTCATCGTCGGAATGAGGTGGAAGGACTGGAACACGATGCCGATGCGCCGTCCCCTGAAGCGCGCCAGCGCATCCTCGTTCATGCCCGACAGGTCCGATCCCTCGACGATGACGCGCCCGCTATCGGGGCGTTCCAGCCCGGCCATCGTCATCAGGAGAGTCGACTTGCCGGAGCCCGAGGGACCGACGAGGCCGATCGCCTCGCCCCGCTCGACGGACAGTGAGACGCTCTTCAGAATGTGCACCCGCGCAGGTCCCTTGCCGAGACTGAGATCGACGTCGTGAAGTTCGATGGCCTTGTCCGACATGCCGGGACGTCCAATCTTTCGGTCAGGGATAATCGCGAATGGCGCGCGTCGCGCCGTCATCGCCAGTCATATGGGAGTTTACGCGTGTCGCGCCAGTCCGGACTGTTTCGTCGCCTCCCCCTTCTCGTCCTCGCCCTCGCGCTCGCCGCCGTCGCAGCGCCGCGCTCCGGCGGCGTCGCGCAGGCCGGCGAGGCCCTCACGATCGTGGCGCTGGGCGACAGCCTCACAGCCGGCTACGGACTGCCCGCATCAGAATCATTTCCCAGCCGGCTCGAGGCGGCGCTGCGCGAGCGCGGCCATCACGTGAAAGTGATAAACGCGGGCGTCTCCGGCGACACGGCCTCCGGAGGGCGTGATCGGCTCGACTGGTCCGTTCCCGACGAAGCCGATGGCGTGATCGTCGCGCTCGGCGCCAACGACATGCTGCGCGGGTTCGATCCCGGCCTGACCGAACAGGCGCTCGAGGCCATCGTGGCGCGGCTGAAGGAACGCGGCATGGGCGTGCTGCTCGCCGGCATGATGGCCGGGCGCAATCTCGGCCCGCAATATGTCGAGCGCTTCGACGCCATCTATCCCGATCTCGCGGAGCGACACGGGGTCGCGCTCTACCCGTTCTTCCTCGACGGCGTCGCCGGCGAGGAGGCGTACAATCTCGACGACGGCATCCACCCCAACGCCGAGGGGGTGGCGATCATGGTCGAGCGCATGTTACCGACGGTCGAGGCTTTCATCGAGAGCCTGTCCGCATCCTGACGGCGCCGTCGCGCCCTGCTCAATTCGGATCTTTTCCCATGGAATACCGTCCGCTGGGCCGCACCGGCCTGAACATCAGCGCCATCTGCCTGGGCACCATGACCTATGGCGAGCAGAACACCGAAGCGGAGGGCCACGCGCAGATGGATTTCGCGCTCGATCGCGGGATCAATTTCTTCGACACGGCCGAACTCTACGCCGTTCCGCCGAAGGCGGAGACGCAAGGCTCGACCGAGCGGATCATCGGCTCGTGGTTCGCCGCGCGCGGAAACCGGGACAAGGTGATCCTCGGCACGAAGGTCGTCGGGCGCTCGGTCAACACGTGGTTTCGCGACGACGGCTCGCCGGCGGAGCTTTCCCGGGCCCAGATCTTCGAGGCGATCGACAAGAGCCTGAAGCGGCTTCGCACCGACTATATCGACCTCTACCAGATCCATTGGCCCGACCGGGCCGTGCCTGCCTTCGGCTCGAACGCGACGGTTTTCCGGGTCTGCGAGGGGCCCGAGCATCCGATCGCGGAGACCGTCGATATCCTCGCCGACCTCGTGAAGGCCGGCAAGATCAGGCATTACGGACTGTCGAACGAGAGCGCCTGGGGCGCGATGCGCTATGCCCATTGCGCGGAAGCCTCGGGCGCGCCCCGGCCGCAATCAATCCAGAATTCCTACTCTCTCGTGAACCGGACCTTCGAGGTCAACCTCGCGGAGCTGGCCCTGCGCGAGGATATGGGGCTGCTGGCCTATTCACCGCTGGCGCAGGGATATCTCACGGGCAAATACGCCGGCGGGGCCCTGCCGCCGGGCTCGCGGAAAGCGCTGTTCAACCGGCTGACGCGCTACGAAAAGCCCGGCGCGGAAGAAGCGTTCGCAAAATACGTGGCTCTGGCGCGGGAATTCGGGCTCGATCCGGCGCAGATGGCGCTGGCTTTCGTGACGACGCGCCCGTTCGTGACGTCGACCATCATCGGCGCGACGACGCTCGCGCAACTCGAGACCAACATCGATTCGATCGGCGTCGCGATCACGCCCGAAATCGAGGCGCGCATCGACGCGATTCATCAGCAGCATTGCAATCCCTGCCCGTGAGGACTGCGTGTTCGGGCGTCAGCCCCAGAAGCGCCGCTTGAGCGCCTCGCCGGCCGCGAACGCGGCGCTGGCGATGCTGTTCTCGGCAGACGCCGCTACGGCGTTCGCGCCATTGGGCGGCTTGCCTGCAGCGGCTTTGCCTTCAGGCTTCGCCCCGGACGATGCCTGGGTTGCGGCTGATTTCGGCTTCTTGTCCTTCACGGGGACGGGCCGCCCGCGCGAAACCGCGAAACGCACGACGCGCTTCGCGGTGTCGGGCTTCAGGCGCTGGAAAACGTTGTAGGCTTCCTCGAGCAATTCCATCGAGGGCTGGCGCGCGCTGCGCTTGGCGAGCAGCGCCTTGAAATTGGTCCAGCTCATTCCGGCCGCGCAGGCGCAGAAGAGGATCGCGTCGAAGCGCGGGGCGTAGAAGGCGTTGACCACCTTGCCGATGTCGACCCCGATAATGCTCGCGATCGCCGCGAGCACGTCCTCCATCCGGTTGCGCTTGATCCACTGCCCCAGATCCGGGTCAAGGAATGCCTGATCCTTGGCGCGCGCCGCGATGAACTGCCGCGCCATCTCGATATCGGCCGGCATGAGCTCGCGGCCGCGATCGGGGACGAATTTCTTCTGCAGGTCGGCGATCACCGCGTCGATCGCCGCCTCCATCCTTTCGCCGAGCTCGTCGACGAGGCTGCGGCGTGTTTTGTCGCGTACGGCGTCGGCGAGCGCGGCGGCCTGCTTGGGGCTGAGCTCGCCGCGATAGCTGAGCGCCTGCTGGATCTCCTCATCCTCCTGCGAGCGCTGCATCAGCGCGGCGAAGCCCTCCTCGGAGAACAACGCGCCCTCGTTTACCGCGAGCGCGCGCAGCGGATCGACTTCGTTGCGGGCGATGATCGAATCGGTGACGCGCTCGGAAAGCGGGGATCGGCGGGCCACCGCGAGGACGTGCATCGCGCTCTTCCTCTGCACGACGAAAACGAGGTCCTCGTCGCCGAGGCGCGGCGAGCGCAGCAGCACCGGCGTCGCGACTTCGTAACTATCGTCGAAAGCAAAGTCCCGGATGAGACGCAAAGGCGCCTGAGGCAGATCGGCGAGGCGCTCGGAAACGGCGTGGCGGATGCGGAAATCGACGTCGGTGGCGAGCTGGAGCATCACGTCGTCGAAGGCGCCGATGACCTCCTCGTCCAGGCGGCGCGCATGCTCGACGAACAGATTCGTGATCTGCCTCAGCATCGAGCGCCGCCTGCGGGCGTCCGCCCGGGCGATCGTGCCCTCGATGTCGTCCAGCATGGGTTCGGCGGCCGTCATCAATCTTCCATTGTTCATTCCTTCCGATACGTTAGGCACAAATGCGTTTCACAAAAATGAACCGGATTGGCGACCCATCCCCGGATCGGGCCGTCATTTTTCGGCAACCTGAAGCAGCGATGCTTTCCGGGGGCTCCGGTCGATCCCTGTTGACGGCGCTCCCGGCGGCGATGTCGGCGCTTGCCTTGGAGAACGACCGGACCAAGATAGTATCCGAGAGAACGACGGGAGGCGGGTATGCCACGCTTGTTCGCCGGACTTGAAATTCCGGCCGATGCCGTCGAGAAGCTCTCCTGGCTGCGCGGCGGCCTTCCCGGGGCGCGATTTCTCGATCCAGGCAACTACCATCTCACGCTGCGCTTCATCGGCGACGTGGACGGCGCGACAGCCCATGACGTCGACGCCGCGCTCGCGGATATCCGCACAAGGCTTGCGGTCCCCGTGACCTTCGACGCGCTGGACACGTTCGGCGGGGACAGGCCGCATGCGCTGATCGTCCGCGCCCGCCCGGATCGGGCGCTTCTCGAGCTTCAGGCCGAGATCGAAAGAGCGCTCAGGCGCGCCGGGCTGGAGCCCGAGCGGCGGAAATTCGTCCCGCACGTGACGCTCGCGAGGCTGCGTCAGGTGGCGCCGCGCGACGTCGCGGCGCTGATCGCGGGGCGGGGACGCTTCGTCAGCTTCGGCTTCGAGGCTGATCGCGTGGCGCTGTTTTCGGCCCGCGAAGGCGTCGGCGGCGGCCCCTATATCGTCGAGGCGGAGTATCCCTTTTCTGGGATGTCCGCCCTCGCCCTGCGCTGAAGGCGCCCGAAACCGACCCTGCATGGAGGCACGATGACGATTGAGAAACTCAGCGAGACGGAGCGCGCCGCTCTTCTCGAAAGCCTCGACGGCTGGACACTGCTCGATGGCCGCGATGCGATCCGCAAGACGTTCGTCTTCGCCGACTTCGTCGAGGCCTTCGGCTGGATGACGAGGATCGCGATCCTCGCGGAGAAACTCGACCACCACCCCGAATGGTTCAACGTCTACAAAACTGTCGAGGTGACGCTGACGACGCACGACGCCGAGGGACTCACGGAGCGCGACGCGACGCTGGCCAAAGCCATGGACAGATTGACGGCGCGCTGATCAGTTGCGCCGCGCCACCGTAAAGCGCGCCGCCTCGACGAGAATGGCGGACCTGTCTCCGAAAGGCGCGAGCGCGTCTTGTGCTTGCCCCACCAACCGGTCGCATTCGCGCCGCGCGCCATCGACGCCGAGGGCGTCGACGAGCGTGCCCTTGCCGCGTCCTTCGTCCTTGCCGACCGCCTTGCCGAGCTCCTGCGCGCTCGCCTCGCGATCGAGGATGTCGTCGGCGATCTGGAAGGCCGCGCCGAGCGCACGGCCGTAAGCCAGAAGCCGCGCACGATCCTGCGCGCCCGCGCCGGCGACGATGGACCCCGCCTCGGCGGAGAAGGCGAGAATCGCGCCGGTCTTCATCGCCTGCAGCGTGCGTATCTCGTCGGGCGCGAGATCGCGCCGCCCGTAGCGCCCCTCCGCCGCCAGATCGAGCATCTGCCCGCCGACCATGCCGCCGAGCCCGGACGAACGAGCGAGGCCGAGCGTCAGCGCCGCGCGGATCTCCGCGTCGGGATGCGTCTCCTCGCCGGCCAGCACCTCGAAGGCCAGCGTCTGGAGCGCGTCTCCCACGAGGATGGCGGTGGCTTCGTCGAAAGCCTTGTGGACGGTGGGCCGTCCCCGGCGCAGGTCGTCATCGTCCATCGCGGGAAGATCGTCATGGACGAGGGAATAGCAATGCACGAGTTCGATCGCCGCGCCGGCCCTCAGCGGTCCCTCGCCCTCGACCCCGAAAAGCCGCGCCGCCTCGACCGCGAGGAAGGGGCGAAGCCGCTTGCCGCCCTCCAGCGCCGCATGCCGCATCGCCGCCATGAGGCGTGGCGGCCGGGCGATCTCGCCCTCGCCCGGCGCGTCGTCGAGCAGGCGCGCGAGAAGGTTCTCGATGCGCTGCGCGCAGTCGCGCAGGCGCCGGGCGAAGGGGTTTTCAGCGTCGGCCATTGGTGGAAATCCTCGCGCTTTCGGTTGCAGCAAAGCGCCCTTCCGGTCAAGTGTGCCGGACGCGCGGCGCGACCGGGCGGAGCCGGTCGACGGGGCGGAGGAAATGCTGGGTTACATCGTTTCGGCGTTGCGCATGACGCTCAAGGGGCTCCTCGCCCTGGGGGCGGCGTTTCTTGCGCTCAGCATTCTCTATATCGTGGTCACGCCGCCCTCGACGATCATGCTCGGGCGCTGGGCGACGCTCCAGCCCGTCGAGCGCACGGTGGTTCCGCTGGAGCGCATCAGCCCGCATCTCCAGCTCATGGTCGTCGCCTCGGAAGACGGCCAGTTCTGCGCGCATCGGGGGGTCGATTGGAGCGAACTCGCCTTCGTTCTGGAGAGGGGCGAGAGCCGGGGGGCCTCGACGATCCCGATGCAGACGGCCAAGAACCTCTTCCTGTGGCCGCAACGATCCTATGTCCGCAAGGCGCTCGAAATCCCGATCGCGATCTGGATCGATCTTGTCTGGTCCAAGCGCCGGATGCTCGAGATCTATCTCAACGTCGCGGAATGGGACGAGGGGGTGTTCGGGGCGGAGGCGGCGGCGCGCCATTATTTCAACAAGTCCGCCGCCGATCTGACGCGCCGCGAGGCGGCATTGCTCGCCACCGCCCTCCCCGCCCCAAAGAGCCGCAACCCCCGCGCGCCGTCGGCCGGCCATGCGAGGCTCGCGGACAGGCTCGCGGCGCGCGGTGCGCGATCGGGATGGATCGTCGCCTGCCTGCGCTGAGGGCTGCGAAAATCGTCTCCGAAGGCGCCGATTCGGGACTAGCCAGAGCGCGACGGAGCGCGTATAAGCCGGCGCTCGATTGCATTGTCACGACGAGCTGCGTCCGGGTGAGCCTGCAGCTTCGCCTGAGACCGGAGACGAACACATGGCCGTTCCCAAGAGAAAGACTTCGCCGTCGAAGCGCGGCATGCGCCGTTCCGCCGACGCCCTCAAGGCCCCGACCTATGTCGAGGACAAGGATTCCGGCGAACTGCGTCGTCCGCATCACGTCGATCTGAAGACCGGCATGTATCGCGGCCGTCAGGTTCTCAAGGTCAAGTCGGACGACTGAGCGCCGCCGCGGCGTCGTTCGCCGCGAGGAACCGCCCGAATAATGAACCCCGCCGGCGCGCCGGCGGGGTTTTTCACGTTTCCGCGTAGGGCGAGGTCAGCCCCAAATCAGCCCCAAGGGCCGCGACGCGCGCCGCGAACGGAGCCGCCCCACGGGCCCGCGCCAGGACGCGCGGCGCCGAGCCCGCCGATCCCCATCTCGCGCGCCAGCGCTTGCAGCGCGGCGACGCGGTTCGCGGTGTTGGGATGGGTCGAGAACAGGTTGTCCATCCCGCCCATGGTGAGCGGGTTGATGATGAACATCGGCGCCGTGGCCGGATGACGCTCTGCGTCCTCGTTGGGAATGCGCGCGACGCCTCCGGCGATCTTCTCGAGCGCCGAGGATAGCCAGAGCGGATTGCCGCAGATCTCGGCCCCCATACGGTCGGCGACGTATTCGCGCGAACGGCTGATCGCCATCTGTATCAGCATCCCCGCGAGCGGCGCGAGGATGAGCATCGCAAGCCCGATGAAGGGATGCGGCCGGTTGTCGCCGCGCCCGCCGAACAGGAAGCCGAACTGCGCGAGCGTCGCCAGCGCGCCGGCGATCGTCGCGCTGATCGTCATGATGAGCGTGTCATGCGACTTGATGTGAGCGAGCTCGTGCGCCATGACGCCGGCGATCTCCTCGCGGGTGAGCATGCGCAGCAATCCCGTCGTCGCGGCGACGGCGGCGTTCTGCGGGTTGCGCCCGGTCGCGAAGGCGTTGGGCTGGGGATTGTCGATGACATAGACGCGCGGCATGGGCAGTTCGGCCCGCGCGGCGAGTTCGCGCACCATGGCGACGAGCTCCGGCGCCGTCTTCTCGTCGACTTCCCGCGCCCCGTGCGCCCTGAGCGCCAGCTTGTCCGAATTCCAGTAGGCGAAGATGTTCGTCGCCCCGGCGAAAGCGAGCGCGATCAACATTCCGGTCTCGCCGCCGAGCATCAGCCCGACGACGCCGAAAAGCGCGGTGAGCGCGGCGAGCAGCAGGCCAGTCTTGAAGTAGTTCATCGAGGGTCCCGTTTCGTCGTATCCGGCCCTATATGTGGGAACGAGACCGGCCTTTCGGCAAGATCGGGCCGGCGACGCTGGAGCACGAACAGGATGGCGGATACGAACGCCCAACAGGCCACGGACGGGCGGAGCACAGAAGCGCCTCAGACGGCCCCGGAGGTTCCCGGCGCCGCGCCGGGCAAGGCTCTCACCGAGGCCGCGAAGCGCGCCCTCGCGGAGGCGCAGGAGCGCCGCGCCGAGATCGACGCGCGCGCCGCCGAGATCGCCAGGAACCCTGAGCGGCTCGGCCGCGGCGGGCTGGAGCCCGTGCGCTACAACGACTGGGAGATCAAGGGCACCGCCGCGGACTTCTGACGCGCCGCGTCAGAAGACCGGCTGGAGCCTCACCTGCGGCAGCGGCAGCGGGCCGATGAAGACGCGCCCGTCGCGCAACAGGAGCGGGGGGAAGGCGCGCAAGGACTGATCGGGCGCGTCGGGGCCGGGAGCGGCCTGCGCCCGCGGGGCCAGAATATCGAGGAAGGACGAAGCGCCGCCCGCGCGCTCGACGCCGAAGAGACGCCCTGTCAGATCGTCGATGCCGGCGGCCGACGGATTGATTCGCCCCTCGGGCCGCAGCAGTGCGTCGAGCGCCAGTTCGCCGCGCAGCTGGATGCGCGCGTTTCCCTTGACGATGTCGAGAAGCGCGAGGTCGAGCCGGCCGCCCCGGTCGCGCCAGATGCCCGCCATGTCGCGCGGTTCTCCCGACGGCAGGCCGCGCAAATGCGTCACGCGCGCATGGATTTCGACATCGGCGGGAGCGACGTCGCCCGTCAGCCCGTCGAGCACCGGAGACGAGGACTGCGCGGCGCGCAGAACGATATCGAGCGCGCCCTGCTCGGGCGCGAGACCGGGGCTCGGCCGGGCGTGAATTTCGAGCCTGTCCGCCGAGGCGTCGACCGGCGCGCCGCCGAAAGCGGCGAAACGGGGAGCGACCGCGCGCAGATGCGGCGAGAGAGCGTAGGCCGAGACCTGCTCGTCGCCGCGCCCGAGGCCGCGTATGCTGCCCTGCAAAAGCTCCCAGTCACCCTCGACCAGGGTCGATCCGTCGCCGCCGCGCATCGGACCGGCGATCTCGAAGATGACGTGGCGCGGCTGATAGACCTGCGCGGTCGCGCGCGAACGGCCGAGCGCGAAACTCGCCCCGTCTCCGCGCGTGACGATCAAGGATGCGCAGGCGATCTCGATGCGGAACGGAAAGCCGCCGATGCGGCGATCGGCGCAATCCCAGTCGCGCCCGAGCGCCTGCTCGCGGGCCACCACGCCGTCGAGTTCGCTCGCCACGCGGTCGCTGATCATGAACCACGCGGCGATCCAGCCGATGACGACCAGCGCGAAAATAGCGAACGGCGCGAAGAGCCAGAACCTGCTCGCCCGTCCCTTTACCGCGCCGTTCGGCGTTTCGTCCGTCCGCATCGGCCCGCTCCTTCGACAACACGTTTCCCGCGACCCATATGGGCGTTGATCCTAAGGCTTCCACCTGATAACGGCCCTTTCACGTCAAATCGAGAGCGAACCGTCTTGGAGGCGGGGGCATGAGTTCAGGACTGGAGCGCGAATTCTGGGTTTTCGGCTACGGCTCGCTGATGTGGCGGCCGGGCTTCGCCTATCGCGAGCGCATGGCGGCGGAGATCGCCGGCTGGCGGCGCGCCCTGTGCGTCTATTCGCATGTCCATCGCGGCACGCCCGACCGGCCGGGACTGGTCTTCGGCCTCGACAGGGGCGGATCATGCCGGGGGGTCGCCTATTGCGTGGCGACGGAGAATTCCAGGGATGTGCTCGATTACCTGCGCGCCCGTGAACAGGCGACGATGGTCTATCTGGAGGCGCAGGTCGATGTCAGACTCGACGACGGGCGGCTCGTCACGGCGCTGACCTATGTCGTCGACGACAACCACCCGCAATATGCCGGCGCGCTGCCGCGCGAGGAGCTTCTGAGGCTGGTGCGACAGGGGGTCGGCATATCGGGCGCCAATCCTGAATACGTCATCGAGACGGCCCGCCATCTCAAGGAGATCGGCGTCGAGGACGCGGTCCTCGCGGAGCTCGCGCGCGCGCTCGCGGCGGAGGCGCAGGCCGGGGACTGAGTTCAGCCCGCTTCCCCGACGACGACGATGTGCAGCCGGCGCGGCCCGTGCGCGCCGAGCAGGATCGTCTGCTCGATGTCGCCCGAGCGCGAAGGACCGGTCACGTAGTTCACCGTGCGCGGCATGACGCCCCGACCGAGGCGCTCGCGCAAGACGTCCCACATCGCCTCGTAATCGCCGACGATCTCGGCCGCGTCGATGACGACGATGTGATTGTCCGGCAGGAAGTTCAGCGTCGAAGGATTGTCGGCTCCCGAAACGAGCACCAGCGTTCCCGTCTCCGCCACGCCGCCGAAGGCGTGGCTCACGGCGTTCAGGTCGGAGCCGTCGCTGGCGCCAGTGCGCGTCGCGAGCGCGGTCTCGCCCCATGGCATCCCGGCGAGGCGCGGATCCTCGCCCATGCGCAATTCGGCGGGCAGGTTGGCGTCGCGCAGATAGGCGGCGACGGCGGCGGGCACGCCGGCGTGGTCGGCGACGCGCGTCACGCTCGCCAGCGCCCGCTCGGCCTGCGCGACGAAGACGCGCACCCGCTCCTCGCCGGAGCCCTGTCCGCGCTGCGGAACGACGCCCGCCGGCGCCGTGGCGAGTCGATCCTCGACGATCGTGCGGCGTGTGCGTTCGTCGCCGCGCACGCCGAGCGAACGACGGATGCCGGCCAAGACGTCCTCGCGCGCGTCGGTCATGACCGATCTCTCTTCCCGGCCCGCTCGCGCTTCCAAAGCTGCTGAAACGTGCCGCCCTGCGGCGCGGGGAAATCGCGGTGCTTCGTCCAGCCGCCGGCGAAGGGAAGACTGGCGAAGCGGCCGCTCCTGCGGCCCGCCAGCGCCAGCGCACCCATGCCGAGCCGCGTCGCGAGCCGGTAGAGCGACGGGCGCCTGGCGAAGAAGGCCCAGAATTTCAGTCCCGAGCGCATGGTCGCGGGGGTGAGATGATGCTCGAATTCGCGCTCGCGCCAGTGGCGCATGAGTTTGGGCAACGGGATGCGCACGGGGCAGACGCTCTCGCAGCGACCGCAGAAGGTCGAAGCGTTGGGCAGGTGACCGCCCTTGTCGACGCCGATCAGCGCCGGGGTCAGCACCGCGCCCATGGGGCCGGGATAGACCCAGCCGTAAGCGTGGCCGCCGACCGCGTGATAGACGGGGCAATGGTTCATGCAGGCCCCGCAGCGGATGCAGCGCAGCATCTCCTGGAAGCTCGTGCCCAGCATCGCCGAGCGGCCGTTGTCGAGAATCACGACGTGATACTCGTCGGGCCCGTCGACGTCCTCGGGCCGGCGCGGCCCGGTGGAGAAGGTGGTGTAGACGCTCAAATCCTGCCCCGTCGCCGAACGGGCGAGCACGCGCAGCAATTGCGACGCGTCCTCAAGCGTCGGCACGACCTTCTCGATCGAGGCCAGCACGATATGCGTGCGCGGCAGGATCTGGCTCAGATCTCCGTTGCCCTCGTTGGTGACGATGATCGAGGTTCCCGTCTCGGCGACGAGGAAATTGGCGCCCGTGATCCCGACATCGGCGGCCAGGAAGCGCTCGCGCAGCACGGCGCGCGCCTCGGTGAGGAGTTGCACCGGCTCGGAGAGGTCGCGATCCGTGTCGAGATGGGTATGGACGCGCCGGAAATCGGATTCGACCTGGCTGGCGTTGAGGTGCACGGCCGGTGCGATGATGTGGGAGGGCATCTCGTGGCGCAGCTGGATGATGTATTCGCCCAGATCGGTTTCGACCGGGACCATGCCCGCGGCCTCGAGATAGGCGTTGATCCCGATCTCCTCCGCGATCATCGACTTGCCCTTGGCGATGGTCTTCGCCCCTTGCGCCTTGCAGATGTCGAGGATGATGCGGCGCGCCTCGCCGGCGTCGCGGGCGAAATGCACGTGGCCGCCCGAAGCCTTCACCTTCTCCTCGTAGCGTTCGAGGTACAGGTCGAGATGTTCGAGGGTATGGTCCTTGATGTCGCGCGCGCTGTCGCGCAGGTCCTCGAATTCGGGGAGCGCCGCGGCCGCAGCCGCGCGCTTCTCGATGAAGCCCTTCTTGACGTTGCCGAGCGCGCGCTGGAGCTGCGCGTCGCCAAGCGCGCGCCGGGCGTTGTCCTTGAATTTCGGTGAAGTGGGGTGAACGCTCATCGCCGGCAAGATCCCTCGCCGGGCCGCCCGTCACCGCCCCATCGCGGAAACCGCAGCGAACCCGCGCGCCACGACCCTAGGCCGGGCCAGCGCGCGGCGCAACGCCCTGCGACGCCCCGTCGCCGGGCGCGTCTTCCGATCAGGAAAGCAGGCTGCGCTTGTGATCGTTCATCGCTTCTATGAGGCGCAGCGCCAGTCGCCTTTGAGACTCGTCGAGATTGGCGGCTGCGGCGACGATGTCCTCCACATGCGGCTCGCGCAAGAGGTAGAGCCCGCGCAGTTCACGCGCGCACAGCGCAAGCGGCGGCGGCGTTTTCGTGCGAAGCTGGCGAAGAGGCGGAGTCTCGGTTTCGTCGATCTCGATATGGAAACGCTGGACTTTCGGCATCGGAGTTTCCCGTCTTT
>REDO01000105.1 GCA_007693435.1 Salinarimonadaceae bacterium | reverse complement strand
CGTCTCGGCGCTCGCCAGCGGGGCCAATCCGGAGCTGCACCAGAAGCGCTGCGATAATCTCGACCAACAGGTCTCTAAGCTGGTCCTCGGCCAGACGACGTCGACGGACGCGATCTCGGGCGGGCACGCGGTCTCGAAGGAACACAGGGAGGTCGCCGGCGACATCGAGCGCGCCGACGCGCTGCTGCTCTCCTCGACGATTACTGAGCAGCTCGCGCCCTGGCTGATCTCGCTCAACTTCGGCCCGCAGCAGGACTATCCGGTAATCGCGATCGGCCGGCCGGACGAGATCCCGATCAAGGAATGGGTCGAGGCCATCAAGGCGCTCGCGCCGCTCGGGCTGCGCGTCGAGACCGGCCAGATCTACGACCGGCTCCAGATCGAAGAACCGGCCAAGGACGCGGAGACGATCGGCGGCGCGCCGGCGGCCATGTCCGATCCGCTCGCAGGCCTGTTCAACCGCGCGGCCTCGTTTCGCCAGGGCCACGCTCCGGCCCCGTTCGAGACCCTGCGCGCCCTCATGTCGAGCCGGCGCGATCCCGACGTCGCCGAGGCGCTGGCGCGTCGCACGGCCGAAGACGCCGCCGGCGCGCTCGGCGGGCTGACCGCCGCCCTCCGGGCCGAGTTCGACGCGGCCTCGGATCTCGATGATCTCAAGGAGCGGCTCACGCGGCTCGAGCTCGACCCGCGCGCGTTCGCCCAGGCGATGGCGCGCGGGATCGCGCTCTCCGATCTCGCCGGCCGCGCCGCGCTCCTGGACGAACTCGAGCGCGACGACGCGGGCGAGGATCCATGAGCGGCGTGCTGCGCGCGCTCGGCCTGCCGTTCCGCGAGGCCGTCGCCTTTTTTCTCCAGAAGACGAACCTCCCGACCCGTCGCTGGCAGGACAATTACGGCCGCTCGAACGCCCGCGCCTTCTCGATCGCCGGCGCCATGACCGACGCGCTCCTCTCGGACTTCCGGGGCGAGATCACGCGCGCGCTCGCCGACGGGGCCAGCCTCTCGGAGTTCCGCGGGCGGTTCGACGAGATCGTCACGAAACACGGCTGGGATCACGTCGGCGAGCCGGGATGGCGTGCGCGCGTCATCTACGAGACCAATCTCTCGACCGCCTATTCGGCCGGGCGCTACGCCCAGATGACCGAGCCCGAGACGCTAGCGGCGTTCCCCTACTGGCAATACGTCCACTCGGGCGCCCGCCATCCGCGCGAGGAGCATCAGGCCTGGGACGGGCTGATCCTGCGGGCCGACGACGTGTGGTGGGACGTCCACTATCCGCCCAACGGCTGGGGCTGCGGCTGCCGCGTGCGCGTCCTCTCCGAGCGCGGCCTGCGCCGCCTCGGCCGCGACGGTCCGGACGCCGCGCCGCGCGTCGAGCTGATCCCGCACAAGGACAGGAAGACCGGCGAGACCCGCATGGTCCCGTCCGGCGTCGATCCGGGGTTCGAATACAATCCCGGCAAGGCCTGGAAGGAGGCCGGATGACCGGCGTCAGCATCGAGACACGGATCGAGGCGACGGAGGCGGCCGCCGCCTTCGCCGCCCTCCAGGGCGTCATGAGCGACATGACGCCGGTACTGCGCGCCATCGGCGTCGGGCTCGTCGAGGCGACGCAGAGGAGGTTCGAGACCGCGACGGATCCGGAGGGCAACGCGTGGCGGGCGCTCAACCCGGCCTACGCGGCCGAGAAGCGCGGCCCCGGCATCCTGCGCGAGAGCGGGATGCGCGGCGGCCTGATGTCCTCGATCACATTCGCCACGAGCGCCGACGCGGTCGAGGTCGGCACGAACCGCGTCTATGCCGCGATCCACCAGTTCGGCGGCGAGATCAAACCGAAGAACGGCGACCGGCTCGTCTTCTCGATCGGCGGGGCGCCCGTCTTCGCCCGCTCCGTCACGATCCCCGCCCGCCCATTCCTTGGTTTTGGACCGGCCGAGATCGAGACGACGCTCGACGTCGTCGAGGGCGCCCTCGACAGGGCGATGGGCGCGCGCTAGCCTCCCCTTCGTCGCGCATCGCGCCTCCCGCCTACGGTCGCCCGCCGGCCGCCGGCGTAAGAGGTCATAAGAGGCGTAAGAGGCGGCTCGCGCCTCTCGCCCGGCCCACCGGGGCGGCGCTCCAGGCGACGCGGCTCCTGCGCCCTCCCTGCGCGGCGCCATCCCCTAGACCCTTCTAGGCTGATCGCGCCGCTTTCACCCCGCCATTGTCGCGGGGATGAAGATGCACCGCGCCTCCCTTTTCACCGCCATCACGCCGGGCCAGGTCCCCGAGTGGATCCACCTGATGCCGGCCGGCGAATTTCGCACGAGCGACAAGCGCGGCCCGTTCCGCCTGGGCGACGCCATGGCGGTGATCGCCGCGTCGCTGGCGGCGGGCGGCATGCTTGCGATCGACCAGGACCACGCGACCGATCTCGCCGCCAAGCGGGGCGAGGCCGCCCCGGCGCGCGGCTGGATCGTCGAGCTCGATGCTCGCGACGACGGCGTCTGGGGTCGCGTCGAATGGACGGAGACGGGCCGCGCCCTCCTCTCCGACCGCGCCTATCGCGGGATCAGCCCGGTATTCACCCATTCGGCCGGCGGCGACGTCCGGCAGATCCTGCGCGCCGCGCTCACCAATGATCCCGCGCTGCCGCAGCTCACCACCCTCATGCACAGGGACGATGACATGGATTGGAAAAAGGAGCTCGCCGCTCTCCTCGGCATGAAAGCCGATGCGAGCGACGAGGACGTGATGGCCGCCGTCAAGCGAACCGCCAAGGCGGCCGCCGACGAGAAGGCGACGGCCGCGCGCATCGCCAAGGCAGCGGGGCTCTCCGAGGCGCTCGACGCCGAGGGGCTCGTGACAGCGCTCGCCGCGCGGAAGGCGCAGGCCGGCGACGTCGAGGCGCTGCGAAGCACGGTCTCCGATCTCACGATCGAGATCGCCTCGCTCAAGGCCGTCGGCGGCAAGGCCGAGGCCGAGCGCGCCGTCGACGCTGAGATCGTGGCCGGCAAGCCCATCAAGGCCCAGCGCGACGTCTGGGTCCAACTGATGGCGTCCGATCCCGACAAGACCAGGGCCGCGCTCGCTGCGCTGCCCTCGATCAAGGGCGACGCCCTGGTTCGCGAGGAAGACAAGGCCGCCGGCGGCCTGTCCGCCGAGGAGCGCCAGGTCTGCTCGCTCATGGGGCTCGACCCCGAGAAATTCGTCGCGGCCCGCAAGGGCGCCGACGTGACGCTGGGAGCCTGACATGGCCGCTCTGACCAACGACCGCAACACGCGCCGCCGCGCGGGCGATCTCTACTCCGATCCGGTCGCGGCGGCGACGATCATCTACGCCGGCGCGCTCGTCTGCCTCAACGCGGCCGGCAACGCCGTGCCGGGGGCGACGGCGACCGGGCTCAAGGCGCGCGGCGTCGCGACCGCCCGCGTCGACAATTCCGACGGCTCCGCCGGCGACGCCGTGGTGGAGAGCGAGGCGGGCGTGTTCCGTTTCGCCAATTCCACCGCCGGCGACGCGATCGCCCGCGCCGACATCGGCGCGGACGCCTGGATCGTCGACGACCAGACCGTCGCCAAGACAGGCGCTCCGGTCGAGAGCGTCGCCACCCGCAGCATCGCCGGAAAGATCATGGACGTCGACAATGTCGGCGTCTGGGTCCGCATCGGCTAATCACGAGGACCCGCCAAAATGCTGGTGAATTCCGCAAGTCTCCGAACGCTCGGCATCGCGTTCAACGCCGCCTTCTCGCAGGGGCTGGGCATGCATGCGTCGCAGTACGCCGCGATCGCGACGACCGTGACGTCCACCACGAGCCAGAACGAGTACGGCTGGCTGGGCCAGATGCCCTCCATGCGCAAATGGCTCGGCGACCGCGTCGTGAACCGCGCCGCCGCGCACAGGTACGCAATCGTCAACGACGATTTCGAGCTGACCGTCGCTGTCAAGCGCAACGACATCCTGGACGACAACATCGGCATCTACACGCCGCTGTTCAACGAGATGGGGCGATCGACAGCGGCTCACCCGGACGAGGAAGTGTTCGGGCTGCTCAAACGCGGTTTCGAGACCGAGTGTTACGACGGGCAGGCGTTTTTTGACACGGATCACCCCGTCCTGAACAGCGACGGCGTCGAGGAGATGGTTTCCAACAGCGGCGGAGGCAACGGCACGCCGTGGTTCCTTCTCGACGACACCCGCGCCCTCAAGCCGCTGATCTTCCAGGACAGGCAGAAGCCCCAGTTCGTGGCGATGGACAACCTCACTGACGAGAACGTCTTCAACAAGAAGGAGTTCGTCTACGGCGTCGACAGCCGCGATGCTGTCGGGTTCGGCTTCTGGCAGATGGGTTACGGCTCGAAGCAAACGCTCAACGCGGCGAACTACAAGGCAGCCCGCGCCGCGATGCACGAGATGAAGGGCGATAACGGCCGCCCGCTCGGCCTCCGGCCGACGCTGCTCGTCGTCGCTCCCGGGCTCGAAGGCGAAGCCCTCGAAATCCTCAACGCCGAACGCAACGCCGCCGGCGCGACCAACGTCTGGCGCAACA
>REDO01000096.1 GCA_007693435.1 Salinarimonadaceae bacterium | reverse complement strand
CGCGCGCGTTCTTCGGCCTCGCGGCGCGCCTCCTCCTCCGCGGCTATCCGGGCCGCCTCTTCGGCTTCGAGACGCACCCGCTCTTCCTCGCGAATGCGCATCTCCTCCGCCCAGCGCTCGTCGGCGACGGCGCGCGCCTGCTCCATGCGCAGCGCCTCGATCCGGCGCGCGCGCTCGTTGGCTTCCCGCTCGAAAGCCTCGATCCGGTCGAGCTCGCGTTGCAGGACGATCTGAGCGACGCCGCTTGTGAGCGGCCCGACGTCGATCTCCCGGCGCGGCGCGGCCAGAGCGCCGGTCCAGCCGAGAACGACGGTCGGCGCCGCGCCCGTCCAGGCTGTTGGCGTCAGATTCGAAGCGAGAAGCCCCCGCGCATCGACGGAGCTATTGAGGATGTCGAAGGTCGCCGATCCGGACCATGCCGCATCATCGCTGGCGAAGCGCAGCGGGTCGAAGCGCAGCGCGCCGCCGACGAGCGTCACCGGTACGGAAAAAGACTGCGGCGAGAAATCGCCTTGCGCGAGTTCGCCCTCGATGATGGCCTGGAGCCGCCGCCCCCCCAACGGATCCTCGTCTTCGAGCGCGCGCTCGATGCCGCGCACGAGGCCCGAACCGTCGAGACCGGCGATACGCGGGCCCTCCACCGCGACCGTGCCGCCCCCGGCGAGATCGCCGACGAGCGAGACGACGCTTGCCCCGCTCGCGCCGAAATCCAGCGAGCCGGTCAACCGACCGCGAACGGGCGAGCCGGGCGCCAAAGCCGTGCTCGGCAAGTCGGCGAAATCGACCTTGCCGACGATGGCGACGGTTCCGTCACCGGAACGGCGCAACGTCGCCTCGCCGGCGATGCTCCCATCGTCCAGCTCTCCGGAAATCTCGCGAAGGATGAGCCCGTCCGGAAGAAGCTCCAGTTCGACCGTCGCGTCACGCAAGGTGAAGCCCTTGCCTAGATTCATGCTCGGCGACGAGAGCGCAACGACGCCCCGCGCGAGCGGCGGCGAGACGGGACCGAAGTCCGCGCCGCTCCAGCGCGCGCCGGCGCCGTTCGAATCGCTCGCGAAGACGAGCGCGTCGAGCAACGCGGGCAGCGAGACGGAGCCGGCGGCGACCGTTCCCCGCACATCGCCGTCGGCGGGAAGCGTCAGGGAGGCGGCGATCCGCTCGCCGGCGAGCGAGCCGGTTACCGACAAGCGCGAACCACCCTCGTAGCTCGCGAGCAAGGCGCGCAAATCGACGCTGGTCGGCCCCGAACCGCCCGATCCCAGTCCGAGCAGAGCGAAGGCGGGCCGAACGTCGCTGGAAGACAGCGTGATCTCGCCGTCGCGCAGAACACGCGACGCCCCGTCGATGGAGATAGGCCGCGTGCTGCGCAGACGCAGGCCGGCGAGATCGCCGACGAGCGTCGCCGCGAAGCGGTCGGACCCGGCGCGGCGCATCTCGACGCGGAACTCGGACGGACGACCGTCGATAAGCGGATGCTCCACATCGAGCCAGCTACGCGTATCGGCCGTCGAGAGCGCCAGGGTGAAATCCTCGGTTTTTCCCCCGATCGTCGTCGCGCGCGCTGCGAATGGTCCGCCCGCAACAATGCCCTCGAGCGAAGTCCTGAGGGCGGCGGCGTCAAGGCCGAGCCCTTCAGGCACGCGCTCCACCGCGATGGAAAGATCGAGCGCTCCCTCCCTCACGAAAGCCGGAGCCATGGCGAAGGGAGCGTCCGGCTGGAAGCGTTCGAGCAGTGCAATGAGAGGCGCGGCGCGGGCGGCGGTAAGGCGGCCGGAGATCAGCCCCGCGCCATCCTGTCCGATGCTGCCCGAAACGTTGACTCTCGCCCCCGCGAGATCGGAGATCTCGAGAGCGTCGAGGACGACGCCCGTTCCGTCCGAACTCAGGCGGGCGAATATGCGCCCGGCGTCCTCACCGCCCTCGAAGCGCACGGCGTTCGCCTCGACGGTCAGGAGCACGTCGTTCTCGCCGCCGAGATCTGCGAAAGCGTCAAAGCGCGGAAGCGACGCAATGTCGATCGAGTCGGCGGTGATGCTCGCCTCCACGACGCCGCGCATCCCGGCGGCGGGCGCCGAGTAGGCGATATCACCGGCAATGCGCGCATCGCCGGCGGTCAGGCTGAGGTTACGAATCGTGAAGCCCGCATTGGACGAAGCGACTTCGCCCGCTACGTCCAGACCTTGCCCATCGAGGGCGGCGAGCAACGGGTTCGCCCCGAGGGCACCGGCGAGAAATCGCCGTAGACGCTGCGGGTCACGCGATATCAGACGAGCCCTGCCCGCGATTTCGGCCTCTCCCCGAAGATCGACCTCGCCGGTGAAGGTAAGGCGCGACTCGCCGGGCAGCTTAAGTCCGGAGTCGAAGAGAGACAGCACGCCCCCCTCGAAGACACCCCGGAAACGCGCGTCCGCGAGCTCGTCGAGGCCGTAGCCGAGGCTGCCGAGGGTCAGCGAAAATTCGACCGGAGGCGCGCCGCCAGCCGCCGTCGGCGCATTGCGAAAGGCAGCGAGACGTGCGCCGACCGGGCTGCGCATGATCGCATCGAGAGCAAGACGGCGCCCGGAAAGCGCGACTTGCAGACGGGGATCGTCTAGTCGCAGGAAACCGTCGCCCTCAAGCTGCGAGCCAAGCCCCGGATCGCCAGGTTCCACCACCAGTTCATGCAACGCGAATCCGACCGCGTCGCTCTCGAACCGAGTGCGGATGACGGCAGGTGGGGCAGGCTCGCCATTCGGCCCCGGCCCGGCCGCGACGTCGATTCGCGCCTGCCCCGCGAGGCGGGGAAGATAGCCGTCGGGGCCCTCCACGAAGCTGAGCGAGCCGTCGATATCGTAGCGCAGGTTCTCGTCCGAACCGGCGACTATCTTTACGGGAACCGCGCCCAGCGAATCGGGCCGCCCGGTCGCCATGCGAACGATCTCGCCGGCGTATCGCGCCTCGATCCGCCAGGGTCCGAAGAGACTGGGCGCGCTGACTGCGACATCCTCGAGGACCGCGACGCGGCGGGCGCCGAAATCAGGCGAAAGCGCCGTGATCGTCAAGGATCCGGCGAAGAAATCGTCGAGCGCCAGCGCGGATACCAGATCGCCCGGTCCGTCGACGATCGACGGCGGCCGGAGTGCGCCGGAACGGGTCGGCGCGCGCAGCTCCACCTCGTCGAGCCGGACGCGGCGGAACCGGACCTCGCCGCGCAACAGGCTCGTCAGTTCGATTTCCGCGACCACGCCCGAGGCGTCGAGAGACGGCTCGTCGCCCGCCGGCCTTCCGATCGTCACGCCGTCGACCCGCAGACGCGGCGTGGGCAGCAGACGCAGGTCGATGGACCCGCGCGTCGCCACGGGAGCGCCGGAGGCGCGCGTCAACGCCAAATCGACCTCCGCTCTGCGCTCCTCCCAGTCGATGAAGGGAGGCGCGATCAGCGCTGCGAAGAGCACGAGAATCACCAGAAATGCCAAAGCGGTGAGAATATCACGCAAGAGTCGCGGAACCTTTCAACGAAACCCTATATTCCTGACGCATTTCGGCGCCGCGGCGATGGCCGAAACATGACGAAAGCGGGCGGCTGCGTCCAGCGCGCGCCTTGCGAACTCTCCGGAAATTGTCCGCGCCCCGCCTCAGACGTCCACGATCTTGCCGGGGTTCATGATATTAAGCGGATCGAGGGCGCGCTTGATCGCGCGCATGGCGTCGAGCGCCGGCGCGCCGTGCTCGGCTTCCAGATACTTCATTTTCGCCTGCCCGACCCCGTGTTCGCCCGTGCAGGTGCCCTCCATCGCAAGAGCCCGTTCGACCAGCCTCCCCACGAACGCCATCGCGTTCGCGAAAGCTCCGTCATCGTTCGGGTCGACGAGGGGCAGGACGTGGAAGTTGCCGTCGCCGACATGTCCGACGATCGGCGCGATCAGCCCGGACTCGGCAATGTCGCGTTTCGTCTCCTCGACGCATTCGGCAAGGCGTGAGATCGGCACGCAGACATCCGTGGAGAAGCCCTTCCAGCCGGGCTTGAGCGCCATGGCGGCCCAGTAGGCGTCGTGGCGGGCCTGCCAGAGACGCGTGCGCTCCTCGGCCTGCGTCGTCCACTCAAACGGCCCGCCGCCGAATTCCGTCGCGATTTCGCCGAAGCGCGCCGCCTGTTCGGTGACGCCCGCCTCGCTGCCGTGAAACTCAAGGAATAGCTGGGGCTCCTCGCGCAGACTCAGCTTCGAATAGGCGTTGACGGCCCGGACCTGAACCTCGTCGATCAGCTCGATTCGCGCGACGGGAATTCCGCTCTGGATCGTCGCGATCACCGCCTCGCAGGCGGCGCCGATGCTCGGAAAAGGACAGACGCCCCCCGATATCGCCTCGGGGACGCCATGCAGCTTCAGCGTAACCTCCGTCACCACGCCGAGCGTACCCTCAGAGCCGATGATCAGGCGGGTGAGATCGTAGCCCGCGCTCGACTTGCGGGCGCGGCGCGACGTGCGCATGACCTCGCCGGCAGGCGTGACGACCGTGAGCGCGAGCACGTTGTCCTTCATCGTGCCGTATCGCACCGCGTTCGTGCCCGACGCGCGCGTGCCGACCATGCCGCCGATCGAGGCGTCGGCCCCCGGATCGATCGGGAAGAACAGTCCGGTGTCGCGCAGGTGCTCGTTGAGGACCTTGCGCGTGACTCCTGGCTGCACGACGCAGTCGAGATCCTCTGGGTGCACCGCCAGAATTGCGTTCATCCGGGAGAGATCGACGCAGACGCCACCGAAGGGAGCGTTGGTGTGCCCTTCGAACGAAGTGCCCGTCCCGAAGGGAATCACCGGTACGCGGTGCGACGCGCAAAGCTTCACGGTGTCCGCCACCTCCTCCGTCGTCTCTGCGAAGACAACGACGTCCGGCGGCTGGTTCTCGACCCAGGTGAGGGTGTTCGCATGCTGCTCGCGCACCGCGTCGCTCGTCGTAGCCCTCTCGCCAAAGCGTTCCTTGAGGATCGCGGCGATATGCGAGACGGTCGCGGGGTCGGGGCGCGAAGTGGCGCGTTCAGACAGGGAATCCATGGATACGGCCCAGCTTTCGTTGCGCTTTCACTGGCGGTAGTCGTAGCAGAACGGAAGCCAACGGAAAATTCGCAATCGCCCTTGGAATACGCACTGCCTTGACAAGCGCCATCCAGCGCCGAACGTTTGCGTTCGACGGCAAGGAGAATCGCCGTGCCCGCCGACCGAGCCGCCTCGATATTCTTTTTCGCGCCCTTCGTCTCTTCGACCATGCGGATCGAGCGGGATTGGATCGATTATAACGGGCATCTGAACCTCGCATATTATCATGTTCTGTTCGACAGGGCGCTGGACGAGGCTTTCGGCCTCGCTGGGCTGGGGCCGGAATACGTCGAGGAACGGCACGCCTCCTACTTCATTGCGGAAGCCCACACGATCTACCGGCGCGAACTGCGCATCGAGGACACCGTGCGCGTCACGGTTCAGCTCATCGATTTCGACGACAAGCGGATACACGTCTATCTGGAGGCGCGCCATGCGGCCGAGGGCTGGCTCGCGGCGTGCTGCGAAATGATGGGCCTCCACGTCGATACGCGCGAGCGGCGCGTGACTCCCTTCCCGGAGGAAATTCGCCGCAACCTCGAGATCATGCTCGCCGCGCATTCGCGCCTGCCGAAGCCGGATTCGATCGGCAGGGCCGTCGGCATACCCGCGCGAAGCACGGGAAAGGAACCAGCCGGGACGCGCCACTAGCGCAGCGGATACGGCTCAGCAACCGGGCTCGTCTTCCCTGCATGGCGGGCGTCGAACAGGCGGCATGCTTCGCTCGAACAGTTCGCGTGAACGTAGGGCGTTCGATTCGAACCGGAATTGCTCTACTTCGAGCGTGCGGCGGCCCTGCTCTCGCTGCAAACGCAGTATAGCGTTAAATTCCTGCTCGGAGGGCGAAACGAGCGGGAGCGTGGGATCGAGCGTTTGCCCCGAGCTCGCCGGCGCCGCGAGGAGGAAGGCCGTGACGAGCGCGCCAAACAGCTTCTTTTCATTTCGACGCATGCCGGGGCCTCTTGACGCGTTGTTCACGAGAGCTTCACTCGGATGTGCCACTATTGAATCTTGAGGCAGGAGCCACATGACATGATGTGGGATGACATCGTCCGCGCCGCCAGCGGTATCGTCGAAACCCCCGTTCAGGCGGGGACGAACTCAGAGGCGTCGCAGCACGAACCGCAGAGCCAGGATCGAAAGCGCAGCGGTCTGCGAATCGGCCTCGCGCTGGGCGGAGGCGCAGCGCGAGGCTGGTCGCATATCGGCGTCCTTCGCGCCCTGATCCGCGAAGGCGTCGAGCCCGACGTTGTGACGGGAGCGTCGATCGGGGCCGTGGTCGGCGGATGCTATGTCGCCGGCAAACTCGATGAACTCGAGGATTTCGCCCGCTCGCTGACGACGCGCCGCGTGCTCGGCCTGCTCGATTTCAAGCTCGGCGCCTCGGGCCTTATCGGCGGAGATCGCCTGCGCCAGCTTCTCGAAGAACACCTCGGCGACAGGCGCATCGAGGATCAGCAGCTCGATTTTACGGCGATCGCGACGGAGTGCGCCACTGGCCACGAGATCTGGTTGTCGCGCGGGCGGATGGTCGAGGCGATCCGGGCTTCATACGCCCTGCCCGGGATCATCGACCCGGTGCGCATCAGGAACAGGCTCCTCATCGACGGTTCGCTCGTCAATCCGATACCGATCACCACCGCACGCGCCCGCGGGGCGGATCTCGTCATCTGCGTCAATTTGAACGGCGACGCTCGCTTTAACGGGGCGACAATCCAGTCGCTGGGGCACGAGGACGAGGATGAGGACGAAGACGCGGTCCTTGAGGCGGCGACCCGTCGCACGGGATTGCTGGGAGCCGTGCTGGGCGCACCCGACCGGCCCAGAAACGGCCGATCCTCGCGTCACAATGGCCCGGGACTCGCGCGGGTCATGATCGACGCGTTCAACATCACTCAAGACCGCATCGCGCGCTCGCGCCTGGCGGGCGATCCCCCCGACCTGATGATTTCGCCGAAGCTCTCGAAAATCGGCCTGTTCGATTTCCAAAAGGCGGCCGAATCAATCGCGCTCGGCGAGGAGGCCGCGACGCGGGCGCTGCCGGACCTGCGCGAACTTCTGGATGAAGCCGGAGCGCTCGCCGATCCGGACTGATCAGGCCGTTGCGATGTACTCCCGCAACGCCTCGTGCTCGGCCTCCACCTCTGCGAGCCGCCGCTTCACCACGTCGCCGATCGAGACGATGCCGACCAGGCGGCCTGCCTCCACCACCGGCACGTGACGGAACTTGCCGCGCGTCATCGCCCGCATCAGATGGTCCATGTCAGCCTCGGGCGGACAGGTCACCACTTCCGACGTCATGTGGGCGGAGACGTGATCCGTCAGCGATTGCTGACCCTTGTCGGCGAGGGCGCGGATGATGTCGCGCTCGGAGAGGATGCCGGCGACGTCCGCGCCCTCGCGGGTCACCACAACAGCGCCGATCTTGCGCTTGGCGAGCATGGCCGCTGCCTCTGCGAGCGTCTTGTCGGGACCGATCGTGACGACGTCCCCGCCTTTTTCCGCGAGCACCTGCCGTACCGTCATGTCGCTCTCCCTGTCGATGAGGCGCGACCTCCGCCGCGCCATTGCGCGCTGCAATTGTGCGGCAGTCGACCCGGTCGTTCAAGCATCTTCGCGGAGATAGACCGGCGGCGGGGCCGGCGGCGGGAGCGGATCGAGACGGGGAAACAGCGCCAGCCCGACGAGAAAGCCTCCGATATGGGCCTCCCAGGCGACGCCCCCATCGCTGATTCCCAAAGGCGCCGCGCCGACTCCGAACAGAAAGTTCAGCGCGAACCAGATACCGAAGAAGATGAGCGTGCGCCGGTTGCGCAACATTTGCTGGAGCGTCTCGCGCGGCCGCAGATGCGCATGGGGATCGACCAGCGCTCCCGAGGCCGAGCGGGCGAAGACGAACCATGCGGCCGCGCCCATCATGCCCGACACGACCGCGGAAGCTCCGACCATCGGCGTGAAGTCGCCGGAATGGAACAGCCAGTGCGCCAGCGGTCCGCCGGTCGCCGTCGCAAGGCAGAGCGCCAGAAACCGCGCCGTCCCGAGGCGTCTGGCGATCGGCGTGCCGAACGCGGCGAGCCATACGCAGTTGAGGAGAACGTGGCTCCAGGAGCCGTGCAGGAGCGCGTAGGTGAGGACCGACCATGCGCTCGACGGCGCCTCGATCAGCGCGAACTGCGCCGAGACACGGGCCCGCACGTCTCCGCTCGCCAGAATCTCACGCAGGATCGCGTCGGCTGCGCCGGGATCGCGCCAGACCGTCCATGCGCCGGGCACGAAGCCCCATGTGAACACGACCTCGACCGCGCTGCGCTGGTCGAGATTCGAGACAAGGAGATGGATCAGCAGCAGGGCCCCCGCGATCACGATGATGACCGGCGGCAGATTGAAGACCGGCTCGCGGGCCGGCGGACGATGAAATGGGTCGGGCTGCATGATCGAGGACGGTTCGTGTGGAGCGACTGAAAGGGACGCTGCGAAAACGAGCGGGGAGAGCGTTCCTGCTCTCCCCGCTCGTCAGATATCGCGCGCATCGGCCGCCTTGGCAATGCCGGGCGGCCGATGCGCGCGGGAGGAGACGGTCACGTCCCTACCCCCGTCCGTGCTTTTTCACCCCAAATGGTCCGTGACCTGAAACTGTCATGTCGAGGCGCTCCGTAAAATCGAAAGGATTCGTTAACCTTAATGAAAGGTTTCAGCGCCCCCCGGAATGCGATCCGGCACAGGTTTCGCTAACCATACCCAATACGGCCCGACCGGAGGCGGAAATTCCCTTTCGCGTCCCGTGCGGGGACAGACCTGTCGCTTGCGGCGTTCTGGAGTGACCACATGAAACACGCCGCGACGCGGATGCTCTTCTCCTATTGGGACGCCTTGCGCGGCGAACGCGCCGCGCCCGATCGCGGCGAGATCGAGCCAGGCGAGATCAGACATATTCTGGCCGACACGTTCATCCTCGAGAACGAGGACGGCCCCGCCCGCTTCCGTCTTGCGGGGACGCGTCTTTGCGCGCTGTTCGGATGCGAGCTCAAGAACGCTCCCTTTTCCGCGATTTGGGACCCGGCCGCACCCGACGACGGCGTGCGCCAGATAGACATCGTGACCAGCGAGACGGCCGGGATCGTCGCAGGCATCGTCGGCGAGTCGACGCGCGGAGAGCCGCTCGACATGGAACTGCTGCTGCTTCCGATGCGCCATCGCGGGCGCACGCATTCGCGGATCATCGGCGCGCTCTCTCCGGCCATTGTGCCCCTCTGGATCGGCTACGACCGGCTTTCCCACATCCGCCTCACCTCGATGCGGGTGATCTGGCCCGTGGGCCGCAAGAACGTCGCGAGTATACTTCAGGAAGAGGCGCCGTCGGAGCGGCGGCGCAAGTTCGTCGTGCACCCTGGCGGCCGCGCCTGATCCAAGCCACAGAATTGGTTATCCGCGCGACGCCCGCCTAAGACGTCGTTAACTGCGCTCGCCTATACTGGCTTCGAAGTCGATTCTCGACGTCTTTGGAATACGTCCGCCGATGGGATTACCTGAACCGAGAAAGTTCGAAACCCGGGCAACGCCGAGCCATCGCATGGATCGGCGCAGGTTCGCGCGCGTGAAGGTCGCGCTGCTCGGTCGCTACATGCTCAGCAACCGGCAGGAATACCCTTGCCAGAGCGCCGATTTCTCGCCTGGCGGCATTTCGATCGTCGCCCCGGTGCGCGGGGCGATCGGCGAGCGGGTCGTTTGCTATTTCGAACATGTCGGCCGCATCGAGGGCGAGATCGTCCGCCACACCGAGGCAGGCTTCGCGCTCACGATCAACGCGCCCCCGCGGAAACGGGACAAGCTGGCCTCACAGCTGACCTGGCTCGCCAACCGACACGAACTCGGACTGCCCGAAGACCGCCGGCACGAACGTATCACGCCGATCCAGAAGAGCGTCGTCCTGACGCTCGACGAGGGCTTCCAGGTCAAGGGCCGCCTCATCGACGTTTCGATATCGGGCGCTGGCGTCGCGCTCGACGTGCGCCCCGCCATCGGCATGGGCGTGATTATCGGCAAGACCCCGGGACGCGTGGTGCGCCACTTCGCCGACGGCATCGCGGTTCAGTTCACGATTCCCCTCGACGAGGACCGTTTCGACGAGAACATCGTCCTCTAACCTCCGGGCCGCGCTGCGCGCATTCGGCTGATTGGAAACCCCGTCGCGCCGCGACGGGGTATTTTCTTACCCGGTCCTTACCTTCGAACCCGCAATTTCAATCTTCGGGGTTATGAGCTGATTTTCCCTTTCTTGCAAAGGACTTCCCCGGACCCCCGGATACGTAAAATTTGAATCATCGGTTTCAGCGCGCAACAAAGCCGCCGCGCCATCCTCGCCCGTGGACAGGGAGAGGGACATGCGCGACGCGCTCAGCAAGAAAATCCTCGTCGGATTGGCCGTAGCGGTCGGGGCTTTCGCCGCTTTCTCGGCGATCGATCCAGCGACGGCCTCGCGGTCGCCGGCGTTGCAGGCGCCGACCTTCGACACGGGAACGGCCCGCCCGATCCAGGGCTGGATCGACTTTTGCCGGCGCTATCCGAGCGAATGCATCGTCAATCTCGACGAACCCGAGATCGTGACCCTGGACCGTCTGACGTGGAACACGATCCTTTCGGTCAACCGCGAGGTCAACGCCGAGATCACGCCGATGACCGATATGGAGCTGTACGGCGTCGCCGACTACTGGGACTTCCCGCATTCAGGCGCTGGCGATTGCGAGGATATCCAGCTCCTCAAGCGCAAGCGCCTCGCCGATGCCGGGCTCCCGCGCCGCGCCATGCGCATGACTGTCGTCATCGACGAGTTGAACGAAGGTCACGCCGTACTGATGATTCGGACGGATCGCGGCGATTTCATCCTCGACAACAAGACCGACGAGGTGCTCGCCTGGCACGAGACCCCCTACGTCTACGTTTCCCGCGAAAGTCAGCACGGGTCGTCCTGGACCTCGCTCGGCCATGCGGCGGGACCGCTCGCCACGGCGAATCGCTGATAAAACGCAAGGGTTTGCGTCCCGGTCACGTCCCCAGCTCCCGTCCCCGGACCGGGCCGCAACGGGGTCAGCCGCAAGGCTGGCCCCTCTTTCTTTCGCCGCGTCGATCAAATCCGATTGTTGCATGAAACCAACGCATCGGCTGCGCGTTAACTTCATCGCTCTACGCCACTTGGCGACGCCCCAACGTCGTGCGACTGTACCTTAACAATGCGTTAATGCACGGGGCGGGGCATGCGACATTCGTCGCGCGACATGAATAAGACCGGCTTGCGCGGCTTGGCCTGCGCGATTGCAACCGGTTTGGTGTTTCTCGTCTCTGCGCCCGCATCGGCGAAGCAGGAATTCGCGTCGATCCCCACGCTGATAGCGCCGCTGCCAGCCGGCGGCGGCGCCCGCCCGGTTCCGGCCTGGAACGCGTTCTGCGCTCGCCATAATTTCGCCTGCAACATCGACACGACGGAGCCCGACTACATCGTGCTGAACGAGCGCGTCTGGCGGCTTCTCGTCGCGGTCAACAAGGAGGTGAACGCCGAGATCGAGCCGATGACGGACATGGAGCAATGGGGTGTCATAGACCGATGGGACTTCGCCGAGAGCGGCGCGGGCGATTGTGAAGATTTCCAGCTCCTCAAGCGCGAGCGACTCGTCGCCGCCGGCCTGCCCCGTCGGGCGCTGCGCATGACCGTCGTGCTCGACGAGCGCAACGAGGGTCACGCCGTGCTCAAGGTGCTGACCGACCGTGGGGATTTCATCCTCGACAACGTTCACGACGAAGTGCGCGCCTGGGATCGCACGCCTTATGTCTATGTGAAACGCGAGGGCCAGGGCGGGCGCTCCTGGGTTTCGCTCGGCGGCGTCGTCGGAGGCCCCGCCGCAGTCGCCGCGACACATCGCTGACTGGTCAGTCGATCGGACGCAACCCCTTGACGAAGCGCTTCCAGTTTGAGACGTAACTCGCGGCGGACCGCCTGAGGCCTTCGATTGCGGCGCTGTCGAGCGTGCGGATGGCGCGCGCAGGGGCGCCGACGATCAGCGAATTGTCGGGAAACTCCTTGCCTTCGGTCACGAGAGCGTTCGCGCCGACGAGGCAATTAGCGCCGATTCGCGCATGGTTGAGGATCGTCGCGCCCATGCCGACGAGCGAGTTCTCCCCGATGACGCAGCCGTGCAGGATCGCCCGGTGGCCGATGGTGCAGCCTGCGCCGACGACGAGCGGCGCGCCCATGTCCGTGTGCAGCACGCAATGCTCCTGGATGTTCGAGCCCGCAAGGATATCGATGAGCTCGTTGTCCCCGCGCAGCACGCAGCCGAACCAGATTCCGACATCGACGCCCAGCCGAACCTTGCCGATGACATGCGCGTCGGGCGCGATCCAGCATTGCCCGTCCGATGGAAGCTCCGGGGACGTTCCGTCGAGAGCATAGAGCGGCATGGTTTCCTCCCGGTCGTTGCTACCGAAGGGAACCCATCCGCCACGTCTGCGTCAAGCCGGCGTCCGGATCACGCCCCGATGAGCAGATTCACCCCGTCCCGCAGAACCGTTCCGGAAAGCAGGCTCCAAAGGCCGGCAATCACCGTGGCGATCATGACGAAACCGACAGGGCGCCTCTCGAAGCGCCTCCCGCGGATCGTATTGCGCAGGATGATGAAGGGGGCGCAGAAGACGAGCATCGGCACGCTCAGCACCGCCAGCACGCCGCCTTCCTGCAGCAGCGAGAAGCTCGCGCGGCGCTGCGTCGCGTACTCGAAGGCGCTCGCCAGCAACCCGGAAAAGACGAAGCCCACCACGATCGTCTGAAGCGAGGCCACGGTATGAGCGTCGAACACCATCATCGAAACCTCGGCGCCTCCGGACCGCTCCGGCCGCATCGTGCCATTTCCGGACTTGAGACTGCCGCAGGATTTACTCTTCGTTAAGCGTATTCCCCCGACAAGGTTAATGGTGCGGCAGGTGTCGCGGAAACTTGGTGCGGCGGCGGGCGGGATGTTCGGAACGCAGGTGCGATCAAACGACTCCGGGACGCGCGGCGTCAGCGCCGATTTCGCGATCATAGCCGCCGTAATCCTGCTGGCGCTCGCGGCGCCGCTGAGCGTCCTGGCGGCGCGCTGGGCGACGCCCTTCTCGGACAGGGCGAAAGAACCCAAACTCGTGGAGCTGGAGTTCATGGACCGGCGTTTCGCCGCGCCGGATTCCTGGCTGTCCGGGACTCGTACGGCCATTGTTCAGGAGCGCATTTCCCTGCGCATTCCCCTGCCCGACATCATCGGGGCCGAGGGCGACCCGCAATCGGTCGTCGGGCTGACGCTGACGCCGGCGGACGGCGCATTGGCTCCGTCCGAGCGGCCCCGCGCGCTCTACTCCCGCTTTCTGTCGGGCGAGGCGAGCGCGGCGCCCGGCGGGCTGATCCGGCGGCGCTTCCGTGACGGTACGCCCTATGAGGGCGAAGCCCTGCTCATCGCGCCCCCGGACGGGCGCGCCTTCTCCGCCAGATGCCCGGCTGCGCCGGCCTCGGCGATGGAGCCCGTGTGCTTCGCGGAACTCCGTTTCGGTGAAGTCGACGCGCATCTACAGATCGCGATGCGCGACATCGACCAGTGGGAGCGCGTCGTCGTCTTCGTCAGAGCGCTCGTCGTCGGCGTCGCGCGTCGCTGAAAGTTCGGGCCGGATCTCAGACCTCTTCGAGATCTGTGTCGAGAATCGCCATCTGGAAATTGTAGGAGCGATCACCGTCCTCGTCGTCGAGGAAGAGCACGCCGACGAATTCCTCGCCGATATACACCTCGGCGGAGTCGGTCTTTTTCGGGCGCGCGACGACCCGGATGGAATGGTTCGCGAAGGTGCGCCGCAGGTAGCTCTCGACCTTGGCCATCTCGGATTTGTTCACCAAAAGCTCCGCATGGTTCGTTGGGGAAGCCACCGCTTGCCACGATGCGCGGGCAGGCGCAACCCGGCAGGGATCACTGCGCCTGCTTCTCCGCAAGGATCTGGTCCATGCTGCGCGCCGGCTCGGCGCAGCCGGCGGGGCCGACCACACGCGCCGGAACCCCGGCGACGGTGGTGTTCGCCGGGACCGTCTCGAGCACGACGGAGCCCGCCGCGACCCGGGCGCAACGCCCGACCTCGATATTGCCGAGGATCTTCGCGCCGGCTCCGATGAGCACGCCGTTGCTGACCTTGGGATGCCTGTCGCCCGACTCCTTGCCCGTGCCGCCAAGCGTCACGTCCTGAAGGATGGAGACGTCGTCACCGACGACGGCCGTCGCGCCGATGACGAGACCCGTCGCATGGTCGAGAAATATTCCTTTCCCGATGCGGGCCGCCGGATTGATGTCGGTCTGGAAGACTTCGGATGACACGCTCTGGAGATAGAGCGCGAAATCGCGTCTGCCCTCATTCCAGAGCCAGTGCGCGAGGCGATGGGTCTGGATTGCGTGGAAGCCCTTGAAATATAGGATCGGCTCGATCAGCCGCGAGCAGGCCGGATCGCGGTCGATCACGGCGATGATGTCGGCGCGGAAGGCGGCGCCGATCGACGGGTCCTTAGCGATGGCGGTCTGGTAGGTCTGGGCGATGAGATCGGCCGACAGCGAGGGATGCGCGAGGCGCGAGGAGACGCGGTGGATGATCGCGGCTTCGAGGCTCGGCTGGTTGAGGACGCTCGCATAGACGAAATTCGTCAAAGACGGCTCCTCGGCGACGACCTGGGTGGCCTCGGCGCGCGTCTGGCTCCAGATCGGATCGAGCGACTTGACTGGCGAGGCGGCCTCGGAGGCCGTCACATGGGCGCGGTGCATGGGGGGAT
Organism: Salinarimonadaceae bacterium; assembly: GCA_007693435.1. Lineage (GTDB taxonomy): Bacteria > Pseudomonadota > Alphaproteobacteria > Rhizobiales > Beijerinckiaceae > Saliniramus. Next base: position 5,496 of record REDO01000096.1, on the reverse strand, counting down.
CCTTTCCGCTATGAACAGACGCCTGCCCGCCGATCCCACGACGAACGGGCTTCAGCTTACAGAACCTCGCGGGTCGATGCGACATGCGATTTCATGCCGCAATCAGGACGCTTAACGCGTCGGACGGGATATGGCGTCACGATGCCGTGATTTCGAGCGGCTCGAGCGTCACATCCGGTTTTCGAGAAAACCCAGAACGCCTTGCTTGTGGATCTTGTCGCCGACGGCGAGGTTGTGGTCGCGGCCGGGAATGTCGAGCGCTTCCGCGTTCGGCATCAGCGCTGCGAGTGCGCGGCCGGAGCCTGCGACCGTGTCGGCCGTGCCCACGCTCACCAGCGTCGGCGCCGTGATGCGCTCGACCTCGGCGCGGGTCAGCGTCTGGCGGGAGCCCCGAATGCAGGCGGCGAGCGCGTCAAGGTCGCTGCCGGTCTGTTCGGCGAAGGCGCGGAACATGCGCTGCATGGGATCGGTGAGATCGGCCAGCGATTCCGCCTCCATCGCGTCGGCTATGCCCAGCGGCAGGCCTACGCCCTCGACGAGATGGATGCCCAGCCCGCCGAGCAGGACGGAACGCGCCCTGTCGGGATGCGCGAGCGCGAAATGCGCGGTGATGCGCGCACCCATCGAGTAGCCCATCACGTCCGCCTGCTCGATTTCGAGATGATCGAGCAGATTGGCCGCGTCTTCGGCCATGGCGTAGCTGTCATAGGCTTGCGGGTCGTAGAGCTTTTCGCTCTGGCCGTGCCCGCGATTGTCGAGCGCCAGGACGCGCCTGCCGGCCCGCGTCAGCGTCTGGACCCAGAGGGTGTTGACCCAGTTGACGGCGTGGTTCGAGGCGAAGCCGTGGATGAGGATGATCGGCTCGTCGATATCGGCCTCGGCGGGCGCGTCGATATAGGCGATGCGCACGCCGTTGGAGGAGAATGTCTGCATGGTCGCGATCCGCTGCTCTATGCGTCCAGATTGGACCAACCGGGCGCAGGCGCGCAACCTCACAAACCCAGCATGATCCCGATGTTCTGCACCGCCGCGCCCGACGCGCCCTTGCCGAGATTGTCGAGCCTGGCCACAAGCACGGCCTGCCCGCGCGCGTCATTGGCGAAGACGCACAGTTCGAGCCTGTCGGTGCCGTTCAGCGCCTCCGCCTCGATCCGCTCGATTCCTGCGGTCGGCGCGACGGTGACGAGACCGCCCTGCCCGTACCACTCGGACAATGCCGCCTCGATATCGGCAGCCTTCGCGCCGCCGGAGAGCAGGTCGAGATGGAGCGGGACGGAAACGATCATCCCCTGCCGGAAATTGCCGACGGAGGGCGCGAAGATCGGGCGGCGCGTCAGCTTCGCATAGCTCTGAAGCTCGGGCATGTGCTTGTGCTCGAGCCCCAGCCCGTAGAGCTCGAAGGACGGCGCGGCGCCGGCCTCGTAGGCCTCGATCATCTGGCGCCCTCCCCCGCTATAGCCGGAGACGGCGTTGACGGTGACGGGATAGTCGCGCGGCAGGAGCCCCTTCTCGACGAGGGGGCGCAGGAGCGCGATGGCGCCGGTCGGGTAGCAGCCGGGATTGGAGACGCGCTTCGCGGCGGCGATCCGCGCCTTCTGGTCCGGCGCCAGTTCGGCGAAGCCGTAGACCCAGTCGGGATCGACGCGGTAGGCGGTCGAGGCGTCGACGACGCGCGGGGCGTCCGCGCCGAGCCCGTCCATGATCGCGACGGCTTCTTTCGCCGCCGCGTCGGGCAGGCAGAGCACGACGAGATCGGCCTCGCGCATCATGTCGGCGCGGGCCTGCGGGTCCTTGCGGCGCTCGGGATCGATGCTGATCAGTTCGATACCCGGCTGGCCTGCGAGCTTCTGACGGATTTCGAGGCCGGTGGTGCCGGCTTCGCCGTCGATGAAGATTTTCGATACCCGGCTCATGTCGTCTTTCCCGTTCTGGCGGTTTCGTCGGAGTGGATAGCCAAAATGCGGCTGGAGCCCAAACGAAAAGGGGCGACCCGAAGGCCGCCCCTTGAGAGTTCCGTGCGAGGCGCAATCAGCGCTTCGAGAACTGGAAGGAGCGGCGGGCCTTGGCGCGGCCGTACTTCTTGCGCTCGACGATACGCGAATCGCGGGTCAGGAAGCCTTCCTTCTTGAGGATGGCGCGCAGCTCCGGCTCGTAATAGGTCAGCGCCTTCGAGATGCCGTGGCGCACCGCGCCCGCCTGTCCCGAAAGACCGCCGCCGACGACAGTGACGTTGACGTCGTACTGGCCGAAGCGGTTCGTCAGCTGGAGCGGCTGGTTGAGCACCAGACGCAGCACCGGACGGGCGAAGTAGACCTCGAGGTCGCGATCGTTGATCGTGACCTTGCCGGTGCCCGGCTTGATCCAGACGCGCGCGATGGCGTTCTTGCGCTTGCCGGTCGCGTAGGCGCGGCCTTGCGCGTCGAGCTTCTGGACGTGGACGGGAGCTTCGACCGGAACCGAATCCTGCTGGCCGAGGTCGGCGAGAGACTGAAGAGTCGCCATGATCAGATTCTCCGGTTCTTCGCGTTCAGGGCGCCGACGTCGAGCGCTTCGGGCTGCTGAGCCTGATGGGGATGCTCGGCGCCCTTGTAGACGCGCAGATTGCCGAGGATCTGGCGGAAGAGCGGGCCGCGCGGCAGCATGCGCTCCACGGCCTTCTCGACGATGCGCTCGGGGAAGCGGCCTTCAAGAATGTATTTGGCCGAACGCTCCTTGATGCCGCCGGGATGCCCGGTGTGATGGTAGTACACCTTCTGCTCGCGCTTGCGGCCGGTGAACACCACCTTGTCGGCGTTGACGATGATGACATGGTCGCCGCAATCGACATGCGGCGTGTAGCTCGCCTTGTGCTTGCCGCGAAGGCGCATCGCCACGATGGAAGCCAGGCGACCCACGACGAGGCCCTGCGCATCGATGACGACCCACTTCTTCTCGACATCGGCGGGCTTCAGCGAAAAGGTTTTCATGCGCTGTATTCCCTACGCGGAGCCAACCCGGCCCCGTCCGAAAACGAAGAACCGCCACGCGACGCGCAGCGGAGATGACGGGGGTTTATGGGGTGCGACGGGGCGCGTCAAGCGGTTTTTGCGGATTGGGGTGGGGCGGAAAGGGTTGTGGGGCAAGGAGATGGGAGATTGAGGTATTTGAATACCTCAATCTCGCCGTAAACTGCAGGCTGGCGGATGCTAAGCTTGAAGTCGCTGACGACAGATTTCGGCCGGCAGCCAGATTGCCACTGACGCACCCAACCCCCACTGTGTTCTCAACGAAACCCCCAAATTTAAATTCGGCCAAGCAACCGCTCAGACCGTATAGTACCCAAAAAAATCGCGCCTATTCCTTTAATAGCAATGATACCTTACCGCAAAAATATATAGCTAGTGAATATAGAACGATTTCCGCTTTGAAAATATCCTGATCCAACTGATCCACCGTAGTAGGATTTTCGATTATGTCTCCATGTGCGATCTTGTGGCGGCGCGTAACAATTTCTTCAAAATAGGTATTCCATAAACTACCTGGATAAGGTTTTTTCTTTATCGATTTCGGATCAAGGAAAATTTCCTGATCCGCGATTTTATATGGGAATGTATAAAGGCTAGATCTCCGACGGATTAATTCTCTTTTAATAATGTAATTTTTTTTCGGGCTATCACTAAATACCTGAAGAAGAAAATCTGAACCCATGGCGGACAGCGCTCCGTTTACACCAAATTTTTCAAAAGGCTTATCAATATTTGACGGCTTTGGATTTTTATTTGTGCTTTCCAAGTAAGGAAACGCCTCCAATTCAACCGGAACAGTATTTCTTTCAAAGAAATCTATCAGCTGACTAATTCTGATGTCGATATCCTTTCCATCGACTCCTTCATAGTATGCGATTTTGTGGCAAAATGTCCTCTTGAGTGTCACCGGAAGTTGTCGGAATTCTTTCATAAAATAATTCAAATCAATTCTCACAGAGTCACATATATCCTTAATTGATCCTTCTATATGCGATGCGATCAACACCGCGCAGGCCCGGCACAGGGCATTATACACATGCTCTTCGCTATCCCGCAGCTGGCGCGCTTTCGACGAAAGCGATCGCAGCTCTGAAATTCGCTCAGGAATTTTAGCTACGGCATCGAAAGCTGCGGTACTCATCTGTTTAAAAAATTTACCACGTAGTTAATTCTATAAGAAATTTTGGATGCATCATTAGTCGCCCCACTCACCGATTGAAAAAACTCATCATCTTCGAAGGCTGCAAGATATCCATCGAATTTTTTAGCACATTCATCTGCTCTACTTACAATATCTGCAACAGTGAATGCTTCCGCTGTTCCAACAGAAATTGCATCGAACACTGCGGCATTAAAGCTTGAGACCTTCTTTTCAGGAGCACCTTTTGCGACCCTATATTTTGCAAACGCATATTCACCAAGTGTATGATAAATAAATTCCATATATACGATGAAATCATGCTCCATTGCGGAGATCTCTTGACCAGATAACTCATTAAATTCAGAAAGCCGAGAAGTTAAAAAATCCCTCAGACCCTTTTTCATCTCTTTAAATTGACCATTTTTCAGCGCAAAAAATCGCAAAACAAGCTCAACATCCTCCATTTTCTGTACTTTTACGCTTCTCTCTGGATAATCCAGAGGAATTTGCAGCAATTTCCTAAACTTTGTGTGTGTAGCAAGATTTTTAATGGAATCATTAAAAGGCCCACGCGCAGTGGCGTTCCGCAGTTCTTGGGATTCAAGTTTAATAGAACCCGTATTCAATCTCTCAAAAATATCATACTTGACTTGCTCATCAATAGTGGAATCTATGCGAAGGCACTTGATAGTTCTTTCCTCGAGTCTCCTCGTCAAAAATGGTGGAAGCTGTTTGTATGTAAACCCGTTTATTTCTTCCAGTATATCTAAGCCTTCCAATCGAAGATTTCCCTTCATGAATGTATGTATTGCCGTCAATCTTTGCTGCCCGTCAATTACTGTGAATCGCGCGGCACCCTCTTCTCCTTCGTCATCAACATCGATATCCTGAGATATATATATGATTGGTATCGGAATATTAAGCAATAAACTCTCAATCAAGCGAGACGATACGTCATTCTGCCAGCGATGACGCCTTTGATAATCTGGATCAAGCTTTATAGTGCCTTGATCAATTCTTTTTATAAGAGTCTCAAGATCATATTCAATATTCTGAGTTTTTACAGTTCTTTCTCGCGCCTTGCTTTGAAGACTGTCAAGAGACTGCCGAATTGCTTCTTCGACCATAAAAAATATATCCTAAATTTTGGAACCCGGAACTGCTTTAGGTTCCTGATGCTTCTTTTTAATGTAGCAATAGCTGCCGCCTTGCTGGAGCGCTCTGCTAATCTTTTTGAAGGTTAAACGGAGTCGCTTGGCGCTGCAACTGATCGAATGTTGTGGGGTCCGCCACTCGCCTAGAGCATTTTCCGATCATGTTGCATCATACCCAGCGGCAGCGAAGTAGTTT
>REDO01000058.1 GCA_007693435.1 Salinarimonadaceae bacterium | reverse complement strand
GCGCGAGGAGGCGGGCGCCTATATCAAGCAGTATTTCGAGCGCTTTCCCGGCATCCGCGACTACATGGAGGAAACGAAGAACTTCTGCCGCGAGCACGGCTACGTCTCGACGATATTCGGCCGCGCCTGCCATTATCCGGCGATCCGCGCGGGCAACGCCAATGAACGCATGGCGGTGGAGCGGCAGGCGATCAATGCGCCCATCCAGGGCTCGGCCGCCGACATCATCCGCCGCGCCATGACCCGCATGGATGACGCGCTGGCGCAGGCCGGCCTCTCGGCCCGAATGCTGCTGCAGGTGCATGACGAGCTCGTCTTCGAGACGCCCGAAGAGGAGGTCGAGGCGTCGTTGCCCGTCATCGCGCGGGTGATGCGCGACGCCCCGTCTCCGGCCGTCGCGCTCAAGGTTCCCCTCGAGGTCGAGGCGCGCGCGGCCGCGAACTGGGACGAGGCCCATTGAGCAGCATTGTCAGGCCGCCCTCGTCACCGACGAGTTCTGGGCGATCACGGGCGAGCTCGGCGCGGGCGTCATGATGACCTTCAGCACGGTGCTGGGCGACATCGCCTTCAACGAGGTCGGCGATCCGGTCGAAGCGAACTATGTATGGTATCGCTGGGCCGACGGCACCTACGCCGAGATCGAGATGTGAGGCGCGCGCCTCCGGCGCAAGCCTGACGATCAAGGAGAAGCCCGCCTCCCCGGAGGCGGGCTTTTTCGTGACGCCGCGCGTCCCGGTCATGAAGATCCCGGTCTCGCCCGGCTATCGCCACGGCGAGTAGCTGCCCACGCTCCAGATGTGTCCCTCGGGGTCGCGGAACGTGAAATCGCGTCCGCCGTAGTCCTTGTCCTCCAACGGAAGCAGGATTTCGGCGCCGGCGGCGGCGACGCGGACGTGGATCGCGTCGACATCTTCGCTCACGACATAGATCGCCTGTGTCGGACCGCCGGGATGATTCGCCAGCAGCGCGTCGAGCTGGCCGACGCCCCTCGAGCCGAGCATGATCATGCCGTCGCCGAAAGTAATCTCGGCATGGACGACTTTGCCCGCATCATCATGGTGCACCTCCTTGGCGGCGAAGCCGAGATTGTCGCAAAGCCATGCGATCATCGCATCGGCGTCGTCGTAGCTGAGACAGGGAATGATTGTGCTCGTCATCGCGCAAAACCTTCTTTTCAATGGTCGGTAGGGCACGCTGACAGGATCGGCCCGAGCCGTCTTGAACGAATGTAACCTACCGCCCGCTCAGGGGCCGTCGTTTGGGTCATGAGGTCTTGGACCAGCATCACTGGACCAGCAGATCACTCGGGCGCATGCCTGCGAAATCGCGGAAGTCGCGCGAGAAGTGGGCCTGATCGGCGTATCCGACTTCGGCCGCGACGCGCGCCAGCGGCGGCCGATCCGACGAGCGCAGCAATGCGACCGCGCGCTCGAAACGCGCGACGCGTGCCAAGGTCTTCGGCGGCAGGCCCGTCGCCCGCCTGACCATGGCCGACAGGTGCTTGCGGCTGCACCCGGCGTGCGCGGCGATCTCGGCCACGGCGGCGCCGCCGTGGGAGCGCCCGATTTCGGCCAGCGCCAGATCAACGAGCGTCGACCGGTGTTCGACCTCGGCCAGGCGGCGCATCAGGAAGGTCTCGACGATCGCGAAGCGCTCGCCCCAGGACGCGCAGGCGTCGAGCCTGTCTTCGAGCCGCCCGGCCTCGGGCCCGATGATGTCGGCCAGATCGACGGTCTGGTCGACAAGCTCCGCCAGATCACATCCGAGCAGCCGCATCGCTGCCTGCGGAGAGAGGTTGAACTGGACGCAGCGCGCATCGCCCGACGAGCCGACCAGCGCAGGCGCCCGGTGCAGCCCGGCTACGAAGCTGCGCGCCAGCCTTCGCGGCGGCTGGTTCAGGTCCTGTTGGTGCAGGCTGAAGGAGCCGCCGAACGTCAGGATCACCGGAACGGCCAGCATCGGAGTCTCGGCGCGGGGAAGGCCGGGCGCGCAGGCCTCCTCGTAACCCGCAAGCCGCTTGACCGCACGGCGAAGCTCCGGGCTCGGGACGGCGCTCAGAAGCAGCTGCCCGTCAGTCTCGACCTCGGCGACGATGAAGGGCGATTGCGCGTTCATGCGGCGGACCCCGCGACGAGCCGCGCGCGGGCCGGAGCCCATGCGATCACGGACGGATCTGCCTCTCTCTTGCGCATGTCCCTCACCCGACGGCCAAGGATAGCAGTCCGGGCCGGATCTCGCAGCCTCGATCGGCCGCGGGGCGCAGTTCCCAGTTTCCGCGACGCTTCGACGCCCCGCTTGACTCCCTCCGGACCCTGAGTCTAAATCAGAACATATCAGGAACAAAAGCGGTCCGATCATGCAGCCTCGCATCCTTGCGCAGCGCCTCCTCGCGCAATGCGCCCTCTCGCGCGCGTCCCAAGGCTCGCTCGCGTCCCAAGGCTCGCGCGCGTTCGACGGGACGGAGCCGGCCGAGCCCGGCTTCTCCTTCGGCTGCGCGCCCCTCGACGAGGCGCTCGGCGGCGGGCTGTCGCGGCGCGGCGTGCACGAATTCTTCGCCGCCGGTCCCGGCGAGGCGCAGGCCGTCGCCGGGGCGGGCCTCGCTCTCGCGATCCGCGCCGCCGGCGCGCGCGCTATCGTCTGGATCACGCAGGATCTCGTCGCCGCCGAGACGGGCGCGCTCCACGGCGCGGGCCTGTGCGCCTTCGGCGCGGCGCCGGAGCGTTTCGTGATCGTGCGCGCCGCAAACCACGTGGCGGCGTTGCAGGCGGCGGCCGAGGCGCTGCGCTGTCCGGCGCTCGGCGTCGTCGCGCTCGAACTCTGGGGCCCATCGCGGGCGCTCGACCTCACCGCCTCGCGCCGCCTCGCCCTGCGCGCGGGACGCTCGGGCGCGCCGCTCCTGATCCTGCGCCCGGGCGCAGCGCCGGCGCCGAGCGCGGCGGCGAGCCGCTGGTCGGTGTCTCCGGCCCCGTCCCGGCCGCTCGAGGCCAACGCTCCGGGCCGGCCGGCTTTCTCCCTGACCCTGTCGCGCCACCGCGCCGGCGCGCCCTGCCGGACCTGGCATCTGGAGTGGGATCGTGAACGCGCATCCTTCGACGAACGGGCGACGCTATCTCGCCCTGTGGTTTCCCTTCCTTCCGGCGCAGAGGCTTCTGCGGGCGGGAGCCCTCCTGCGGGGCCGGCCGAGCGGCGTCGCGCCGGATGAAAGGCCGCTCGTTCTCGCCGAAACGGTGGGAGGCGCGCGCCGGATCGCGGCGGCGGATCGCCGGGCGGCGGCGCTCGGCCTGCATCCGGGGCTCGCGCTCGCCGATGCGCGGGCGCGCGAGCCCGGCCTCGTCGTCGCCGAATACGAGCCGGGGGAGGACGAGGCGCTGCTCGCGCGCATGGCCGAGGATTGCGACCGCTGGACGCCGCTCGTGGCGCATGATCCGCCGCACGGGCTGATCCTCGACGTCACGGGCTGCGCGCATCTCTTCGGCGGGGAGGCGGCCCTGCGCGAGCGGATCACGGCGCGTTTCGCGCGGGGCCGCTTCGAAGTTCTCTCAGCGCTCGCCGGCACGCCGGAGGCCGCGCGCGCGCTCGCCCGTTTCGGACCGGGCGGGATCACGGCGCCGGGCGCAGAGGAGGCGGCCGCGCGCCCGTTGCCCGTCGCGGCGCTGGAGGCCCCGGCGGAGACCCTGCTCGCCCTTTCCCGCGCCGGGCTCAAGCGCGTCGGCGATCTCGCCGACCGGCCGAGCCGGCCGCTGGCCGCCCGTTTCGGGCAGGATCTGACGGTCCGGCTGGCGCGGCTGCTGGGCTGGGAGGACCGGCGCATCACGCCGATCAGGCCGCCGCCGGGCTATCTGGTCGAGCAGCCCTTCGCCGATCCGATCGGCGACCGGGAGGATGTCGAGCGCTGCCTGCGCCGCCTGACGGACCGGATGGCGCTCATGCTCGAAGAGCGCGGCGAGGGCGGGCGGATCTTCGAGGCCTCGTTCTTCCGCACGGACGGGGCGGTGCGGCGCGTGCGCGTGGCGACGGGGCGTCCGTCGCGCGATCCGCAGGCGATCCGCCGCCTCATGGCGGAAAAACTCGACGCGCTGGCCGATCCGCTCGATCCCGGCTTCGGCTTCGACCTGATCCGTCTTTCCGCCCCCCGCGCCGAGCCGCTGGCGAACCTGCAGCCCGATCTCGACGGCGCGGCGGTGGAGGAGGACGAGGTCGCCGATCTGATCGACCGTCTCGCCGCCCGCCTCGGGCCGGAGCGAGTCTCGCGCCTCGCGCCCGTGGACACGCACCTTCCCGAGCGCGCGGGGCGGGAGGTTCCGGCGCTTGCGGGCGAGCCGGCGCGGCAATGGCCCGCGCAGGAGCCCGGCGAGCCGCCGTTGCGCCCCTTGCGCCTGTTCGATCCGCCCCAGCCGGTGGAGGCGATCGCCGAACTGCCCGACGGGCCGCCGGCGCGGTTCCGCTGGCGGCGGGTCGTCCACGACGTCGCCCGCGCCGAGGGGCCCGAGCGCATCGCGCCCGAATGGTGGCGCGACAAGGACGCGCCGACCCGCGACTATTACCGCGTCGAGGACGCGCGGGGGCGCCGCTTCTGGCTCTTCCGCGCCGGGCTCTACGAGCGCG
>REDO01000018.1 GCA_007693435.1 Salinarimonadaceae bacterium | reverse complement strand
GGCCTCACGCAGGCCGATCTGGCGCTCGCCTCCCGCCATCTCGCAGACGGCTGAATGAAGCGCGACACTTGGTTTTGCATTGAAAGCCACTTGGTTCTGCACTCCGTAAGAAGCGGTTCGGAGGGCTCTTATCACCCTCTGAGAGGATCATGATAGTGGTCCTTTTAGGGGGCGAGCCAGGCGCGAAGGCCGAGCCGCTGATCGCCTCCCATCGCGTCGACCATCGAGATGACGCGGGTGGTCGACCTGCCGTCCTCGGCGAGCGTGGCGGTGGTGGCGCTGATGTCTCCGTTTACCCGGAGGACGTAGCTCGCGCCGGCGAATATGCCCCGTAGAACGTCGTTCATCTCGCCCTTCGGTTCCAACAACACGCCCATCGTGATGACGAGTTGGCCGTCCTCCTGATCGACATAGATCGGCATGTCCTCTGGCAGGTCCTGAGGGTCGGGGAAAGTGAAACGGTAGCTGCAGAGCTGGATGTCGGATCGGGTCTCTCCCGAAGCATGCATCGAGCCGTTCGGCATGTTCCGGGTGACCGGCTCGCCGCACAGGTACTCTGCACGCTGGTCGGGGGGCATCATGTCCCATCCCTGGCGCTTGATGCGGGCCTCCACTTCGATGACGAGCGCGCCGTCCTCGGAGAAGGACGCCGTCTGATCGATATCCATGCATCCGGCGAGCAAGAGGCCGAGCGCTCCGCAAATCGCTACGAGCTTCATTCCGGTCACTCCGCCGTGAAGCCGTAACTGCGCGCGACGCGACGGATCTGGGCGCAGTGGGCGCGCTTGGCGCTCTCGCTCATCTCGTCTTGGGTGTACGTTGCCCCATCCGTCATCATGCGGAGCATCGGCGTGAAGCTCATGTCATCAGCCGCCACCCGCTCCTCGATAAAGCGCTCGATGGCGTCGTGATCGTAGGAGAGGCCGCACAGTTCCTCGGATGCGAGGACGTCGCCCAGCTGATTGGCGAGCGTCATGCTATCCAAGCGCTGCGCGAGCGCGCCGCTCGACATGGCCGCCGTCAGCGCGACGGCTGCGATCAAAATTTTCATGAAGCTCCCCCTCTGCAACCATTGAAGCGTAGCCTCTTGCGGCTCGGTCGGGCAAGTAGCCGCCCCGCAACCTCACCCCGTTACGATGATCTCCCCGGCCGCGCGGGGCGCTCGCGATGAGATCGAATAGGTCACCTCCACGGCCTCGATCGTGCAGCCCTCGAACAGCGCGCGGGTCTCGGGGCGGTCATTGATGGTGAGGATGAAGCGGCCGCGCAGGGCGCGCAGGCGGGCGGCAGGCGGTCGAAATCGGCGCGGGAGAAGGCCGGGCCGTAATCGCCCTCGGAGCCCCAATAGGGCGGATCGACGAAGAACAGCGCGGCGGGGCGATCGTAGCGGCCGAGGAACGCCTCGAAATCCAGCTGCTCGATGACGACGCCGGCGAGGCGCTCGTGGATCTCCTCCAGCTGCGGCCCGAGCTTGCGCACGTCGAACCGGGCGGGACCGTCGCGCGAGACGCCGAAGTTCCGGCCGACCACCTTGCCGCCGAAGGCGAGCCGCTGGAGGTAGAGGAACCGCGCGGCGCGCTCCAGGTCGGTCAGGGTCTCGGGCGCAGCGGCGCGCAGGCGCTCGAACTCGGCGCGCGAGGAGATCTGCCACTTGAGCATGTCCATGAACGCCTCGTAGTGGCGCTGGAGCACGCGGAACAGGGTGACGACGTCGGTGGAGGCGTCGTTGACGACCTCGACGGGCGGCGCGCGCCGGCGGCGCAGGAACACGCCGCCCATGCCGACGAAGGGCTCGGCGTAGAGATCGTGCGGGATCGCCTCGATCCGCGAGACGAGGCGACGGGCGAGATTGCGCTTGCCGCCGATATAGCCGGCGGCGGTGCGGGTCGGCCTGACGGGCCGCTGGGGATCGATGGCCATTGACGGCGCGCTTCGAATCATTCGGCCTGTTCCTGCCGGCCGGCAGGCGGGCCAGTGCGTCCTTGCGCTGGGCGGGCCTCTTTCAGGGTGACCCGTGGTGCGAGGCGTTGGCGCGCCTCGGCCCCCGCTGCGGCGGGGGACTTGCCGTCATCGGTTTGCGGTCACGGCGCCATGAGCGCCGCGAACGTGTCGTCGATCTCCTCGACCGTTGTGATCTCCTGGGAGGCGATGGCCTCGGAGATGGTGCGCTCGGCCGAGAACGCCTTCTGCACGTGGCGTCCGACGGCGAGGGCGATGGCGGTCATCTGGGCGGCGTCGAGCGTCGACCAGCCGGCGGCGCCCTTGAACTCGATCGTGGCCGTGGGGTCGGTCTGGACGAGCGAGAGCGCGCCGTTGATCAGCGCCTGGCTCTCGCGATCGGTGCGGATCGCCGCGCCGCCGACGACGAGCCCGCCGGTCTCGATCTCCCAGCGCCGACGGGCGGCGTAGGCGTCCAGGGTTTCGGGAGGCGTCAAGAAGGCGAGAACCTCGGGGTGATCCTCCGCGAGGAACTCCTCGGCGTAGCCTGGCTGCTCGTTGGCGTAGAGGCCGACGACGCGGCCCTCGCGGCGCTGGACATATGGCATCAGGCGTCCCTCCCTCGGCGGTCGATCCAGCCATGCGTGACGATCACGAGCCCCTGATTGGCGTTGCTGACATCGCTGCGCGTCCTGATCTGGGCTGAGGCGTTCGTCCGCACGCGCAGCTGGCCGCTGCCGCCGCTCATCGATGAGCCGACGCCTCTGAACGTGAAATTGGTGCCGCTCGGCGTGGTGTCGTTCATGCTCGGCGAGGTGATCAATGTGTGATTAGCCGCGCCGCCGCCGTTGAACCCGGTCGCCGTCAGCAGCGCCTCGACCTCAATCCCCGTAGGCGCCGACACTACGCGCAGAGCGGCGGACGTGCCGGGATCGGAGACATTCACGTCCGCTGCGGAGCTCAAGAGCAGGCACTCGTCGCCTCTTTGAATGAACGGGACGATGGAGCCCGAGACACGGCGAACCGACCATATGCGGCGTCGGTGCGTTCCTCCGGCGGGCAGGGTGAAGGAGAGCGCGTTCGAGAGGCAGAAATCGTCCTCTCCGCCGCTGCGGCGGAACGCGAAGCAGTGCCATGTGCCGTCGGCGAGAGACTGGCCGGGAACGCGCCCTCCCGCGCCGTCGCCAGCGCCCCATTCGGCGTCGAGGCGCTTGGTCATCGCGCCGGGCGTCAGCAGCACGGGCGTCGCATCGTCCGACGCCGCTGCGCCTGCGGCGAAATCGAGGTCATTGACGGCGTCCGTCGCGTTGTTCGATGCCGTGAGGCCGAATATCTCGCCCCGCGCGACCTGGCCAATGCCCAGCTCGTCGAGCAGAGCGCTGACGTCCTCAGCGCCGATCAGGGACGTGAAATAGGCGGAGAAGCCCAGCTCCTCAAGCGCCTGTTCCGGGCTCTCTGCGCCTGCGAGCGCCCCCCCGAACGCGCCGGGATCGAGAACGACGCGCGCGAGCAGATCGGCGAGTAGCGACTGCAGGTCGATCTCGTCCGCCGGCCCAGGGCCGGTGGCGAAGGTAACCCGGCCGGCCGGGACTGCGGGCGCAGCAGTCCTGGCGATCAGCCCGAGGATCTGGGCGAGCGTGTATTTGCGATCGGCCCCGGAGGCCTCCTCCGCATGGACGATCGCCTCGAGTTCGGGATCGGCCGGCGGATTGAGCTCGTTGATGCGAACCGGATCTGTGGGCGTGGCCATGCGGCCTCCTCAGCGATGCGCCGTCAGGCGTAGGATGCCGTTGGGATTGACGGGCGAGCCCGACCAGTTGGTCTCGACAGAGGCGGCGACCGCGTAGCGGGATTTCGACTGGATCTCGACGAGATTGGCCCAGCCGTCGGGGTAGATCGTGTCGCTCCCCTGCTTCGAGATGCCCCAGAGGGAGACGAGAGGCGTGCGCGCCCAATTGAGGGCGAAGGTGTGCGAGAATTTCGCGCCCCAGGCGGGGTTGAACGTGGTGACGCCGGCAACGCCTGCGGCCTCCTGCTCGCTCTCCAGCCTGTCCCGGTTGGCCAGCGTCGTGATCGAAACGTTGGCGCTCGGGTCCGTCGTGGCGCGGGCGAGGAACGCGCTGTCGTAGCCTGCGTCGAAGCTCGGATCGGTTTCAGGCAAGCCGAGCGGATTGTAGGTCTCGTCGTCGAGGTAGAGGCGTTTGAGCCCCCCGGTGGGCTCCCACCTGATATGAGCCACCTTGCTCGGCAACATCGCGAACGTGCGCTCCTCCAGGGGGATGTCGCTGAGCAATACGTCGAACACGCCCCGGTGCCGGATCGCGCCGCTTGCGGCGACGACCAGCGAGCCTGACGAGGGCGAGGAGATCGAGAGGCGGCCGTCGGCGGAGAGCACCTCGGGATAAATCGGCAGGGTGGCGCGCGCCGACGGCACGGTCAGAAACGTGTCGTCGCCACCCTCGCCGGTGAGGCTGCTGACGTAGTTCTGGATGGCGAGCCCGAGCTGCTCCAGATTGTTGGCGTCCGGCGTGAGGCCGAGCCGCTTGATCGCGTTGACGATCTCCGCCTGGGAATGGTCGATGGCGCGGCTGTCGATGACCGAGCCTCGCTTGCCCGTCGCCGGGTTGCCGTTTTCCCAGGGCGTGCCGGGGGGCTGGTTGAACGGGGGCCAACGGA
>REDO01000035.1 GCA_007693435.1 Salinarimonadaceae bacterium | reverse complement strand
TGACGACCGGCCTTCGGTTTCCCGAAGGTCCCGTGGCGATGCCCGACGGCTCGCTCATCGTGGTCGAGATCGAGGGAAAGCGCCTGACCCGCGTCGCCCCCGACGGCTCCCACACCACGATCGCCCAGATGGAAGGCGGCCCCAATGGCGCGGCTATCGGTCCGGACGGAAAATGCTACGTCTGCAACAACGGCGGCTTCGAGTGGTTCGAAGACGGCGAGAACGGCCTGCGTCCCGGCCTGCAGCCGCCCGATTACAGCGGCGGGCGCATCGAGCGGGTCGACCTTGAGACCGGCGAGATCGAACTCCTCTACGCCGAGAGCGACGCCGGCCCGCTGCGCGGCCCCAACGACATCGTGTTCGACAAGTCCGGCGGCTTCTGGTTCACCGATATCGGCAAGAACCGCCCGGGCGAACGCGAGCACGGCGCCGTCTACTACGCGCGCACCGACGGCTCGATGATCCGACGCGAGATCTTCCCGATGGTCCAGCCCAACGGCATCGGCCTCTCCCCCGACGAGGACCGGCTCTATGTCGCCGAGACGGTCACGGGCCGGGTCTGGGCGTTCGACCTGAAGGAGCCCGGAAGCATCGTGCGCAATCCCTTCCCCTCCCCCAACGGCGGCAAGCTGCTCGCGGGCCTTCCGGGATTCCAGCTGTTCGACTCGCTGGCGCTCGACGCCGACGGCAACGTGTGCGTCGCCACCATGTTCAATCCGGGGATCACCGTCATTTCCCCTGATGGCGAAGTGCTCGACCACATCTATACCGGCGACAATTTCACGACCAATATCTGCTTTGGCGGACCCGATCTGCGCACGGCCTACATCACGCTCTCCAGCCGCGGCGAAGTCGTCGTCATGGAATGGCCGAGGCCCGGCCTGCCGCTGAACTTCCTCAATACCTGAGGCGCGGTCGCGTCGCGCGCAAACGATCGCGGCGTCGGTGAAGGATCAAGGGAGTTCTTCATCGACGCCGCTCGAGATCGACAGGCGCGTATTCGATACGGGCTGACGGCCGGGCGGCGCGGCTGATCCGTCGGACCAAACCCATTTGGCCGCGCGCCTCGCTCGGTCCTGGGCTCTCTTCGTCATCTACACGCCTCCCCCTCTCCTTGCCTCTCTGCTTCCCCTTCCCCTCGCCCCTTCGCTTCTCTACCTTCGCGCCGCGCCCGAGGGCGAAGGGAATCGGGAGGCCTTATGGGAACGGACGACGCGAAGGCGGAGAAGCGGCTCGCCGCCGCGCGGGCGCTGCTCGAAGACGCGCATGGCAAGCTCGGGCTGCGCTTCGGGTTCAGGCTCTGGGACGGATCGCGCGTTCCCGCCGACTGGCCGGCGGACGGCCTCGCGGTCGCGATCGCCGACGAGGGCGTCATCGCTTCGATGGTGCGTCGACCCAAGTTCGACACGCTGATCAAGCTGCATGTCGACGGGCGGATCGACCTCCTGAACGGCGACTTCTTCGACCTCTCCGAGGCCCGCCCGCAGGGCAAGATCGGGCGGCTTCTGCGCGCCATGTCGATGCGCAAGGCGCTCGACGTGGCCCGCCTCTTCTTCTTCGTCGATCGCGGGCCGGAAAGCGTGCTCGACGCGGTGCGCGGGGACGAGATCGCCCGCGACGGCGCGGAAGCGACGAACCGGGCGAACGTCGCCTATCACTACGACGTCAAGAACGATTTCTACGCGCTCTTCCTCGATCCTGAGATGGTCTATAGCTGCGCCTATTTCACGGAGGATCACGGCGACATCGCCCGGGCGCAACGCGACAAGCTCGACATGATCTGCCGGAAGCTGCGCCTGAGGCCCGGTGACCGGATGCTCGACATCGGCTGCGGCTGGGGCGCGCTCGTCTGTCACGCGGCTCTGCATTACGGCGTCGAGGCGCATGGCGCGACGCTCGCCGCCGAACAGCTCGCCTACGCCCGCGAGAAAGTGAAGCGCCTCGGTATCGAGGATCGCGTCACCTTCCATTTCAAGGATTACGCGCTGATCGAGGGACAGTTCGACAAGATCTCCTCCATCGGCATGTTCGAACATGTCGGCATCCGCAACCACGCAACCTATTTCGCGACCGTCAACCGCCTCCTGCGGCCGCAGGGCCTCTACCTGCACCACACCATCGCGCGCCGCGCCAAGAAGAACGACCGGCGCTTCCTGAAGATGAGCCCGGAATACCGGGCGCTCGTGCGCTACATCTTCCCCGGCGGCGAGCTCGACCATCTGGGCATGTCGATCGCCAACCTTGAGCGGGCGGGCTTCGAAATCCACGACGTCGAGGGCTGGCGCGAGCATTACCAGCGCACGACGCGCCTGTGGTGCGATCGCCTCGCCGCGCGCCGCGAAGAGGCCGAGGCGATGGTCGGGCCGGAGAAGGTGCGGATGTGGCTCCTGTATCTCGCCGGCTGCTCGCTCGCCTTCGCGCGCGGCGGCGCCTACGTCAACCAGACGCTGGCCTCCAAGCGGATCAGGGGGCCTTCCGGTCTGCCGCTCACCCGCGCCGACCTCTACCGCGACGCGTGAGGATCACTGCGAGCGCGGCCAGCGGAAATCATCGGCGCGCCCGGGCGGCGGCGCGATCAGCACGCCGTCCTCCAGCGCGCGTTCCGTGATGATCCGCGTCGCCGGATCGAGCGCGGGGCGTCCCGTGAGAAGCGCCGCGTTCATGGAAACGTCGACGCGCGTCAGCGGCACTGCGGGGCCGATCTCGGGACGCGACGGCGCGTAGACGATGCCCGGGGCCATGGGGAGTTCACCCAGCGAACGGCGGATCAGCATGTCGATCGCCTCCTCGCGGGAGCGCTCGTCATCGGCCGCCTCGATCGCGGCGCGGGCGATCGCGATCTCGTCGTCGGGCCGCTCGATGAGGCGTCTGATCTCGATATCCGCGAAATGCGCGGCTTTGGCCGCGCCCTCACGGGTGAAATGGATCCCGTCGGAGGCGCGCAGGCGCGCCGACTGACCGGACAGGTCCGGCCCCGTTGCGGAATATTGGTTGTCCTCGTCGACGAACCCCTTCCAGATATCGACGAACACGCCATCCCCCGACCTGACCCGCCCGCGCACGAGCTCGTTGATCGCGGCGAGATCGGTCGAGAGGCGACCGTTCTGCACCGGCGGCAGGCCGACCCAGAGAACGGGAACGCGCTTCTCGGCGAAAGCCTGCACGATCCGGTCGACGCGCGCGCCATAGGCCTCGCGCCAGGGATCGGAGAGCGGCTCGAGCGCCGCTCCGTCGATCTGCATCGATTGGCGATCGTTGAGGCCGATCATCACGACGGCGACGTCGATCTTCCCGTCACCCGCGAGAAAACTCTCGACCTCCGCAGGCCAGTCGTGGAAATCGTCGCGCACGAGACCGGAGGAGGGGCGCGACTGAGTCGAGACGCCGATCTCGGGCGCGTCGGCGAGAACCGTCTCAAGCCCCTGTCCAAGATTGGCGGCGAGCGAATCGCCGAACACGACGACATGCGAAGTGATCTCGACTTCGACAATCGGCGCGGGGGCGGGCGTGGCCGTGGCGGGGGCCACGCGGCGCGGCTGGGCGCGGCGCGCGGGGCGCGTCTCAGCGGGACGCGTGTCGTAGGTGCCGGGCAAGATCCAGTTCGAATCCTGCGCATCGACGCCCGGACCTCCGGTCAGCAGGGTCAGAAGCGCGAGGATCGCGATCACCACGAGCGAACGCAAGACGTTCAGGAAACGCGAAGAGCCGTTCATTCAAACAATATAGCGCGACGACGCCCGAAAGTCAGCGCACGGCGCGCAATGCCTCCAGAAGCGCGAGATTGGCGTATCCGTCCGGCCGCAAGCCCCGCTGGAGCTGGAAGGCGCGCACCGCCTCGCGGGTCTGCGTGCCGAACATCCCGTCGATGGCGCCGCCGTAATGGCCCAGCCGCTGCAGGCGCTCCTGGAGCTCGCGGCGCTGGCCGGCGTCGAGCATGCGCTCGTTGCGCGGCCAGTTCGCTACGAGACCGCGGCCGCCCGTGAGGCGGTCGCCGAGCAGCGCCACGCCCAGCGCGTAGGCGTCGGAGGAATTGTAGCGCTTGATGACCTCGTAATTCGCCGTGACGAGGAAGGCCGGGCCGTTGGCTCCGGCGGGCAGGAAGAGCCGGGCGTCCCCGGAGGTCGGCAGAGCGCCGCCGCCGGCGCGGCGCACGCCCATGGCGCTCCAGCGCGAGAACGACGCGTCGGTCGCGGCGTAGTCGAACCCTCCGGGCAGCGAGACCTCCATGCCCCAGGGCAGACCGGAGACCCAGCCGTGGCCGCGCAGGTAATTGGCGGCTGAAGCGAGGGCGTCGGGGATCGAGCCCCAGATGTCGCGCCGCCCGTCGCCGTCGCCGTCGACGGCCCAGCGCAGGTAGCTCGTGGGCATGAACTGGGTGTGGCCCATCGCGCCGGCCCAGGAGCCCTTCATCGCGGCGCGCGATATCTTGCCCTGCTCGAGCACCTCGAGCGCCGCGAGCAGCTCGTTCTGGAAGAAGTCGCCGCGATAGGCGACGTGAGCGAGCGTCGCGAGCGAGCGGAACACGTCCTTCGAGCCCGTATAGGAGCCGAAATTCGTCTCCATGCCCCAGATTCCGAGCACGATCGCCTTCGGCACGCCGTAGGCGCGCTCGACGGAATCGAGCGTGGCCGCGTGGCGCTGCGCCGCCTGCCGGCCGAGCCGCAGGCGCTGCTCGGAGACCGCGCCGTCGAGATAATCCCAGATCGGGCGCACGAATTCGGACTGGCGCGTCGTCAGCCGCACCACCTCCTGGTCGGGAGTGAGCCCGGCGAAGGCGGCGTCGATCGTCGCCTCCGACACGCCCCGCGCGCGCGCTTCCGGGCGCAGGCTGCGCAGATAGGTCTGGAAATCGGATGGCCGCGGCGTCGCGGACGTGGCTTGCGCGGTTGGAGCGAGCGAGGCGGTCTGCGCTGCGGCGGGCGGAGAGCCGCGTTCGGCGAAGGCCTCGCCGAGCATGCAGCCCCCGAGCGGCGCGACGACGAGCGCCAGCGCAGGCAGCGCCGCGAGACGCAGGCGGGGCCTCGTCGCGGGCGTCGCGGGGCGGTCGTGATGCGGCATGGCGGAGTCCTTCTCGATCGGCGTAAACGGGTCTCTACGCGGCCAAAGCGAACAAATCATGATGAAGGAAGCATTAACCGTATAGCCGATCGTCGCCGGGAATAACCAATTGACGCGTCGGAAAGCTCAAGATGACGAAAAGTTCATGGGGCGGCCATGGGGCGGCCATCCGCCGCCTGCGACATTGCGTCCAGTCGCAACGACAACGAGGACCCCACGATGAAAACCTTCGCCGCAATCGCCTTCGCCGCCGCCACCGCTCTTGCGACTCTGCCCGCCCTCGCCCAGCCCACGGGTGGCGACGGCCACGGGCGCGGCCACGCAATCACGCAGGAGGACCGCTCGGCCCTCATCGACGCCCGCATCGCCGGGATCAAGGCCGGCCTGAAGCTCAACGCCGAGCAGGAGGCGCTGTTCGGCCCCGTCGAGGAGGCGATCCGCGAGATGTCGGCGAACCGCGCCGGACGCTGGGAGGAGATGCGCGAGCGCCGCGACGCGATGCGCGGCATGTCCCGCGAGGAGCGCCGCGCCGCCCGTGACGAACGCCAGGCCGGGATGCAGGGGCGCGACTTCATGGAGCGCCTCGACCGCGGGGCGGAACGCGCCGTCGAGCGCTCGGCTCAGATGCAGGGCTTCGCCGAGGCGATGCGCCCGTTCTGGGCCTCCCTCGACGAGGACCAGCAGCGCCTGCTGCCGACCCTGATGCGCACGCAGATGGCCGCCGGCCATGGGATGCGCGGATACCAGCGCGGCGGACGTCATCACGGCGAGCGCGGCGAGCGCGGCCAGCGCTATGGCTGGAACCGCTGATCCGGCGAAGCCGGGCGCACGGACCAGTCCGGATTGGGCGTAACCGCCCCGCGGCCCGGGAGCCCCACAGGCTTCCGGGCCGCGCCGCATGCGTTATGCTCCGCCCGCCGCGCAAGGGAAGGAACCGGGGAGCATGACGCAGGAAACGCAGGCTGACCAAGCCTCGACCTCGGACGATCTCGACGGCCTTTTCGTCGTCTCGCTCGAACAGGCCGTCGCGGCGCCCTACGCGTCGAGCCGTCTCGCCGACGCCGGCGCGCGCGTCGTCAAGGTCGAGCGCCCGGAGGGCGATTTCGCGCGGCGATACGATTCCTACGTCAACGGCGAGAGCGCCTATTTCGTCTGGCTGAACCGGGGCAAGGAATCGATCGCGCTCGATCTGCGCAACGACGCCGACCGCGCCGTGCTCGAACGCATGATCGCGCGCGCCGACGTGTTCATCCAGAACCTCGCGCCGGGCGCCGTCGAGCGCCTCGGCTTCGACCCGGAGGCGTTGCGCGCCAAGAATCCCCGCCTGATCGTCTGCTCGATCTCCGGCTACGGCGATGAAGGACCCTATCGCGACCTCAAGGCCTACGATCTCCTGGTGCAGGCCGAGAGCGGACTCTCGGAGGTCACGGGCGCGGGAGAGGCGCGGGCGCGCACGGGCGTGTCGGTCTGCGATATCGCCGCCGGCATGACGGCGTTCCAGTCGATCCTCCAGGCCCTGATCGGCCGTTCGGTCACCGGGCGCGGCCGGCATGTGAAGGTCTCGCTCTTCCACGCGCTCACGGACTGGATGAACGTGCCCTACCTGCAATACGCCTATGGCGGCCACAAGCCGGCGCGCTGCGGGCTGCACCATCCGACCATCGCGCCCTATGGCGACTACGCCTGCGGCGACGGCAAGTCGGTGCTGTTCTCAATCCAGAACGAGACGGAATGGAGCAATCTCTGCGCTTTGGTGCTGGAGAATCCCGATCTCGCGCGCGATCCGCGCTTCGCGACGAACACGCTGCGCACGCAGAATCGCGAGGCGCTCGACGCCGCGATCTCCGCCGTCTTCTCCCGCCTCGACCGCGACGCGGTGATCGCGCGGCTGGAGGCGGCGCGCGTCGCCTATGGACGCGTGAGCGATCTCGACGATCTCCTGCGCCATCCCCAGAACCGCTACGTCGAGGTGGCGACGCCGGCGGGGCCGGTCCGGATGCTCGCGCCGGGCGCCAGGATCGACGACGCGCCTGCGCGGCTCGGCCCGGTTCCGGCGCTCGACGAGCACGGGCCGGCGCTGCGGCGCGAATTCGGCGGTTGACTCGCCCTCAGCCGTAGCGGTGCAGCCCCGCGCCGTGGGCCTTGAGCCAAGCCTCCGCCTCGTTCGTGCGCGGACAGATTTCCCGCAGGAGCCGCCAGTAGCGCGACGAATGGTTCATCTGCGCCAGATGCGCGCATTCATGCGCGGCGAGATAGTCGAGCACGAAGGGCGGGGCGAGGATCAGCCGCCAGGAGAAGGAAAGATCGCCGCGCGAGGAGCAAGAGCCCCAGCGCGAGCGCGTGTCGCGCAAGGTGATCTTGCGCGCGGGCAGCCCCAGCGCCTGGGTGTAGCGCTCGACGGCGGCGACGAGATCGGCGCGCGCCTCGCGCTGCAGGAATTCGCGCACGCGTTTGGCGAGGAATTCGGCCTCCCCGCTCACGGCGATGATCGGCGCCCCGTCGGCGGCGGCGGCGACGTGCGCGCGGCCCCTCACCCGCGACCAGTGGACGATCCGGTGCGGTTCTGCGCGCAGGGGCAGAATCGCGCCGTCGGCGAAGGGCACGCGTCCGGGCATGCGCGCGATGCGCGCGGCGATCCAGCCGCCCTGCCCGCGCGCGAAGAGCATGGCGCGATCGAGCGCGGCGCGCGCAGGCATGGTCATCACGATCTCGCCGGTCGCCTGCGAGACGCGCAGCGATATGCGCCGCGCACGCGTTGAGCGCCTCAGCCTGACGGGAAATCGCTCGCCCGCATGTTCGATCTCGACGATCGCGGGCTCCGCCGGCTTCTCGGGCCGGGCGTCGCGCCCACGTCCCGACAGCTTGGTGCGGATGGCGCTCGCCGCGCGCGTCCAGTCCATGGCGGCTTCGTCCTCCTGTCCCGGAATATGGCGCCTTGGTAACGATTCGTCAGTGGATGGCTGTGGAGTGCGCCTTCCCGTTAACAGCCGCTTTACTTTCCTCCGCCAGCATGCCCCGAAACGAAACAATATCGCTCATCGGAGACGCCATGCCCACCACCGTTCTGATCGTCGACGACGATCCGGTCCAGCGCCGCCTTCTCGAAGCCATGATCCGCCGGTTCGGCTATGAGCCGATCGTGGCCGAGAGCGGCGAGGCGGGTCTGAGGATCATGACGGGCGAGGCGGGCGAGCGGATCGACGCGATCGTACTCGATCTCGTCATGCCCGAGATCGACGGCATCGCCATGCTGGAGAAACTGCGCGAGGCGGGCGTCGAGACGCCGGTCATCGTGCAGACGGCCCATGGCTCGATCGAGACCGTCGTCACCGCCATGCGCGCGGGCGCCTTCGATTTCGTGGTCAAGCCCGTGGGCGCCGAGCGGCTGCAGGTCTCGATCCAGAACGCCATGCGCGTCGACATTCTCGAGGACGAGATACGCCGGATGCGCCGGCGCGCGGACGGCACGCTGACCTTCCGCGATCTCGCCTCGGAGAGCCCCGATATGGGCCGGGTGATCCGCCTCGCCGAGCGCGCGGCGAAATCGAACATCCCCGTGCTGATCGAGGGAGAATCGGGCACCGGCAAGGAAGTCCTCGCCCGCGCGATCCAGGGCTCCGGCGACCGGCGCGGCAAACCCTTCGTGACCGTCAATTGCGGCGCGATCCCCGAGAACCTCGTCGAGTCGACGCTCTTCGGCCACGAGAAGGGCTCGTTCACCGGCGCGACAGACAAGCATGTCGGCAAGTTCGTCGAGGCGAGCGGCGGCACGCTCTTCCTCGACGAGATCGGCGAATTGCCCCTCGACGCGCAGGTCAAGCTCCTGCGCGCCATCCAGGAGGGCGAGGTCGATCCCGTCGGCGGCAAGAAGAGCGTGCGCGTCGACATCCGGCTGATCTCCGCGACGAACAAGAGCCTGCTCGACCTCGTCAAGCAGGGACGATTCCGCGAGGATCTCTACTATCGCCTCAACGTGTTCCCGATGACGCTGCCGCCCTTGCGCGCGCGTCGTGAGGACGTCCCCAGCCTCGCCATGTCCTTCGTCGCGCGCTTCTCGGCGGAAGAGGGCAAGCGCGTGCGTCGGATCGCGCCGGACGCGATGAAGCTGCTCGTCAACTACGCCTGGCCCGGCAATGTCCGCCAGCTCGAGAACGCCCTGTTCCGCGCCGTCGTGCTCGCCGACGGGGACGAGTTGACGGTCGCGGAATTTCCGCAGATCGCGGCGCAGGTGGAAGGCTACGGCGTCGAGATCCCGCCAGCCCCGGTCTTCGCCGAAACCGGCACGGCGCAGGCGCCGCTGAAGGAGATCGTGCGCGTCGAGGTGCACGACCCCTACGCGCTGTCGCTGGTGCAGGAGGATGGCGAGATCCGCAGCCTCGAGATGCTAGAGGCCGAGATCATCCGCTTCGCCCTGCGGCATTATCGCGGCCATATGTCGGAAGTGTCGCGCCGCCTCGGCATCGGGCGATCGACGCTCTACCGCAAACTCAAGGAATTCGGACTCGAAGAGGAGGCGGCCTGACCCGCCTCGGCGTCACCGGGTCCGCCATTCCACAAGAGCACCATTCTACTTGCCGGGAACGCGTTTTTCGGCATGATCGGACTTGCGGCGCGAAACGGTTTCCGCAAGCCTTCGCTTGCAAATCGGTTCGGGAGCAGTTCGGCATGACGTCATCGCGGTTTTCCTGGACGGTTCTGGCGGCCCTGTTGTGGGCTCAGCCGGTCGCAGCTGAAACGCGCCAGCCCGTCGCATCGCTCGAAGCGGCCGTCAAGGCGCTCGGCGCCGAGGAACTTGCGCCGGTCCTTCCCCTCTTCGGCGCCGCCGAGATCGCCCCCGTTTCACTCGCGGCGCGCCTCGAAACGGGCGTCGGGCTCCATCCCCGTCTCGATGCGCGTCAGCAGGCGGCTTTGGCTGACTTCTACGCCGCGCGCGGGCACCGTCCGCTCTGGGTGGAGGGGCAGGCGGAGCAGCCGGTCTGGAACGCGGCGGCGAAGGCTGTGCAGGAACGCATCGCGGCGGCCGGCGAGGATGGGCTCGAGCCCTCCCATTACCGCTATCCGCCGCTCGGAATCGTCGCCCGCGAGCGGCCGGCCGATCTGGCGAGCGCCGAACTGGCCATGAGCGTCGCCGCCGTTCTGTACGCCCGCGACGCGCGCGGCGCGCGCATCGACGTCGCGCGGCTCGACCGCAACATCACCCCTAAACTCGACATTCCCGACGCGGACGCAGTGCTCGGCGTTCTCGCGGCCGCCGCAGATCCCGGCGCCGCGCTCGCGGATTTCAACCCGCCCCACGAGGGCTACCGGCTCCTGCGCCAGCGGCTGGCCGAGTTGCGCAGCGAACAGCCAACGCGGCCCCTCGTCCACATTCCCGAAGGCCCGCTGCTGCGGGTCGGCGTGCGCGACCCGCGCGTGCCGCTGATCCGCGCGCGCTTCGGCGTCGAGCCGCGGGAGAGCGCCGAAGCGCGCCTCTATGACCGGCGCGTGGCCGAGGCGGTTGCGGATTATCAGCGCGAGCAGGGCCTGGCGAGCGACGGAATCGTCGGATCGCAGACGCTCGCCGCGCTCCATGCCGAGGACCCGGCGCGGCGCGAGGCCGACGTCATCGCCAATATGGAGCGCTGGCGCTGGCTGCCGCGCGATCTCGGCGCCCGGTCCATCGTCGTCAACATCCCCGAATACATGATGCGCGTGCTCGACGGCGACGAAGTCGTCAACGAGACCCGGGTCATCGTCGGGCGCCCGGACGCGCCGACGCCGATTTTTTCCGACGCGATGAACCACGTGGTCGTGAGTCCGTCATGGACCATCCCGCCCTCGATCCTGCGC
Source organism: Salinarimonadaceae bacterium (assembly GCA_007693435.1). Classification (GTDB taxonomy): domain Bacteria; phylum Pseudomonadota; class Alphaproteobacteria; order Rhizobiales; family Beijerinckiaceae; genus Saliniramus. The sequence goes on along the minus strand of REDO01000035.1, from coordinate 9,798 downwards.
AAGGAAGTGCTGCCGGGGCTGCGCGCTGATCCGCTCTGGGCCGAGAAGCGCGGTTATCAGGTCTTCCGCGACGGGCGCAACATCTCGGTGCGCCAGCCGCCCGGTCCGGAAAACGCGCTCGGGCAAATCAAGTTCATGTTCCCGAACAAGCACCACGTCTATCTGCACGACACGCCGTCGCGTCATCTTTTCAACACGTTGCGCCGCGCCCATAGCTGGGGTTGCGTGCGCGTCGAGGACCCATTCGCCTTCGCCGATCTGATCCTGCGGGAATCGGGATGGCCGGAGGCGCGGTTGCGGGCGTTGATCGGGCCGCGCGAGCGCACGGTGAGACTGGACGCGCCGATACCGATTCACCTCGTCTACTTCACGATGACGGCGGATCGCTCGGGCGGGTTGCGGGTCTTCGAGGACGTTTACGGCTTCAACCAGCTCGTACGGGAAGCCTTGGGGATAGGCGCATGAGTAAAGGGACCGGAGACGCTGCGGGCGAATTCGCCGTGAAGGTTTACGGGCCGTTAATCGTTGACGCCGAATTTGGGGTATACTCATCGAATCCGTGCGATTCCTCCCGCGCGCGCATCAGGACATGATCGTGAATTCGCCGCTTTTGAGCAGACGAAACTTGCGCTCCTTCGGGAAGCGGCTCTGCGTTGGCCTCCTCGCCTTCGTCGCGCTCGTCGGCTTCACGCGCGGCACGCAGGACGCGGTCGCCAATGGCGACACCCGCACTCTCGAAATCATCCAGATGCACACCAAGGAACGGGTGAAGGTCACTTTCCGCCGCAACGGCCGCTACGTCGATAGCGGGCTGAAGGAGCTCAACTGGGTGATGCGCGACTGGCGGCGCAACGAGGCGACACGGATGGACCCGCGCCTCTACGACCTGCTCTGGGAGGTGCATCGCTCCACGGGCTCTCGCCAGCCGGTCCACGTCGTCTCGGCCTATCGCGCGCCGGCCACCAACGAATCGCTGCGCAGGCGTTCGAGCGCGGTTGCGCAGAACAGCCAGCATACGCACGGAAGGGCCGTCGACTTCTACCTGCCGGACGTCGCAGCCGATCGGATCCGCACGATCGGCCTTCGGCTCCAGCGCGGGGGCGTGGGCTATTACCCGCGCTCGAACACGCCCTTCATCCATCTCGACACCGGCAGCGTGCGCCACTGGCCGCGCATGCCGCGCCAGCAGCTCGTGCGGCTCTTCCCCGACGAGCGCACCGTCCACATCCCCGCCGACGGCAGGCCGCTCGCCGGCTTCGATGCCGCGCGCCGAGAGATCCTGGCGAGCGGGGGCACGGTTTTCGGCGAAAGCGGCGCGGCGACGGCCGACGGATCGACCGGCCGTCGCAGCCTCTGGGCGATGCTTTTCGGCGGCGGCGGCGGCGAGGATAGCGACGCCGACATGGCCGAGGCCGACGCGATTACCGACAGCGGCTGGATCCTGCCGGGCACGCAATTCGGCGCAACGCCGGCGAGATCGCCTGCGCCTGCGCCGGCCCCCGCGCCCGAGCCAGAACCCGCGCCCGCGCCGACAGTCGCAACCGTCCCATCGCCGCCGCCCATGGCTCCGCCTCGGCCGCCGCCGCGGATCGCCGAACGTCGCGCCGAACCTGCTCCGGCCGCGGTCGCGGGCCTTCCCGTTCCCCTTCCCGTCCCGCGTCCGCGATCGGACGTGGCCGCGCGGACGGCTTCCGCCGCCGAGGCTTCCGCGGGCGCCACCGTGAACGCCGCTACCCCGACGGAGCCCGCCGGCCCGCAACTGGTCTGGACCACCGGGCCGCAACCCATCGTCGGCGCGGACGAAGCGCAATCGGTGACCGTCGCGGAAGGCCCGCCCTTGCCGCCGCGCCGCCCCGCCATGCTTGGAGGGCTCGGGCCGCTCGTGACGGCTTTCGCCGGCGAACCCGCCACCGCGCGGGCCGACGACCCGCTGGCGCGACTGATCCTGCGAGGAGGCGACGGCGAACCGCAAACCGGCGCCGTCGTCGCAAACATTCCCGTTCCGCCGTCACGACCGGTCCTGCCGACGCCGGAGCGCACCGCTTCGATCACGACGCTCGCGCCGGAATCGGCTCGCAGTCACCTCGCCGCGGCGCGCGACGCGCGAGCGGCCCTGCGCTCATTCTTCTCCGCGCATGCGCAGATGGCGCCGAGCCATGCGGCGGCCGCTCCGCGCATACGCATCGCCTCGGCCAAAACGAGCGGGGCGCCGGACGCGGCGCGCATCTACGTCGCCGATCGCGGCCCGCGCCTCGATCTCGGCTTTTCGGGCGACCCGACGGCCGATCTGGCGATCGGATCCTTTTCCGGGCCTGCTGTGAAACCCCTGCCCGTCAGGCGTTGAGGATGCGCCCGATCTCCGCGCGCAGCTGCGGGCCGAGATCGGGATCCTCCAGCCCGTAGGCGAGGTTGGCGACCAGAAAACCGAGCTTCGAGCCCGTGTCGTAGGTGACGCCCTCGTAGCGCATGCCGAAGAAGGGGCGTTCGGCCGCAAGTCGCTTCATGGCGTCGGTCAGCTGAATCTCCCCTCCGGCGCCGCTCTCCTGATCGGAGAGGATATCGAATATCGCCGGCTCCAGGATGTAGCGCCCGGAAATGATGAAGTTCGACGGGGCCTCGCCCTGCGGAGGCTTCTCGACCATACCCGCGATCTCGAAGGACCGTCCGAAATCCCGGCCGATGGCGACCACGCCGTATTTGTGGGTCTCCTCCGGCGGAACCTCCTCGACGGCGATGATATTCCCGCCATGACGCTCGTGGGCCTCGAGCATCTGGCTCATGCAGCCGCGCGAAAGCATGTCGGGCAGGATCACCGCGAAGGGCTCGTCGCCCACAATGTCGCGCGCGCACCAGATCGCGTGGCCGAGGCCGAGCGGCGCCTGCTGACGCGTGAAGCTCGTCGCCCCGGCGCCCGGAAGAGCCGCCATCAGCGCCTCGTATTCCTTCGTCTTGCCGCGCTCGCGCAAAGTCGCCTCGAGTTCGTAGGCCATGTCGAAATGGTCCTCGATCGGGCCCTTGTTGCGCCCGGTGACGAAGACGAAATGCTCGATCCCCGCCGCGCGCGCCTCATCGACGACATGCTGGACCACCGGTCGATCGACCACGGTCAGCATTTCCTTGGGGATCGCCTTGGTGGCCGGCAGGAAGCGGGTGCCCAGACCTGCGACGGGGATGACGGCTTTGCGGATGCGCGGCATGAGGATTTCTCGCTCCTTCTTTTTCGAACGTCGGGACGACGCACGATCGCATACGGGATTGCCTTAAGCGTCCCGAGACGAATTTTCCGTATGGTCGGTTCTGCGGCGAGGATAGGGCGCGTCGCCGCGGAAATGAAGCCGCCTCAACGGAGAGTTTTGCGATGACCGTGCTCGTGACCGGCGGCGCCGGCTATATCGGCGCCCATATGGTTCTGGCGCTCATTGACGCGGGCGAGCCCGTCGTCGTGCTCGACGACCTCTCGACCGGCGTTGGGGAAGCGGTCCCCGAGGGCGTCCCGCTCATCATCGGCGACGTGGCCGATCAGGCGCTGGTGGCGCAAACGATCGCGCGCCACGGCGTGACGGAGCTGGCGCATTTCGCCGCCAAGATCGTAGTGCCGGAATCTGTCGCGGACCCGCTCGGCTATTACGAATCCAACACCGCCAAGACGCGCGCGCTGCTGGAAGCCGCGATCCGGGCCGGCGTCTCGCGGGTGATTTTCTCCTCGACGGCGGCCGTCTACGGCGAACCCGAGACGAGCCCCGTCTCCGAGGACACGCCGCCCTCCCCGATCAATCCCTATGGCCGCTCCAAGCTGATGAGCGAGTGGATGCTCGCCGACGCGGCCGCCGCCCATCCCATGCGCTACGTGGCCTTGCGCTATTTCAACGTCGCCGGCGCCGATCCGCGGGGGCGCGCGGGCCAGTCGACGCCCGCCGCCACGCATCTGATCAAGGTCGCCTGCCAGACGGCGCTCGGCAAACGGCCGCACCTCCAGGTCTTCGGCACGGATTATCCGACGCCGGACGGATCCTGCCTGCGCGACTACATCCAGGTCGGCGACCTCGCGCAGGCGCATGTGCTGGCGCTCGCCCATCTGCGCTCCGGCGGAGAGAGCCTGACGCTGAATTGCGGCTACGGACGCGGCTATTCGGTGCTGGAGGTGATCGAAACGGTCAAGCGCGTCTCCGGCGTCGATTTCGAGACCCGCCTGACGGGCCGCCGCGCGGGCGATCCGGCGGCGCTGATCGCGAGGGCCGACGCGATCCGAGAGAGGCTGGGCTGGCGGCCCGCCTGCGACGACCTCGAAGCGATCGTCAGGCAGGCGCTGGCCTGGGAGCGGCGTTTGGGGTGAGGCGCGGGGCCGGCGGTCAGGGCTCGACGACAGACGCCGGAAAATTCCGCCGTTCCGCTTCCCGGCGCGCGAGATGGGCGACGAGAATGCGCGACACCTGATCGAAAACGCTTTCGAAGGGCTGCGCCGCATCGAGCACATGGCCGTTCTCGAGGCTCGTCACGAGCGCGAGGTATCGCCGTCGCTGCCGGTCCGTCTCGTCCAGGCTCAGTTCCTGCTTGCGTTGAAACAGCACCTCGGCGGGCGCGTCCAGGAGAAGGACCAGGTCAGGCTTTGGCAGAATCGACCAGATCATCGACAAGAGCCAGAGCGGCCCCCCGTAGCGGTAACGCTTGTGGTCCACCAGAATATCGACGAAGTGGCGATCGTAGATGATCAGCGTCGCGCGTGCGAGATCGATGCGCGAGGCTGCATGCTCGGCGGTCTGATGCGCAAGCCAGTAGCCGGCGCGGATGATGGAAACCGCGGCGGACCGGGGGGGGAGCGCGTGCGGTTGATCGGTCGGGCCCTGCCGGCGTCGCAGCAGGCGGCGAAACATCTTTGGCGCGAAGCCGCGACAATCCGTGCGGTCGAAGACCGCGAGCGGGGGGACTTCCAGCGCTTCCGAGAGGGTGGACTTTCCCGCCCCGTCCGGGCCCAGCAACACCACGCGCATCCCGCTCGGCCTCAGGATCCGGTCGAACCGCCTCGCCAGCGCGTCGCAGCCGAGGCGAACCGTCCGCAATGGATGACGCAGGAATGCGCGCCGGCTCATGGCCCGGCTCAGCCTGCGGGTTTGCGGGTCGAGTTCGTCCCATTGCGCTCGACGCGCCGCCGCGACGATCCGGTCCGCGTCCGGGCCGGCGAAGAACCCGTTTATCCGGCGGTCGCAGCCGGCGCCGTCCTGCTCGTACAGGGCGCTCAGCCGCCGGCGCCGTTGCGCCTTCATGCTCCCCTTGTACAGCGATCTCAGCAGCAGGCAGATAAACTCGACGTCCGGCTGCGGGATCCAGACATCGTCCCGACGGATCCTGTTCGCCAGTACCTCGCGGCCTGAAAGGACATGCATCGGGCCGAGGGTGACGTCGGGAGCGAAATCGAACGCGACGGAGGCGGCTGCGTCGGATGTCGCCAGAACCTGAAGATAGCCCCGCGATTCCAGAATCTCGACGCCGAGCAGGGCGCGGCGATCGACGAAGAAGCGGGAAAGCTCCGCTGACGGGATCGCGGGATCGATGATGATATCGACGTCGGAGCCGTCCGGGCCCGGGAGTTCTTCGTGACCATGCGGCATGCAGTAATCGATGCCGGCCTCGTCCAGCGCCCGGAAGACGCGCAGGATCAGGTCCCGGCGGGCGCTCATCCGGCCTGACCCGATCGGCGAGGCCGCGTCGGGGTCGCCGGAGGCGGAAATCGGATTCTCGATGGGCTGCATGTGGGACTGTTTCTCCTAGCTTTCCGGAAGCCGGGGCTGCGGCGCAAGCATCATCCCTTCGGAGCGCTCGGCGGAACGCGAGGCGAACAGGAATGCGATCCACCGCGCCATGCTCCCGATCGTCTCTCCCGCGAGCAGACCGAGGGCGGCGCCGAAGAGGCCGTCGAGAACGACCCCCATCCAGACGAAGGAGATGGTGAGCCCCGCCGTCGCGATCGTTATCGCCGCCAACGCCCGCGCCCGCTCGAGGCTCGCCAGCGCCACGCCTGCCGGAACGCCGAGCGCTCCGGCGAAGACGGACAGGGCGAGGACCAGGAGTATCCCGCCGACCCCCTGATATTCCGGGGCCGGATAGAGGAGGCCCATGAGGAGATTCCCGAAAAGGCCGATGAAAACGCAGAAGGCGCCGACCGCCGCGCCGATGGTCAGCGTCGCGCGCAGCGCCTGGCGCCGGAGCCCCGCCGTTCCCCCTTCGTGCAGCGCCTCGACGGATTGCGGGGTCATGATGTTGATGAACCCGAACACGATCGGATTGGAAAACGCGACGATGCTGAGACAGGCGGCGTAGACGCCGGTCGTCGCCGCCCCCAGGAAGGCGAATGAAAGCCAATGCACGGCATAGCCCTGCATCTGCACGGCGATCGTTCCGCTCAGGAACCATCGGCCCAGCCGCCAGCTTCGCTCCATCGTCGCGCGCACATGCAGCAGCGCGAAGCCCAGCCGACTTCGCTCAGCCGCCAGCCACCAGGCCGCGCCTATCGCGCAGGAAGCGCCCAGCACGATGATGGCCGTGGCGGCCGAAAGAACGTCGAAGGCGACGACGGACGCCAACACTGCGAGGCTGGACCCGACCACGATCAGATCCAGCAGGAAGGCTCGATGAACCTTCAGGTTGGCCATGGCGTGCCGTCGCGCGAATTCCCTGATGAGGACGAAGGGGGCGGAGAAAGCGAGCGCGATCGCGAGAAGGGACAGGTCTGCGGAACTCCCGAGAAGAAAAAACGCCAGGGCCGCGACCATGAGCGCGCAAGCGGCGGTCAATCCCAGCCCGATATTCAGCGCGAGGGAGACCAGAGCGTGGTTCTCCCGGCTGCCGGTCGGCTTGTTGATCTGGATGGCGTAGGGCCGCGTGATCAGCGCCTCGTTGGCGCCGATGAAGAGCCAGAGGATCGAGGCGGCGAGGCTGTAGACGCCCAGCTGCGCCGGATCGGCCCATCGGCCAAGCACCACGATGACGACGAAGCCGCCGGCGCTGACGACGCCTTGATCGAGAAGAGCGATTGCGCTGCGCGACCGCATCGCCTGCACGATGGCGTTCACGGGCGCGCCCCCTGCCGGGGCGTCGGGATCTGCTCGGATGGCTTGGCCCGGGCGCCCTCGCGTGGCGTTTCTTTCCCGACCTTGACGCGCGCCTGACGCGCCCGCGCGATCAGGCTCCTTGCTGCCGATTTCAGCCTGCGTCGGGCGCCAAGCATGCTCTCGAGCGCGGTCAGACGGGCGCGCGCATGACGCGGAGCGAGCGAGAAGACGAGGTCCGCCACCTCGATCCGGTCGGGCCAGAGTCCGTCGACCACGTGAGATCCGGCCGTCGCCGCGTCCAGACGCTTCGCCCATTTGTCGGTGAGCAGCGACCGGATCACTTCGAGTTCAAGAACGATGCCCGGCGAGAAGCTGCGCAATTCCTCGTCATAGCAGCACTTCACCGTGAAACCCGTTCGCCCGTCGAAGACCGTCAGACCGATCGCGACGGGTTTTCCGTCGATCGTGATCATATCGGCGCGGCAGGATGACCGGCCGGCCCGGCTGGCGAACGCCTCCCGCGCGAAAGCGACGCTGGCGGGGTCACATGCCAGCGCCGTGCCGGCCCGACCTTTCCAGCCCGCGGCCTCGAGCTCCAGGAAGGAGGAAACCGCCCGTTCGAGCCCTTCTCCCTCAGTGTGGCTTTCGAACGCGAACTTCCCCAGTTCCTGCAGGCGCCTGGCGTTGCGTTGGATTTCCCGCCGGCGCTTCGGGGCGATGTGAAGCCGCAGATATTCGTCATACGCGCAGGCGGGCGCGATCGACGCCCTCTGGAACGCGTTCATGAACAGCCACGGCGCGCCTCTCCTGTCCAGTTCCCGGATCCACGCTTCGCAGGCCGGCCCTTGCGCGTTCACCGTCGGCAGGATCCATTCGCCGCGGCCGAGCGAGGACATGCCGTCCAGAAGCAGGCGCGTCGCGGCTTCCCTGCGCGCGCTGTCGATCAGGGGGATGCAGCCGAAGGTGTATTTCGTCCGCCACGCGCCTCCGCATGGCCCGAGGATCGGGAGCGCGAACCGCTGGCGTGTGACGGGGAGCAATCCGATGAGATCGTCGTCCTCCCAAGCGGTCAGGAAAATGACGTCTCCTGGTGGAATATTGGCGTCGAGGATCGCCAGAGCGTAATTCGGCGTATAATAAACATTGTCCTCTGCAGTCCGACCGCAAAGATCCATCCATGTTGAAGCGATATTACTCACGGCTTTCGCTTCGATTATTTTAAATTCTTCTTTCGAATTAAAAATGGGATTAACATCGAGACTGCGCAGCGCAATCATTGATTTTCTCCCATGATCGGAAATCTGGATGTTATTGATTTCCATATATTGACAATAAGCAATAAATGGATCCTTAACTTCCATGCCGTAACTTCCCAAATAGGTTAACAAAAGCAATTCTGCTGCCTGCAGGGGTTTTCGAATGAAAGTCGCCGCGCGTGATCCGGTTCTCGTCATCGGCGACGAGATGCGCATATTTCTGGCCGTCACAAGGGCCCTCGGCCGGGCCGGGCATGAGGTGCATGCGGCGCCGTTCAACAGGGATTCGCCGGCGCTCGCCTCCCGATACATTTCGGTCGAACATCGCGTCCCGCTCTATCAGGACGACCCGGAAGGCTGGCTGGCGGCGCTTCGGACGATATTGCGGGACAATCGGATCGCCCTGGTGATTCCCACCTGCGATCGCGCGATCCTGCCGCTTCACGAGCATCGCGACGCGCTCGCCGGATACCGGCTGGCGATTCCCCCTCAAGGCGCCATGACGGCGCTTTTCGACAAGGAACGGACGCGCGAGCTTTGCGCGCGGCTCGGGATCCCCGTGGCCGAAGGCGGCCGCCTTTCAAGTGACGATACGGCGCACAGCCTTGCCGAGCGCTACGGCCTGCCGCTCATCGTGAAGCCGCGTCGTTCCTTCTGGCTCGACAGAATGGAGACATGGGGCCGCGTGCACGTGGTCGATGACGTGGCGGCGCTGGACAAGGTGTTGTCCGAAATCGACGACCGCTCCCGCTATCTCGTCGAGAAGCGTTTCGACGGCTGCGGCGTAGGCGTCTCCGTTCTCGCCAGTGACGGGAGAATTCTCCAGGCGTTCCAACATCGGCGGCTCCGGGAGGGGCGCGGAGGATCGAGCTCCTATCGGGTGAGCGAGACCCTGAACGAGGGTCTGCTCGAGGCATGCCGTCGCGTCTGCGGCGAGCTCGGGATGACCGGCGTGTGCATGTTCGAGTTTCGGTTCAATCGCGATACCGGCGAATGGATCCTGATCGAAACGAATGCGCGCTTCTGGGGCTCGATGTCGCTTCCGCTATCGTTGGGCGTCGACTTCCCCAACCTGCTCTACGATCTTCTCGTGAACGGACAAGTTCAGGCGAGCCGCCCCTATCCGGCCGACGTGAGAAGCCGGAATTTCGTTCTCGACGGGCGCAACCTCGCCTCCCTCATGCTCGGCAAGGCCCCGCTTGTCGAAAAGCTCCGGGAGCTGCGTGATTTCCTGATTCAGCCGCTATCCTGGGCGACGGGCCGGGAACGCTCGGATTCCTTCGTGATCGACGACCTGCGTCCGGCGCTGTGGGAGTGCGTGACGCTTCTGAACCCCGGGAATCTGGCGAGGATCGGGCGAAATCTACTGCCGTCGAAACCCGTCGCCGCCCCGGTGACGCCTCCGTTGGCGGATACGCACGTCGTCGAGCCTGTCGTGGCGACGGAGCCACAGCCGCAGAATTGAGCAGACGCTTGCGCCCGCGATCGGCGGCGCA
>REDO01000179.1 GCA_007693435.1 Salinarimonadaceae bacterium | reverse complement strand
AAGTGGCTGGGGGACTAGGATTCGAACCTAGACTAGCGGAGTCAGAGTCCGCGGTTCTACCGTTAAACTATCCCCCAAGGGATCGGTCGTTAAGGGACCTGCCGGCGAAGTCTCGCGAGACCGCGGGCCGCTCGCCGATGGCGGGTGTTTAGCGACGCCGGGGGCGCTTGTCCAGCCCCATTTCACGCCGCTTCCCGCAAGGCCCCGGGGCGCGATCACGCGAGGCGGCCTCGCGGAATTTCGCCCGCGCGGCCGCCTGTCGCCGCACAGGCGCACATGCTATGCCGGCCCGCCTCCGCAATCGCCGATTCAGGGGAAGAGCGTGTCGGACAACCCGCGTTTCATCTGGCTCCCGGCGCTTTTCGGCGCCCTGCTCGGCCTCGGGCTCGCGCGCTTCGCCTATACGCCGCTGCTGCCGGCGCTCGTCGATCAGGACTGGCTGAGCGAGCCGGAGGCGGCCTTCGCGGGCGCGGCCAATCTTCTCGGATATCTCGTCGGCGCGCTTTGCGCGCAGGCGCTGGCGGGGCGGCCGGAGCGGATCGCCATGCTCAACGGCGCGATGCTGGCGGCGGCCGTGAGCCTCCTCGCCTGCGCCTTTCCTCTCGGCTTTGTCTGGATCACCCCCTGGCGCTTCATCGCGGGCGTGGCGGGCGCGTTCATGATCGTGCTCGGCCCCGCCACCGTTTTCGCGGCCACGCCGCCCGGCTCGCGGGCGCGGGTTTCGGGGTTGATCTTCATGGGAGTCGGACTCGGAATCGTGCTCTCCGGCACGTTTCTTCCCGCGCTTGCGGGGCTCGGTCTATCCGTCGCCTGGGCCGTGCTCGGCCTCGTCGGGTTCGCGCTCACGGCGCTGGCCTGGCGCCGCTGGCCCAGGACGCCGATCGCGACCCCGCCTTCCGCCGCCCCCGCCGTCGGGCGCGGATTGACGCTGGTCTTCGTCTTCGCCTACGCGATGGACGGAGCCGGCTTCGTGCCGCACACGCTTTTCCTCTCGGATTTCGTCGCGCGCGCGCTCGGACAGGGCGAGGTCGCCGGCGGCTTCTACTGGGCGATCTTCGGTATCGGCGCGGCGATGGGCGCCCCCGTATGCGGCCTGATCGCCTCGCGTTTCGGCCTGCGGGAGACCTTCGTCGCCGGACTCGCCGTCAAGGGATTGGCCATCGCGTTGCCGCTCGTCTCGACGGGCGCGGCCTCGCTGATGCTTACCGCGTTTCTCGTCGGCGCCCTGACCCCCGCGCTCGCGGCGCTCGCCGCCGGGGTCTCGACAACGCTTGCTCAAGGCCCCGCCCAGGCGCGGCTCTTCGGGGCCATGACCATCGCTTTCGCCCTCGCGCAGGCGACGGCGGGCTTCGCGCTGTCGTGGCTCTTTGCGACGTCACAGGATCACATGATCCTGTTCGCCATCGGCTCGGCATTGCTGCTGATCGGCGCGCTGGCGGCCGGCGCCGCGACGATGCGGATGGGGCGCACGTGAAAGTCCCGCCCTTGAGGCTCGCGTTTTTCGGCGAACCGCGCCGCGCCACCATCTCCCGGCGCGAGGGTCTTGAGGCGCATGATCCGGCGCTCGACGGCGCTCCAGCGCATCGCCACGGTTTCGAAACCGGTCGCCCCTACCCAACCGCAGCCCTGTCGCCTACTGTCCGAATCCCATGACCGAGCCCGCGACGCCTCCTGCCGCCTCACGCCCCTCCACAATCGGCGTCCTGCTCGCCGGGGGGCTCGCGCGGCGAATGGGCGGGGGGGACAAGCCTTTGCGGGAGATCGGGGGGCGCAGCATTCTGGCGCGCGCCATCGAGCGCCTCGCGCCGCAATGCGACGGGCTCGTGATCAACGCCAACGGCGATCCGGCGCGCTTCGCCTTCACCGGGCTGACCGTCATCGCTGATGACGTGCCGGGCTTCGCCGGACCGCTCGCGGGCGTGCTCGCGGCGCTCGACCACGTGGCGGAACATCATCCGCAGGCCCGCTTCGTCGTCTCCGCGGCGGCGGACACGCCGTTCCTGCCGCGCGATTTCGTCGAGCGACTGCACGCGGCCCGGGAAGCGGCGGGCGTCCCGCTCGCCTGCGCGGCAAGCGACGGGCGGACGCATCCCGTCAACGCGCTCTGGGACGTGCGCCTGCGCGAGGACCTGCGGCACGCCCTCGTCGTCGAGGACATGCGCAAGATCGATCGCTGGACCGCGCGGCACGGCGTCGCGCATGCCGCCTGGCCGGTCGAGCCCGTCGATCCGTTCTTCAACGCCAACAGCCCCGAGGATCTCGACGAGGCCGAGCGGATCGTGGCGGCGCACGGCGAGATCTGAGACGCCCGTGCGCGCATGCCGTGCGCGGCATGCGCGTTCGCGCTTCCTTGTGCGATGAGCCCAGCGCCGTCACAATGGCGCGTTTCGCGACCGGCGAAAACCCGCAACGGTCGCCGCAAGGACCCCATACGCGTTCCCGATGCCCGGACAATTTCCCGAAAAGCTACCGATACTGATCGTGCTCCATCAGGAGACATCGACGCCCGGACGCGTCGGGCGCCTGCTCGCCGAAAAGGGGCACCCTCTCGATATCCGGCGCCCGCGCTTCGGCGACCCCCTGCCCGAAACGATGGCGGCTCACGCGGGGGCGGTGATCTTCGGCGGCCCGATGAGCGCCAATGACGAGGATGATTTCATCCGCCGGGAGATCGACTGGATTTCCGTGCCCCTGCGCGAGGAAAAGCCCTATCTCGGGCTCTGTCTCGGGGCGCAGATCATGGCGCGTCATCTCGGGGCCCGCGTATACGCCCATGCCGAGGGCCGCGCGGAGATCGGCTACTACCCGCTTCAGCCGACGGATGACGGCCTCGACGTCGCCCACCGGCTCGGCGTCGACTGGCCGGGGCACGTCTATCACTGGCATCGCGAGGGCTTCGACTGCCCCCCGGGCGCGACGACGCTCGCCATCGGCGACGACTTTCCCGTGCAGGCCGTGCGTCACGGCCCGGCGGCCTACGCCTTCCAGTTCCACCCGGAAGTGACCTACGCCATGACCTGCCGCTGGACGACGCGGGCCCACGCCCGCATGGCGCTGCCCGGCGCGCGCCCGCGTGAGGAGCATCTCGAGGGCCGGCTGATCCACGATCCGCATGTCGCGGTCTGGATCGACGCCTTCCTCGATTACTGGCTCACCGGCGGCTGCGGCGCGCGGGATTGCGGCGACGTCAAGCCGTAACGGCCGCGCGCGGCGGCTGCGTCTCGACGGCGACGGAGCGCGCCTCGCGCGCCATGCGCAGATGCGCCGTCGCCATGGCGAGCACGACGATCGCGAAGACCTGATGCGCGAGGCCCGCCCAGAGCGGCACGACGAGCAGGAGCGTCACGATTCCGAGCGCGGCCTGCGCCAGGCACAAACCCGCAAGCGCCAAAGCCTGCCGCGCATGACGCGTGCCCGGCGCGAGGCGGCGCGTCGACCAGGCGTGCCAGAGCGCGTATCCGACGAGCAGGTAGGCGACGATTCGGTGGTTGAACTGAACGAGCGCGACGTTGTCGACGAAGTTCCCGATCCACGGCGTGGACGCAAACAGCGTCGCCATCGGCGGGATGAGACGCCCGTCCATCAGCGGCCAGGTGTTGAAGGTCCAGCCGGCCCGCGAGCCCGCGACGAGCGCGCCGAGCGCGATCTGGAACAGCACGAGCCCGAGCAGGATCGCCGCGCCGCGCGCGACCGGCGACGGCGCCGGCTCGGGCCGGGCGTCGCGCAGGCCCGTCGCCACCCAGACGAGGGCGACGAGGATGACGCTCGCGATCATCAGATGCGTCATGAGCTTGATCGGGGCGACTGCGGTCATGCCCGGCTCCAGTCCCGACGCGACCATGATCCAGCCGACCACCGCCTGAAGCCCGCCGAGCCCGCCGATGACGAGCAGCGTCACGGCGAGGCGTCCGCTGACGCGCCCGCGCAGCCAGAAGAAGGCGAGCGGAACGAAGAAGACGAGGCCGAGCAGGCGCCCGAGCTGCCGGTGCCCCCATTCCCACCAGAAAATCACCTTGAACTCGCCGAGGCTCATGCCCTGGTTGAGCAGCCGGTACTGGTCGATCTGGCGGTACTTCTCGAACTCGATCAGCCACGCCGCGTCCGAGAGCGGCGGGATCGCGCCGGTGACGGGGCGCCATTCGGTGATCGAAAGGCCCGAACCCGTGAGCCGCGTCGCGCCGCCGACCGCCACCATCGCCACGACGAGCAGGACGAGGATCCAGATCCAGGCGCGCACAGCAGCGTCGGCCTGCGCCGATGCGTGCGTTGACGGGACCGGGCTGGCGTCGGGGGTCATCGAAAGCGCTCCTTGCTCGGCGCGTTCGATCGGCGCCCGTTGCTTGATCTCGCGCATGACATAGATAAATCGGAACGCGTCTGCTAGGCACTCCTTCGCCGCACCCGGCGCGAGGCGATCACCCATTCTTCACGAGGACCGGCTTGAAGCAACGTCAGCGAAAATTGATCGGCACGGTGGTCATCATCGTGTTCGTCATGATCTACGGCCCGATCGCCATGGCGCTGGCCGAGAGCCGCATCATGGCCGCGCCGCAGCTGGTGCAGGTGCTCGCCTACGCCGTGCTCGGCCTCGCCTGGATTCTGCCTGTGATGCCGGTGATCCGCTGGATGCAGCGCCCGGACGGCGACGCCGCGTGAGCGCG
>REDO01000190.1 GCA_007693435.1 Salinarimonadaceae bacterium | reverse complement strand
TCCGCGGCCGCCACGAACTTCGCCGCGAGCTTGCCGTCGTTCGTGCTGCCGGCCTGATACGTCGCGACGATATCCGCCCATTCGGAAACCGGAATGCCCCCGTCGAGGATCGCGGCGCGCAGGGCGCCGGCGTCCTCGTCCTCACCCAGGTCGAGCGCGGCCCGCAGGCGCTCGATCGCCGGCTCGAACCCCTCGTCATCGCGCAGGATCGCGCGATGGCGCAGGGCGGCGCGCAGGAGCCTGTCGCGCCCGTCCCCGCCGGCGATCGCGGCGTCGAGACCGTCGAAGGCGGCGCGCAGGCGATCGTCATAACCGCTGCGCGCGAGCGCCTCCGCCAGCGCCTCGTCGAAGAGCGCGGCGGCCTGCATGTCGTCGAGCATCGCAAACCGCGCCGGCGTGCGCGCCTCGAAAGGCGCGATGTGCAGCAGGCGTTCGCAGAAGGCATGGATCGTGCCGATCTTGAGCCCGCCCGGCGTCTCCACGGCGCGCGCGAAAAGCCGTCGCGCCAGCGCCAGACGCCCGGCGTCGGGCCGTGCGCCTTCGAGTTCCTCGAGCTTGTCGGAGAGCGCCGCGTCGTCGAGCGTCACCCATTCGCCGAGCCTGTCGAAGACGCGCATCGCCATGTTGGCGGCGGCGGCGCGGGTGAAGGTCAGGCACAGGATGCGCGAGGGCGCGACACCGGCGAGCAGGAGCCGCAATACCCGGTCGGAGAGCACCTTCGTCTTGCCCGAGCCGGCATTCGCCGAGACCCATGCCGAGACGTCGGGCCGGGCGGCGCGGCGCTGGCGCAGGGTGGTGTCGGAAACAGGCTCGCTCATTCGCCCTCCCCGCCCACATCCGCCCCGCCGGCGGCGGACCATTCCTTCACCCGCGCAAGGTGGTCGTATTCGTTGAAGCGGCGGGCGTATTGGGCGTAGGGGCGCGACATGTAGCCGATCTCGCCGGCGAAGAAGCGCGCGAGCAACGTCTCGAGCCCGGCGTAATGTTCGGCGACGATCTCCTCCATGGAGCGCTCCCGATCCGGCGGCTTCACGGCGCGGATCGCGATCGGCGGCGTCCCGCCGCTGGCGCGAAGGTAGAGAAGCTCCGGCGTCTCCTCGACTTGGCCGATATCGGGGAAGCCGTCGCGCATGAGCATGGCGGCCTCGAGCGTCAGCTGCGGCGCGAAGCCGACGCCGATCTCCTTGTTCGAGGGGACCTGTCCCGTCTTGAAGTCGATTGCGACGACGCGCCCGTCGCGCATGCGCTCGATCCTGTCCGCGCGGGCGCTGAGCGTGAATATGTCGCCGCCGACAGGGATAGCGATCTCGCCGGGGCGCTCCACGAGAATCGTCTCGATCTCCGGCCGGCGCGCGCCCTCCCATTCGACGAAATCGGCGACGATCCGGCGCAGGCGCGGCGTCCAGTCGGCGTGGATGTCGGGGAAGCTCTCGGCGTAGGGCGCGAGCGCGTCGTCGAGAAGCGATTCGATGCGCCGGCGCGCCGCGTCGTCCGCGGGAAGCTCTTTGGGAAAAGCCTTGACGAAGCGCGCGAAGACGTCATGCACGATCTCGCCGCGCAGCGCCGCGCCCGGCGCCTCGCCGACGGCCTCCAGCGCGCCGAGGCGCAGGACGTGGCTTGCGAAGATCGAATACGGGTCACGCACCAGCGTCTCGATCGCCGTGACGCTGAGCCGGCGCGGGAAAAGCGCCGGATCGGGTCTGGGATCGGGCCGCGCGAGCGGAGGAGCGGGCGGGTCCGCATCCACGTGCCGCGCAAGGAAGCGCAGCCGCTCGCCGCGTCCGACCATCTCCTCCCACGGCTTCTCGCCGACAAAGGCCTTCAGGCGCTGCAGGAAACGCGAGGGCACGGTAGGCGCGCTCCCGCGCTTGCGCGCGCGGGTCACGACGACATCGCGGGCGCAGGCGCCCTGCACGAAATCGTGGGCGCTCTGGCCGATTCGGCGCTCGGGCGGCGGCAGGCCGAGCGCGGCGCGCATGGGGCGGTTCAGGAAAGCGTCGGTCTGCGTCGCCGGCGGCCAGACGCCCTCGTCGAGCCCGCCGAGCACGATGCGGTCGATATCGAGCAGGCGGGCCTCGAGCGGCCCCAGGATCTTGAGCCGGCGATGGGCGTCGGCGCCGTCCGGGCGCACGACGCGCTGGGAAGCGAGCGCGGCGAAGAAGGCCGGATAGTCGGCGAAGCGCCCCAGAAGCGCGCCCTCGCCCTGCATGGCGCATTCGTCGAACAGGGCGAACAACTCGTCCCAGGATGGATCGTCGTCGACCGGCGAGGGCTCGTCCGGAGCTTGCGCGACCAGCGCCTCGACGCAGGCGCGGTGGTTGGCGGCGAGCGCCACGAGCGATCCCGCCGGATCGGAGGCCTCGGGCGAAAAACCGGCGAAGGCGTCGGCGAGGCGCGCGAGCAGATCGTCGGCGCCCGCCCAGTCTTCGTCGCTCATGCGCCGGCGCGGCGGCGGGCTGTGATGCGGCCTCGCGGCCGTCTGCTCCCGTCGCATCGCGAGCGCGGCGCGCATGGCGGAAAATCCCTCCCCCGGGCGCGGGCCCCGCAACAGCCCGATCTCCAGCGCCGACACGGCGCGCGCGGTCTGTTCGCGCGGCAGGCCGAGGCGCAGGTCCGGATGGGCGAGAAGCGCCAGCAGGGCGACCGGCGCAAAGCGGGAGAGCGCGGCGTCGGCGGCGAGGCGCGCGAGCTTGCCCGCCGGCGCGTGCGAGAGCGCAGAGCCCGCGGAATCGGACACCCGCACGCCCCATCGGCCGAGCTCCGCGCAGACGCGGGCGGCGAGCGCCCGATCCGGCGTGATCAGCGCCGCCGTGCGGCCCGGCGCCTCCAGCGCCTCGCGCAGGGCCAGCGCCGCGACGAGCGCCTCCTCGCGTTCGTCGCCGGCCTCGACGATCGCGAGCCCGGCGCCGCCGTCGCGGGCGAGGCCTTCGCGCTCGTCGGGCGCGAGCGCGGCCCAGCGGTCAGTGGTCTCGGCCGGGCGCATCGCCTCGGAGAAGAGCCGCGCCCGGGCCGACGCGCCGGCGTCGGACGCGCCAAGCGGGACGACTTCGTCGCGCCCGATCTTCAGGGCGTCGGAGAGCAGCCGGGAAAGGACCGCCTGGGGATGGCCGAAGGCCGGATCGAGCGGCGATTCCGGCCCGTCGCCGCTTCGTCTGCCAATAGCGCTCCAGCTTTCGTCGTCGAGGGCGAGATCGAGCCCCGGCAGCACGACCGCGCCCTCCTCCAATCGCGCGATGGCGGCGATGAGGCGCGCGGTGGAGGGGATCGAGCCGGTCGAACCTGCGGCGATCACGGGGCCTGCGGGCTTCTGGCGCGCGAAGAGGCGAGCCTGCGCGTCTATCAGGCGCGAGCGCCGCGCCGCCGGATCGCTGGCGCCGCGCTCGGCGAGAATGTCGGGCCAGGCCTGGGTCGCGATCCGCAGGAAGGCGAGGGTGAATTCGAAATAGTGGGAGAACTCGCCGTCGACGAGGTCGTCGAGGCGGGAGGCCGGGATGTCTTCGTAGGTGAAGTCGTCCATCAGCGCTTCGAGATCGGCGGCGAGCGCGATCGCGTCGGCCGGCGCGGAGGGGATCGCGAAACCGTGCGTGGCCCCCGCCTCCGCCTGTCGGGCGCCCATCACGGAGGCGAATTTCTGGATCATTCCGGCGAGGATCAGGCGGCGCTCCAGCGGCGCGATGGGCGGGGCGAGCACGCCTTCGGCGTCTTCGTGCTCCAGAAGCCCCGCGGCGATCTCGAGCTCGGCGTCGTCCGCCTCGCCCAGCGGCACGATGCGGGGCAGGAGCGCGGGACGCCCGCCCTGAAGGGCGGAGAGATGCGCGGCGAGGGCGCGGGCGGCGCGCTGCGTAGGCAGGTAGATCGTGGCGCGCGCCAGCGCGTCGGGGCTGCCGGAATCCGGGAAGCCGGGAACGAGTTCGCCTGCGAGCAGAGCCTGAGCGAGCGTCGGCAGGAACGGCGCGCCCGGCGCGATGGTGAAGACGCGCGGGCGACGCGCCCGCGTCTCTGTCGTCATGCGTGCGATTCCCTCTGCGCTCCGCGGACGCTTTGCGCGATGCGCTCATCCGCCTCCGCAATGGCCTGCGGCGTCCCGACATGCAGCCACTGGCCGTCGAGCCGCAGCCCGTAGAGGCGGCCGGCCTCGATCGCCCGGTCGAAGAGGAGGTTGAGCGAGAAGGCGCGCTCCGGCGTGTCCGCGAAGAGCTCCGGGCGCAGGATGGCGACGCCCGCATAGACGAAGGGCGCCAGCGTGCGTTCGGGGCGACGCGCGAGGCGCCCGGCGGGGTCCATCAGGAAATCGCCGTGCCCTTCGTAGCCGAGGCTTCCCGCGGCGGCGGCGAGCAGCAACAGCATGTCCATGTTCTGCGGATCCCAGGCCGCGGCCATCGTGGCGAGATTGGAGCTCGGCCCCTCCAGCCAGAGCGAATCCGAGTTCATGACGAAAAAGGGGTCGTTCCCGAGAAGCGGCAGGGCGCGCTTGATCCCCCCGCCCGTCTCCAGCAGCGCGTCGCGCTCGTCGGAGACGACGATCCGGGGCAGACGGCGCGAAGCGACATGCTCCTCGATCTGGTCGGCGAGGTAATGGACGTTGACGACCGCCTCATCGATCCCGGCTTCGGCCAGCCGGTCGAGGGAATGGTCGAGCATCGTCCTGCCGCCGACGACGACGAGGGGCTTGGGCGTATGGTCGGTGATCGGGCGCATGCGGGCCCCCAGACCGGCTGCGAGGACCATGGCCTTGGCGATCGGAGGGGCGGAATGCGTCATGGGGCG
>REDO01000091.1 GCA_007693435.1 Salinarimonadaceae bacterium | reverse complement strand
CCGTCTGCGCCGCGACGGCGAGGAAGGCGTCGACCCCTTCCGGAGTCGCCGCGAAGGAGGCGACGAGGCGGGCGACGATCTCGTCGGAAGCGGGCGCCCGCGCTTCCGGAATGCTCGCCGCCGACCAGTCGTTAAAGACGCAGCCCTTCGCGCGCATGGCGGCCGCCCGCGCGGCCTTCGTCACCACGAAAACCTCGTTGCCTCCGCGCGGGAAGGCGAGGCGAAAGCCCGGCAGCGCCGTCAGACCCTGCGCCAGCCGGTCCGCCATGGCGTTGGCGTGGCGCGCGTTGTCGAGCCAATGGTCGTCGGCGAGATAGCCTTCGAATTGCGCCCCGAGCAGCCGGCCCTTCGAGAGCGTGTGCCCGCCGCGCTTGCGCAGCCACCGCATGGGCTCCGCCAGCGCCGGATCGAAGAAGACGATCGCTTCCGCCGCGAGGCAGCCGTTCTTCGTGGCGCCGAAGGTGAGGACGTCGACGCCCGCCTTCCATGTCATTTCCGCCGGCGTCGCGCCGAGCGTCACGAGCGCGTTGGCGAAGCGGGCGCCGTCCATGTGGACCTTGAGGCCCCGCTCATGCGCGGCGGCGCAGATCGCGGCGATCTCGTCGAGCCCGTAGAGCGTTCCGCTTTCGGTGAGCTGCGCGACGGAGAGCGCGCGCGGCGGCATCTGCTTCTCGCGCCGCGTAAGCCCGTCGAGAAAGGCCGCGACGTCCGTCACCGCGAGCTTGCTATCGTCGCCCGGCAGGCCGACGAGCTTGGCGCCGTGCATGAAGAATTCCGGCGCGCCGCATTCGTCGTCGATGACATGCGCCTCCTGATGGCACAGGACCATGCCGTAGGGCGGGACGAGCGCGGAAAGCGCGAGCGCGTTGGCGCCCGTGCCGGTGGCGGTGAGGAACACGGCGACGTCGCGCTCGAAGATGTCCCGGAAACGCTCCTCGATCGCCTGCGTCAGCGGATCGGCCCCATAGGCGGGCATCGGGCCTGAATTGGTCGCCATGATCGCTTCGAGGACAGGCGCGCTCGCCCCCATGACGTTGTCGCTTGCGAAATTCATCTGCTTGGTTCCCGGGTGAGGCGCCTTCAGGCGGCGGCGTGGAGCAGCAGGGCGACGCCGGCGACGATCGCCGCCATTCCGGCGATCTCCTTGCGGCTGACTTGCTGCGAAAAAAGTCGGCGCGAGATGATCTGCGCCAGGATCACCTCGACGAGCGCGAGGGTGCGCACGTTCGCCGCGCTCGTCAAAGCGAAGCCGATGAACCAGAATTGCGAGGCGAGCGCTCCAAGAAACCCCGCCGGCGCCGAGACGCGCCACAGGCGCAGGCTCTCGATGAGGCCCTTGCGGTCGGCGAAGCCGAGAAAGACGCCCAGGACGACGCTCTGGATCGCGAGCCCCCAGACGAGAGTGGTCGAGGCGCGCACGAGGAAAGAGCCGTCCTCTAGCGAGAGGATCGCCCCGCGAAAACCAACGGCCGAGAGGCCGAACAGGGCGCCGGCGGCGATCCCCATCAGCGGCGCGCGCCAGCCGCCGCCCGTGAGCCCGCCCGGCTGGTGCGACATGACGACGACGCCCGTCGTTCCGATCAGGATCGCCGCCGCGATCTGCGGAGAGAGCGCGTCGCCGAGGAAGACGAGCCCGAAAACCGCGACCTGCACGGGCTCGGTCTTGAGATAGGCGGTGACGACGGAAAAAGATCGCGCGCGCATGGCCGCGAGCATCAGCGCCGTGGCGCCGATCTGGGCCAGGGCGCCGATCGCGATGAAGACCGCGAAGCCCGGGCCCGGCGCCGGCGCCCGCTCGCCCGTCGCCGCAACCGCGAGCGCGAGGAAGATCACCGCGAAGGGCAGCCCGTAGATGAAGCGCACCTGCGTGGCGCCGACGGTGCCGAGCTGCTCGGTCAGGCTGCGCTGCATGGCGTTGCGCGCGGTCTGGGCGACGGTCGCTGCGAGCGTCGCGGGTATCCAGAGAAGTGAAATGTCCATCGGCGAGCGCGACTTTCTGACGGGCGAATCGCGCAATCCTAACCCGTTCCACGCGCTTGCGGCGGTGCGATTCACCCACCCCGCGCTTCGTTTCGGCGCCGGGCGCCCATCGTTTCGGCGCAGCCACCCATTAGTTTCGGCGCAGCCGCTCTTGCCGAGCCCGCGAGCCTTGTCTATTGACCGGGCTCCCGACGGGCGGCCGCGCCCGAACCTTTCTCGGAGAACGCCCGATGGCTGAGGACAAGGCGCCGGTCGCGATCATCATGGGCAGCCAGTCCGACTGGGCGACGATGCGCAACGCCGCGCAGACGCTCGAAGCGCTCGACGTTCCTTACGACGCGCGCATCGTCTCCGCCCACCGCACCCCGGACCGTCTCGTCGCCTTCGCCAAAGGCGCGCGCGCGGAGGGCTTCAAGGTGGTGATCGCGGGCGCGGGCGGCGCGGCGCATCTGCCGGGTATGGCGGCCGCGATGACGCCGCTTCCGGTCTTCGGCGTGCCCATCGAATCGAAGGCGCTGTCGGGACAGGACAGCCTGCTCTCCATCGTGCAGATGCCGGCGGGCGTTCCCGTCGGCACGCTCGCCATCGGCCGCGCCGGCGCGGTCAACGCCGCGCTCCTCGCCGCCGCCGTGCTGGCGCTCAATGATCCGCCGCTCGCCGAGCGCCTCGACGCATGGCGCCGGGCGCAGACGGAATCGGTGGCCGAGCGCCCCGTCGACGAGGCCTGATCCGATGACGATCGCTCCCGGCGCGACGCTCGGCATCCTCGGCGGCGGCCAGCTCGGCCGCATGATCGCGAGCGCCGCCGCGCGCCTCGGCCTCAAGGTCCACGTCTATAACGACGATCCGGCGAGTCCCGCCTTCGAAGTCGCGGCCTTCTCGACCTGCGCCTCCTTCGAAGACGCCGCCGCGCTCGAAGCCTTCGCGCGCGCGGTGAACGTCGTCACCTACGAGTTCGAGAACGTGCCGAGCGATGCGGCGGCGCTCGTCTCGCGCTTCGCGCCTCTGCGGCCGGGCGCGCAGGCTCTCGCCACGGCGCAGGACCGGCTCGCAGAGAAGAGCTTCGTCGCCGGGCTCGGGATCGAAACGGCGCCCTTCGCGGCGATCGACGATCTCGCCGGGCTGGAGGCGGCGGTCGCGCGGATGGGGCGCCCCTGCGTGCTCAAGACCCGCCGCTTCGGCTATGACGGCAAGGGTCAGGTCACGATCCGCGATGGGAGCGACCTGGCGCAGGCATATGAGGCGATCGGGCGCGCGCCCGCGATTCTGGAGGGCTTCGTGCCTTTCGCCGGCGAATATTCCGTGGTGGCCGCGCGCGGCGCGGACGGTTCCTTCGCGGCTTTCGAATTGTGCGAAAACGTCCACCGCGACCATATCCTCGCGCTCACCCGCGTGCCGGCCGACGCCGCCGATTCCACGCGCGACGAGGCCGCCGCGATCGCCCGCGCCATCGCGGACGCGCTTGATTACGTCGGCGTCTTCGCGGTCGAACTGTTTCTCCTGCGCGAGGGCGACGGCGCTGAACGGCTCCTCGTCAACGAGATCGCTCCGCGCGTGCACAATTCCGGCCACTGGACGGATTCGGGCGCGGTCACCTCGCAATTCGAGCAGCATGTGCGCGCCGTTTGCGGCTGGCCGCTGGGCTCATGCGCGCGTCTCGGCGCGGTCGAGATGGTCAATCTCGTCGGCGACGCATGCGAGAAATGGCGCGCGATTCTCGCCGATCCGGCGGCGCGGCTCACCCTCTACGGCAAGGCGCAGGCGCGCCCCGGGCGCAAGATGGGGCATGTGACCTACCTGCGCTGAACGCCCGCGCCGCAGTGGACAAGCAAAGTCGCTTCTGCTAAACGCCCATTCCTTGGCGTGTGACGCGTGGAGCGTCCCTGCGCCTGAAAGATTTCGACATCAACGCCCGCGCCCTCGTCCGGCGCACCGAACATAAGACAAGGATGGTTTCGCGTGCAGGTTCTCGTCCGTGACAACAATGTCGACCAGGCACTCCGCGCTCTCAAGAAGAAGATGCAGCGCGAAGGCATTTTCCGCGAGATGAAGTTGCGCGGTCATTACGAGAAGCCCTCCGAGAAGCGCGCTCGCGAGCGCGCCGAGGCCGTTCGCCGCGCCCGCAAGCTGATCCGCAAGCGCATGCAGCGCGAAGGCCTCCTGCCTATGAAGGCCAAGCCGGCGCGCTGACGGACTTGAGGCGGCGCTCTGCGCGCCCGTTCGACCGAATCGAATATGGTGACGAGCGCCCGCCGCCCCGGCAGGGCGCTTGTCGTTTTTCGAGCGGTCGCCTCGACTGCGCCGGAATTGGGAGCTTTGTTTTGAATCGGTCTGCAGCCGGGAGAATGAAGATGGTGGATGTCGTCGCGACTCGAGGCCTCGGCCGGGACGGTTCCAGGTTCGCGCGGGCGCATGCGTTTAGCGGCGGGCTCGCCCGCATCGCCGCGCTTCTCGTTCTGGGCGCGGGCCTTGCCGCCTGCGATACGGTCAACCGCTTGACCGCGGTGCAATCGGTCGCGGTCGTCGAGCAATCCGATCCGGCGGTGTCGCGCGCCAACATCGAATCGCTGAGCGAGGTCATCCAGCGCAATCCCAACGACGCCGCCGCCTTCAACACGCGCGGCGCGGCCTATGCGCGCCTCGGCCAGTACCGCGAGGCGCTCGCCGATTTCGGACGCGCCATCGAGATCGATCCGCGTTACGCGCCGGCGCTCACCAATCGCGGCCTCGCTTTGCGCCAGACGGGCAGCGACGCCGACGCGCTCTCCGATTTCAACCGCGCCATCGCCTCCGATCCGGATTACGTGCCGGCGCTCATCGCGCGCGCCAATCTCCTGCGCGTGCGCGGCGATACGGCGGGCGCGCTGAATGACCTCAACCGCGCGCTCGCGGTCCAGCCGGAATCGGCGCAGGCGCTGCATGCGCGCGGCCTCGTCCATCAGCGCATGAACAACCATCGCGAGGCGATTCTCGATTTCGACGCCGCGATCGACCGCAACCCCTATGTCGCCGCTCCCTATAAC
Organism: Salinarimonadaceae bacterium; assembly: GCA_007693435.1. GTDB lineage: Bacteria > Pseudomonadota > Alphaproteobacteria > Rhizobiales > Beijerinckiaceae > Saliniramus. The sequence goes on along the minus strand of REDO01000091.1, from coordinate 16,318 downwards.
GGTCGCGGCCAGAGCCTGACGGTGACGGGCGATTACGCCAAGGCGATCGAGGATTTCAACGCCTCGCTCAATGTCGATAACAGCAACGCCGACGCCTGGGCCTGGCGCGGGGTCGCGCTCGAACGCTCGGGTGACGTGGCGCAGGCCCGCGAGAGCTTCCAGCGCGCGCTCGGCCTCGACCGGACGAACACGACGGCCAGCGAGGGGCTTCGCCGGGTGCAGCGCGGCGGCGGGGGCCTGTTCAGCGGCTGAGCGCCGCCGCCACCGGTCCAACTTCGGTTCCGTACAGGGATCGCGAAACCTTGCGTGGCGCGGGCAATGTCTATATTGCACTGCGAAACGCTCTAACATCGCCGTTGTCATGACAGGTTCACGTTTCGCACGTCGAGCTTTCCGAACGCCGGCTTGCACTCCTTTTGCGGACAGACCATGAAACTGCGGAACATCGCGATCATCGCCCATGTCGACCACGGGAAGACCACCCTCGTCGATCAGTTGCTCGGACAATCGGGCGCCTTCCGGGAAAACCAGCGCGTCGCCGAACGCGTGATGGATTCGAGCGATCTCGAGAAGGAGCGCGGCATCACCATCCTCGCCAAGGCGACCTCGGTCGTCTGGAAGGACACGCGCATCAACATCGTCGACACTCCCGGCCACGCCGATTTCGGCGGCGAGGTCGAGCGCATCCTCAACATGGTGGACGGCGTGATCGTCCTCGTCGACGCCGCCGAAGGCCCGATGCCGCAGACGAAGTTCGTGGTCTCCAAGGCGCTCAAGCTCGGGCTTCGCCCGATCGTCGCGATCAACAAGATCGATCGCCCCGACGAGCGCCACATCGCAGTCATCAACGAGGTGTTCGACCTCTTCGCCGCTCTCGACGCCACAGACGAACAGCTCGACTTCCCGATCCTCTACGGCTCGGGCCGCGACGGCTGGATGGCTACCGCTCCGGAAGGCCCGAAGGACCAGGGTCTGGCTCCGCTCTTCGACCTCGTGCTCGAACACGTTCCGCCCGCGCATGTCGACGACGGCCCGTTCCGGATGCTCGGCACGCTTCTCGAAGCCAACCCCTTCCTCGGCCGCATCATCACCGGGCGCATCAGCTCCGGCACGATCAGGCCCAACCAGACGATCAAGGTCATCGGGCATGACGGCAAGCTCGTCGAGCAGGGCCGCATCAGCAAGATCCTCGCCTTCCGCGGCATCGAGCGTCAGCCGATCGATATCGGCGAGCCTGGCGACATCATCTCGATCGCGGGCCTGACCAAAGGGTCGGTCGCCGACACCTTCTGCGATCTGTCGGTCGAGGAGCCGATCGCCGCCCAGCCGATCGATCCGCCTACCGTCACCATGTCCTTCATCGTCAATGACAGCCCGCTTGCGGGCACCGAGGGCGACAAGGTCACGAGCCGCATGATCCGCGACCGCCTTTTCAGGGAGGCCGAGGGCAACGTCACGCTCAAGATCGAGGAATCGGCGGACAAGGATTCGTTCTTCGTCTCCGGCCGCGGCGAGTTGCAGCTGGCGATCCTCATCGAGACCATGCGCCGCGAAGGCTTCGAACTCGCGGTCTCGCGTCCGCGCGTCGTCTTCAAGAAGGACGAGGCGACCGGCCAGACGCTCGAGCCGATCGAGGAAGTCGTCGTCGACGTCGACGAGGAGCATGCGGGCGTCGTCGTGCAGAAGATGTCCGAGCGTCGCGCGGAAATGGTCGAGATGAAGCCGTCGGGCGGCAACCGCCAGCGCCTCGTCTTCCACGCCCCGACGCGCGGGCTGATCGGCTATCAGTCCGAACTGCTCACGGATACGCGCGGCACGGCGATCATGAATCGCCTGTTCAAGGCCTACGAGCCTTACAAGGGAGAGATACCGGGCCGCCGCAACGGCGTCCTGATGTCCAACGATTCCGGCGAGGCGGTGGCCTACGCCATGTGGAACCTCGAGGATCGCGGCCCGATGATGATCGAGCCCGGCTGGAAGGTCTATCAGGGCATGATCATCGGCGAGCACAACCGCGAGAACGATCTCGAGGTCAACGTGCTCAAGGGCAAGAAGCTCTCGAACGTGCGCTCGACCGGCAAGGACGAAGCGGTGCGCCTCACGCCCCCGATCCGCATGACGCTGGAGCGCTCGCTGGCCTGGATCCAGGACGACGAACTCGTCGAGGTGACGCCGAAATCGATCCGCCTGCGCAAGGCGATCCTCGACCCCAACGACCGCAAGCGCTCGGAGAAGCAGCGCGATGTGGCGTGAGGGAAGCGCGCGAGGGTGATCGTGACGGCGCGCCTTGGCGCGCCGTTCGCATTTTCGGGGCGACGCGACGGGCGGGCAGGCGCTATCGCATGTCCGAATGTGGCGATGAGCGAGGGCGCGAGCGATGGAGGCACGCAAGGTGACTGACGGCGATCAAGGCGGCGACAAGCCCGCCGCCCTTCTGGCGCTCGAGGCCGATCCGCGCGTCGTCGTCGTTCAGGACGTCATTCGCTACGCCGATCTCGACGCCAATGGTCACGTCAACAATGCGGTCTATGCGACGCTCTCGGAATCAGGGCGCGTGCGCTATCAGAACGAGTGCGTCACGCCGATCTCGCCGCCTGACATTTTCTACGTGGTCGTGCGGGTCGCGATCGATTTCACGGCGGAGGCTTTCTATCCTTCGAACGCCTTCACGGCGACCTGGGTCGAACGGCTCGGCCGCACCTCCATCACCTTCGGCCAGGAGATATATTCGGGCGGACGGCTGGTCGCCAGGGCGCAGGCTGTCAGCGTGATCATGGACGTCGAAAGCCGGAGACCGACGCCGCTTTCCGACGCGGTGCGCGACGCCTTGTCGGCGAGGCTCCGCCCGGCCTCGGAGGCCTCCGGCTGACAGGCGGGCTCAGCCGCCGGTCGTCGTCTTGTTGAAGGAGGGCGGATCGGAGGCGGGAAAGCTGTCCTCCAGCGCCTCGTCGACCTTCTCCTCGCGCTCGACTTTCTTCTCGACCTTCTTCTTGTGATCGGCGCGCTTCGCCGTCTCGCCGTCTTCCTGGGCCGCTACGGGCTTCGATTCCGAGATCTGGTCCGGCAGGTCCTTCTGCATGGTCTTTCTCCTTTCGAAAGCTGTCTTGTGGAGACAACGCGCGGGCGGGAAAAAAGATCGCCGGAAATCGTATTCCAGTCACGGGTCAATCGTCAGAAGGGCAGGCCGTCCGGCAAGGGCGGCGCTTCGTGGAGAAGCGTTATCGTGACCCGGCGGTTTGGCGCGACGTACGGATTGTCGGGGAACATCGGATCGTTGTCGGCGCGCCCCGCCACCGCGGCGAAGCGGTCGCCGGGAAGCCCCGAGCCTGCAAGGATTTCCCGCACTGTCACCGCGCGGCCGGAAGTGATCGACCAGGGCTCCTCGACCGTGACCGCGCCCGGCCGCGCGGCGGCCGTGTGCCCCGCGATCGAAATGCGGTTGGGCATGCGCCGGATCACGGGCGCGACGGCCTCGAGCACGCGCCGCGTGCGGTCATAGGGCTGAACCGAGCCTTCGGGAAACATGGAGCGGCCGTCCTGATCGACGAGAGAGATGTCGAGCCCCTCTTCCGTCACTTCGATAATCACGTTGCGGGAGACGTCGAGGATTTCGGGAAGGTCGCGAAGCGCCTGGCGCAGGGAGGCGGCGGCTAGGGCGAAGTTGCTGTCCACAGGCGGCTGCAGCGCGGGCTCGCTGCGGTCGAAATCGTTGGGATTGGTGAAGTCGGTCGAATCCTCGGGGCGGATCAGGCGCACGTTGCGAAGATGCGTGGCGACGGGCAGGGCGTCCTGCTCGATGATGCCCGCGAAACGCGATTGCGGATTGACGCCGAAAGCCTCGCGCATCGAGCCCGCCACCACCTGCAGCTTGCGCTGGTCCATGGTCGAGAAGGCGACGACCATCACGAAGAATGCGACCAGCAGCGACATGAGATCGGCGAAGGTGACGATCCAGGCCGGAGCGCCGGTGGGAGGTTCCTCCTTGCGTTTGGCCATGGTCGCCGTCTCCTATCCGCGTCAGGCGTCCGCCAAGGCTTCACGATGGTGGTCGGGGAGGTAGGCGTTGAGCATCTCGCGCACGATCGTCGGGCTGCGCGCGTCGCGGATCTGGAGAACGCCGTCGATAATGAGCGAGCGCGAGACCACCTCTTCGCTGATCTTGAGCTGGAGCTTGTCGGCGATCGGCAGGAAGAACAGGTTGCCGAGCAGGGCCCCGTAGAGCGTGGTGAGCAGCGCGATGGCCATGGCCGGGCCGAGCTTCGAGGGGTCCGACATGTTCGAGAACATGATCACGAGGCCGAGAACCGTTCCGATCATGCCCCAGGCCGGGGCCGCGTCGCCCATCGCGCGATAGACCCTGTGCCCGGCGCCGAGACGTTCCAGGAAATATTCGGTCTCCTTCTCGAGCGTCTCGCGGATGAAATCGCGATCATAGCCGTCGGCCACGAAGCGCAGGCCCTGCCCCAGGAAGGGATTGGGAACATCGACGTTCTCCAGCGCGATCGGGCCTTTCTGGCGCACGATCTCCGCGACCCGGGTGATCTCCTCGATCAGGTCGCGCGGGCTCTCCGCCTTCATCTGGAACGCGTAGCGCACCCCGACGGGCAGTCCGTGCACCATGGAGGAGAACGGGAAGCGGATCATCGTCGCGGCGGTCGTCCCGCCGAAAACGAGCAACGCGGCCTTGGTGTCCCAGTAGGCCGCGAAGTTGCCGCCGTCGAGCACGATGATGCCGATGAGAACGCCAACGCCGGCGAGCAGCCCGATCCCAGTGGCCAGATCCATGTACGCCTCGAGATTACGCGCGGCGACGCGGGATCCTGCAGGCCCCCTGTCCGCAATGGAACACTAGGGGGCATGGGCTGAAGATAGCGTTAATCCGTCGTCTGCGCCTGCCCGCCCGCCTCGCGCAGGAGCGCGTCGGAGGCCGCCTCGATTCTGTCCTGGAGATCGGCGAAGAAGACGCCTCGCGGCAGACCCGGGGCGATCGGATCGAGGCATTCGAAGACCACGGTCCCGGGGTGGCGCACGATTTTCCGGCGCGGCCAGAAAACCCCCGTGTTGAGCGCGACCGGCAGGCAGGGCGCGCCGATCTGCTTGTAGAGCTGGGCGATGCCGAATCTGTAGTCCGGCGGCGCGCCCGGCGTGCGCCGCGTGCCTTCGGGGAAGATGATCACCTGACGGCCGGCCGAGACGGCCACCTCGGCGCGCGCGACGAGGTCCGCGAGCGCGGCCGAGCCGCCCTTTCGCCGCACCGGAACGGCGTTCATCTTCAGGGCGTACCAGCCAAAGAACGGCAGCCACATCAGCTCCCGCTTGAGCACGTAAACCGGGTCGTCGAGCATCGCCACGAGCGCGAAGGTCTCGAGCATGGACTGATGCTTGGATGCGACGATGCAGCCGCCGGGTGGGATCTTCTCGACGCCCCGGAACTCGATCCGAATTCCTGCGACGACGCGAAGGAGCCAGATCGAGGAGGCGACCCAGGCTTTCACCGCCCGCAGCATGAATGCGCGCGGCCCGGCGAGCGCGGGAAGAAGCGCGATCATCCATGCGATGAGGTTGGTGTAGAACAGGATGTTGAAGAGGATTGAGCGCGCGAGAAGCATCGGGATCCGGAACAGGAAAGGAGCGTCGGCCCTTCCTAATCCGGAATCGCCGCCGGCGGAACCGCTCTTCTGGCCTCGTCCATTCTCCAAGCCTTGTCGCGCAGAAAAAAGTCGGCCAACCGTGAAAGTTCGGGATCGCTCTCCATGCGCGTGCGCGCCCACACGGTGAGATATTTCACATATTCCTGCGCGAGGAGCCTGGCTGCGACCGGATCGCGCCACCAGTTCTCGATATCGACGCCGCTCGGCGATACCGCGTGGGGAATCTTGCGTACGCCCGGCATGGCGTTGTCGAGCTCCAGCATCGTGCGCGGCATGTGGTAGTTCGACGTGACCACGATGATCGACTTAAATTCCCGTTCGCTCACCCAGCGCCGGGTCTCGATGGCGTTGCCGATGGTGTTGCGGGCGCGCCGGTCCAGATCGACGCAGCATTCGAGCAGGCTGAGTTGTCCGGGATTGAGCTTTGCGATCTCCGCGCGCGTCGTCGTCGCGTTGACGCCGGAGATCAGCAGCCGCTCGCCGTAGCCGCGCGCCAGCAGGTCGATGGCGTCGGATATGCGCTGCGTGCCGCCTGTCAGCGCGACTATGCCCTGCGCCTCTCCGGGCGCGGCCTCGCCGCTGAATTCGCGCAGGCTGGCGACGAATGCGAAAAACCCGGCTCCGAAGCCGACGAGGAGAACGATCGCCGCGAGGCGGCAGAATCGCAGCACTGCCCGCATTCGTCCGATCCGCCCGCGCTTTCCGCCTGTGCGCCCCGCCGGCTGCGCGAGCCCGGGCGAAGCGCCGCGCGCGCCTCCCGCGATACCCTGTCCGCCGCTTGCGAAGCCGTCCGCCATAGCCGATGAACGATCCTTACGTCCCGCACCCTGCTCCGGCAATCGCCGCGTGCGCTCCAAATGTAGTTATGAACGCGAATACGGCCCCAAAAGGGCGAAAACGCAGCCGGTCAGGGATGCTCCGCCAGGAAGCGGCGTACGGAGAAGCCAGAAACGAGCGCCGTCACGAGCGCCACGACCAGGGCGACGCCACCCATGATCGCGTAGCCCCGCAAGCCGAGTTCGAAGGCGCCGAACAACGCCTCGATCTGATCCCCGGACGGCGACGCCCGCCAGGCGGAGGATATCATCGACAGCAGCCCGAACACCGCGATCGCGGCGGCCCCGCCCATGACGCCGCCTTTCAGGCCAAGCCGCAGGAAGCGGCGCCGGAACTCCAGCGCGATATAGGAATCGCGCGCTCCCACATAGTGCAGCACCTCCACGATGCTCATGTTGCCCGCCATCGCTCCCCGCGTCGCGAAGGCGACGGCGAGTCCCGTGGCGACGATGACGAGCGCGACGACGCCCGCGCCGATCGCGACGATCGTCTGCGCCATGGCCGAAAGCCGCGCGAGCCACTGTGCGTGGTCGTCGAGGCTCGCGCCGGGCACCTCGTCGCGCAGAACGGCGCGCAGGGCCCCGAGATCGGGCGGCGAGTCGCCGTCGATGCGCAGCACGATCAGACGCGGCACCGGCAATTCGCCGAGATCGAGCCCGGAGCCGAGCCACGGCTCGAGCAGGCGCTCGGATTGCTGCAGGCTGAAGGGTTCGGCCGCGACGATTCCCGGCGTCGCGCGCGCCAGCGCCGCCGCCTGCGCGACGAGCGCTTCCGTGTCGTGCGGCGCCTGCGGCCTGATCTGGATCGTAGCCTCGTTGGCCACGCTCGCGCGCCATTGCGCCGAGTTGGTCGCGACGAGCTCCGCCGCGCCGGCGCAGAGCGCCGCGAGGAAGGTGAGAATGGCGATCACCGCGATGAGTGACCGGCTCGCCGCAGAATCGACGGGAACGAGCGGGCCCTCGGCGGGCGCCGGGCGCAAGCGTGCGAGGAGCGCGCCGAAACCACCGCGCCGACGGGAGAGCCCCGGATCGGGCGCCGAGGGCGCGGGAGCCGAACCCGCCTCCGCGAAGTCGTCCTCTTCCCTGTCGTAGTCGGCCCGATTCCGGTTCACCGCTCCCCCTCAATCGTCAATATGCAGCCGCCCGTCGGCCAGAAGCAGCCGGCGGGCGTCGTACAGGTCCATAAGGGCGAGATCGTGAGTCGCGATCACGATGGCGGTTCCCAGGCGTTGCAGCTCGACGAAGAGCCGCAGAAGGCGGCGCGCGAGGCTGGGATCGACGTTGCCGGTCGGTTCGTCGGCGAGCAGCACGTCGGGTCGTGCGATGAGGGCGCGCGCGATCGCCGCCCGCTGCTTTTCGCCCCCCGAGAGGGTCGTCGGCATGACGTGCATGCGGTGGCCGAGACCGACCCAGGAGAGCAGTTCGACGACCTCGGCGCGGTAGCTCGCCTCCTCGCGCTCCTGCACCCGAAGCGGCAGGGCGACGTTCTCGTAGAGCGTGAGATGGTCGAGGAGGCGGAAATCCTGGAACACGACGCCCATGCGACGCCTCAGATCGGTCAGCCGATTCTTGTCGATGCGGCTGACTTCCTCGCCGAACAGGGTCATCACACCGCGCGTCGGCCGGATCGACATCAGCATCAGCCGCAGGAGCGTGGTCTTTCCGGCTCCGGAGGGACCCGAGAGGAACTGGAAGGAGTGCGGTTCGATCGAGAAGGTGAGGTCGCGCAGAATCTCCGGCCCCAGCCCGTAGCGGACGCCGACATTTTCGAAATGGACGACGGGAGTCTCGATCCCGTCCGTTTCGAAAGCGAGGTTCTTCACGCGTCCTTAACCAAAACGATCGCCCAATAGGAGCGCGGAGTCCCGTTCGTGCGCGACCCGACGCCATGTGATTCGCCCATGCTGATCGTCTGCCCGTCCTGCGCAAGTGAATATGAGGTCGATCCGGTGCTTTTGCGTCCGAACGGCCGCAAAATGCGCTGCGCCTCCTGCCGGGAGGTGTTCTTCGTCCACCCGCCGGGCGAGGAAGGGGAGGATGACGACCCGTTCGACGATATGGCGCTCGATCCCGACGATCCCGTGGCGGCGAGCCTCGCGCGGCGCATGGGACGCGACCTTTCCGTCGACGCATCGAGCGCCGCCGTCGCGCCAGATTATCCGCCGGGCGCCATCGAATCGCGGAAATGGCGCGGACCGGACCTCGCCGCCATCGCGCGTCGCGTTTCGGCGAGCGCGCGCGGCCTGCCGCTGACCCTCATCTTCGCTGTCGTCCTGATCGGCGGGGCGCTGGGCGCGCTGCTGGGACGCGAGAGCGTCGTGCGCACCGCGCCGACGACGGCGATGCTCTACGAACTCGCCGGATTGCCCGTGAACCTGCGCGGGCTCGAACTGATCGAGGTCACGTCCGGGCGCGGCCTCGAGGAAGGCGGGGAGATACTGACCGTCGAGGGCGTGGTCGTGAACCGCACCGACCGCAGCCACATGGTGCCGCCGGTCTCGGTGATCCTGCGCGACGCGGACGGGCGTCCGCTTTATTCCTGGGACGTGCAGGCGCCGCGCGCGACGCTCCATCCCGGCGAAAACGTCGCATTTCGCGCGCGGCTGGTTGCGCCGCCGCCCGAAGCGAGGCAGGTTCTGGTGCGGTTCTCGCCCGCCCGGGGCGTCGCCGGCGCAGCCGATTGATCGGGCGGGTCCTTCTTCAGACGAGGCGGTCATGGTTCAATCGCGCGTGCGCGTTCTGTTCGACGAGGAGACCATAGCGAAGCGCTGCGATGAACTCGCCGCCGACATCGCGGCCGCCGAACCGAAAGACCTCCTCGTGGTGGCGGTTCTCAAGGGCAGCTTCATGTTCGCCGCCGACCTGATCCGCGCGTTGCACAAGACCGGGCTCGAGCCGCAGGTCGAGTTCATCCACCTGTCGAGCTACCGCAAGGGCACGACATCCTCCGGTCAGGTGGATATCCTGCGCGATGTGGAGAGCGAAGTGCGCGGTCGCGACGTGCTGCTGATCGACGACATCCTCGAATCGGGCCGCACCATCGTCTTCGCCAAGGATCTCATGGCCGCGCGCGGCGCCCGGCGGGTTCTCTCCGCCGTGCTGCTGGAGAAGCCCGGCAAGCGCGCGGTCCAGATCGAGGCGGATTTCGTCGGCTTCACCTGTCCGGACGTCTTCGTCGTCGGATACGGCATGGACGTCGCTCATTCCTACCGGCAACTTCCGTTCGTCGGCCTCGTCGATACGAGCGGCGAGGGGCCGGATCTGTTCGAACAGCGCTGAGGCCCGATCATGGCGCGCATCCTTCTTGTCGACGACGAAGAGCCGGTCCGCGCCCTTCTCAAGCGCGGGCTTGAGCTCGACGGCCACGAGGTCGTCACCGCCGAGGATGGCGGCGACGGGCTCGACCGCCTGACCGAGGCGGGCGGCGCCTTCGATCTCCTGCTGACCGACATCCGCATGCCGGTCATGGACGGGATCGCGCTCGCCCTCGCGGCGCGCCGCGACCATCCCGATCTCACGATCCTTCTGATGACGGGATACGCCGACCAGCGCGAGCGCGCGCGGGGCCTCGACGCCATCGTCTTCGACGTGCTCACCAAGCCCTTCTCGCTCGACGAGATGCGCGCCGCCGTCTCCCACGCCCTCGCCTCCCGGGCCTGATCCCCGCACGCCTCGCGCAAGCCTGGACGCCTATTCCTGAATTCCGACGGTTACGGAATTCCGGGAGGGCGTCTTGGCCATCGTCATCGGTCTCGTCATCACGATAGGCTCGCTGCTCGGCGGATTCTCCGCCATGGGCGGCCACGTCCTCGTGATCTGGCAGCCATGGGAGTTCGTGATCATCGGCGGCACGGCGCTCGGCACCTTCATCATCGCCAATTCCATGAAGACGGTCCGGGATACGGGCGGCGCCTGCGTCGAGGCGTGCCTCGGCAAGATCCCCCGGAGCCGCGATTATCTCGATCTTCTCGGCCTGCTCTACATGCTGATGCGCGACATTCGCGCCAAGGGGCGCAACGACGTCGAGCCGCATATCGACGACCCCCTCAATTCCGAGATCTTCAGGCGCTTTCCCCGCGTCCTCGTCCGCCCGGAGCTGATGCAGTTCGTCTGCGACTATGTTCGCCTGCTCGTGATCGGCAATGCGCGCTCCCACGAGATCGAATCGTTGATGGACGAGGAGATCGACACGATGCGCAGGGAGCGCATGAAGCCCTTCAACGCGATGATGATCCTCGCGGAAGCCCTGCCCGCATTGGGCATCGTCGCCGCCGTGCTCGGCGTCATCAAGGCCATGGGCGCCCTCGACCAGTCGCCGCAGCTGCTCGGCAGCCTGATCGGCGCGGCTCTGGTCGGCACCTTCGCCGGCATCTTCCTCTCCTACGGCGTCGTCGCGCCGCTGGCCTACAAGGTGAAGAGCACGAGAGAGCACCAGATGCGCCTCTTCGTCATCGCCAAGCAGACCATCCTCGCCTTCATGAACGGCGCCCTGCCGCAGATCGCCCTCGAGCATGGCCGCAAGGCCATCGCCTCCGGCGACCGGCCCTCCATCGACGAGGTCGAGAGCGAGACGATCTCGGCCTCCGCCCGTCCCGCCAACGACCGCGCGCCGGTCCAGGGAGCCGCGTGATGATCGGTTTCGACGACCTCGACGCCAACGGCGAGATCAAGCCGGCGGCGCTACGCGGCAAGCAGGCCAACACGGTCTCCGACAAGCTCCTCGAAGCGGCGGGGATCACGGTCGATCGGCTGCCCATGCTCCACGTGATCTTCGACCGCGTGGCCACCTATTGCGCGGACGGCCTGCGCCAGCTTTCGGCCTCGCCTTCCTATTTCTCGGTGAGCAACATCGAGAGCGGTCGCATCGGCGACATCCTCGAATTCTACGAGTCGAACGCCGTCGCCGCCATGTTCCACGCGGTCGAATGGGACACGCGCATCCTCGTGGGTTTCGACCGCGACTTCATCTTCACCATGGTGGAGGTGCTCTTCGGCTCCGACGGCGTCGAGCCGCCCATCGACGACGAGCGCGCCTTCTCCAATATCGAGATGCGGGTCGCGGAGACGCTGTTCGCTGAAGCCGGCAAGGCGCTGGGCGCGGCCTTCGCGCCGGTCGCGCGCACCAGCTTCAAGCTGGAGCGCATGGAGACGCGGATGGATTTCGCGATCATCGGCCGGCGCAACAACATGTCGCTCGTCGCGAAACTCCTGATCCAGGCGCTCGGGCGCGGCGGCGAGATGTTCGTCATCATCCCGCAATCGGCGCTGAGCCCCATGCGCCAGAGCCTCGCCCACGTGCTCTCCGGCGACGGCGGCGGCGTCGATCCGCGCTGGACGCGCCAGATGGAGGCGGAAGTCCGCCGCACCCGCGTCGAGCTCGAGGCGATCATCGAGGAGCGCATGATCACGCTGGGCGACGTCGCGCGCCTGGCAGTCGGACAGATCCTCGAATTGCAGGCGACCCCTCAGACGCCGGTGCGCCTGCAATGCAACGGCCAGCCGCTCTATTCCTGTCGCCTCGGCCAGTCGGGCGGCGTCTACACGCTCAGGATCGAGGACGAGATCGACCAGCAACAGGAGTTCATCGATGCTCTACACGGTCATTAACGTCGTGCTGATCGTCGCGCTCGCAGCGACCTCGGTCTTCGCGCTCGTCATGTATCGCGAATTCCGTCGCTTCCGCTTTCATTCGGGCGAATACGCTTCGGCGCTTCAGGAGACGGCGCGCGCCATGGACGGCGTCGAGCGGGCGGTCGCGCATGTCCACGGCGACGGCGCGCAGACCCTGATCGCGCTCGGCGAGCGCATCGACGCCGCGCATCGAACCCTGACTTCGCTCAAGACCGCCGAGACCGCCGCGACCGTCCAGCTGCGGCGGCTCGAAAAGCGCATCGACGAGGCGGGAGCGCTGGCCGCGAAGGCGCAGCCCGCCCAGGACAAGACCGGCCTCGCCCTCGAAAAGGCGGGGAGGCGGCAGCTCGCCGACGAAGCCGTCATATGGCCCGTCGTGCGCGGAGCCGGAGCCGGAGCTGGCGCGCGCGAAGCCTGATCCAATTTCCAGTCACCGGAGTTCGACGATATGACCCAAAGCCCGAAGAACGGCCGCGCCGCCGGCAAGAAGACCGACGCCCTCGCCGCCATGGCGGAGGAGGCCGCGCGCGGCGCCGCTTCCACAGCCGACGAGGCCGTCGAGGAAGGCCCCACGATCGAGGATGCGCACGGCGCCTACAATCTCGATTCGATCATGCGCATCCCCGTCTCGATCCAGGTGGTGCTGGGTTCGGCGACGATGCCCGTCTCCAATCTGATGAAGCTCGGCCGCGGCGCCGTCGTGCCCCTCGACCACCGGGTCGGCGAGCCGGTCGACGTTGTCGTTAACGGGCGGGTCGTGGCGCGGGGCGAGGTCGTCGTGGTCGAGGACGACAATTCCCGCTTCGGCGTGTCGCTCACCGAAATCGTCGGGTCGCAGGGCCCGGGCTCCGCTTTCTGAGCGCCTCGTCCAAACCGGGAACCGCCAGATGTCCGCCCTCGCCACGATGACCGCCGCCTCCGTCCCCGCGCCCCGCGCGCTTCTTGGCGCGGACAAGGTCGCCGCCCTCCTGCTCGCCCTCGACAAGTCGGTCGCGAGCCGCCTGATGGCGCGCTTCGATCCCGGCGAGCTCAAGATGATCTCGCGTTCGGCCGCCGATCTTGGCGTCGTGACCGCGCCGGAGCTCGACGCTGTGGTCGAGGAATTCGCCGAGGAATTCTCCGCCGGCGCCTCGCTCTTCGGCACGGCGGGGGAGGTGGAGCGGCTGCTCACCGGCATCCTGCCGCCCGAGCAGGTGGCGGAGATCATGCAGGACGTGCTCGGCAACGCCAACCGCTCGATCTGGGAGCGCATCTCCGGCGTCTCGGAGGGCATTCTCGCGGCCTATCTCCAGAAAGAGCATCCGCAATCGGCGGCGCTCATCCTCTCCAAGGTCAAGCCCTCCTGCGCGGCCAAGGTGATGGGGTTGATGCCGCAGGAGCTTCGCAACGGCATGATGCGCCGGATGCTCTCCATGAAGCCCGTCGTCGAGGAGACCATGCGCATCGTCGAGAAGACGCTGCACGAGGACTTCATGCTCAACTTCGCCCGCAATATGGGCGTCGATACCCATTCGCGCATGGCCGACATCATCAACAAGATGGAGCGCGACCAGATGGAGGACGTGCTCGACAGCCTCGCCCAGGCGCGCCCCAAAACGGCGGAGATCCTCAAAGGTCTGCTCTTCACCTTCGAGGACGTGATCAAGCTCGCGCCGCGCGCGCGCGTCGCCATTCTCGATCAGATCCCGACGGAGCGCATCGTCATCGCCCTCAAGGGCACGGAGCCCGAATTCCGCGACGCGATCCTTTCCTCGCTCGGCGCCCGCGCCCGGCGCATGGTCGAGCACGAGCTGGCCAACGGCGAGCCCGTCGCCCAGAAGGACGTGATCGAGGCCCGTCGCGCCGTGACCGATCTCGCTCTGGAGATGGCGGGGCGCGGCGAAATCGAGCTCAACCCCGATCAGGAGGAGGGCGCATATTTCCGCTGACGCGGGAGGTTGAGCAAAGGCCCGAAGGGAACCCCGGAGAATGTCGCAGGACCAGGATCGCGCCAGCAAGACCGAGGAGCCGACGGAGAAGAAGATCCACGACGCGATCGAGAAGGGCAACACGCCCGTCTCGAAAGAGGCGCTCACCTTCTCCTCGATCCTCGCGATCCTCGCCGTCGCCTATCTCTACATCGCAAACGCCGTCACGAACCTAGCGGGCGCGCTCGAACGGTTCGTCGACGATCCAGCCGGAATCGCACTCGACAATGCAGCCGACGCCACGCACCTCCTCGAAGTCGTCGCCGCCTCGGCCGGGGGCTTCCTGCTGCCGCTCGTTGCGATACTCGCGGTCGGCGGGCTGCTCGCGTCGTTCCTCCAGAACAGGCCGCGTCTCGTCAAGGACCGGATCGAGCCCAAGCTCTCGCGCATCTCGCCCGCCTCGGGCCTTCGCCGCATGTTCGGGGCGCAAGGCTGGATGGAGTTCGGCAAGGCGGTTTTCAAGCTGCTCGTCGTCGCGCTCGTCATCGCGGCGCTGCTCTATTTCGACGCGGGAAGGCTCGTGAACGCCATGTTCTCCGACCCCGTCACGATCCCCGAACTGCTCCTGACGCTGACGGTGCGGCTTCTCACGGCGGTCTGCGTCGCAACCATCCTGCTCGTCGTGGTCGATCTCGTCTTCACGCGCTTCCACTGGCGCAAGGAGCTGCGCATGTCGCGCCAGGAGATCAAGGACGAGCACAAACAGATGGAGGGCGATCCGCTGGTGCGCGCGCGCATGCGCTCCGTCGCCCGCGCGCGTTCGCGCCGGCGCATGATGGCCGACGTGCCGCGCGCCACCATCGTCATCGCCAATCCGACGCATTACGCGATCGCGTTGCGTTACGTCCTGGAGGAGGGCGGCGCGCCCATGGTCGTCGCCAAGGGGACGGACCTCGTCGCGCTCAGGATCAGGGAAATCGCGGAGAAGCACGAAATACCCGTGATCGTCGATAAGCCGCTGGTAAGGTCCATGTACGATAAAGTGGAGCTGGACCACGCGATACCGCCCGAATTTTACCGGGTCGTCGCCGAGATGCTGTACTTCTTCCATTATCGCAACGCGAAAGAGAAAGCGTAGGATCGGAACTCTCGATGAAGAAGCGCAAGCCGAAGCCAGGTCTGCTCGATCGCGAGAAGATTCTCGGCGACGCCGTCAAGAGCGTCGCGGCGGAGCTGCGTCTCGTCGATCTCTCGATCCTGGCGCGGATGATCCATCTCGAGCAGCACGCCAATATCGCCGATCTCGTCGCCTCCTCCTGCGAATTGTTCTTCCGCGAGGGGACGCTGACTTACGGATCGCGCGCCCAGATCGATCTCAAATGGGGCGAGGCCCCCGTCGTCGTGATCGATCTCGAGTTCTCGCATCGCGGCGTCAACGTGTTCTTCTCGCTGGAGCTGCGTCCCCTCAACGCCGCGATCGACATCCACGCCGTCACCTTCAACGGTCCGTCGCGCTCGCCCGACGAGAACACCCAGGCGATGGCGCAGGCGCTCGACGACGCCCGCATCGGAGCGCCGAACCTGCTGGCGGCGCGCGTCGCGGCGCCGGACGCGACCGCCTGACGCGTGGCGCGCCCAGGCTGACCGCCGACCCGTGACAGCGCCTCGCCTGCTTGACAGTATCGCCCAATTGATGGACGAAACGGCTCGCACGGCGTCCTCGCCTTCTCGCGGACGTCGCGGCCCGCCCGGCTGATCCAACCGCGAGTCCAGACGCTTCATGTTCGACAAGATTCTCATCGCCAATCGCGGCGAAATCGCGTGCCGGATCATCAAGACGGCTCGCCGGATGGGCATCGCGACGGTGGCCGTGTATTCCGACGCCGACCGCGACGCGCTGCATGTCGAGATGGCCGACGAGGCGGTGAATATCGGGCCGGCGCCGGCGTCGGAATCCTATCTCGTCATCGAGAAGATCATCGAAGCCTGCAAGCGCACCGGCGCGCAGGCCGTTCATCCAGGCTACGGCTTCCTCTCCGAGCGTGAGGCTTTCGCCAACGCGCTGAAGGAGGCCGGCATCGTCTTCATTGGCCCCAATCCCGGCGCCATCGCCGCCATGGGCGACAAGATCGAATCCAAGAAGGCGGCGGCCGCGGCCAACGTTTCGACGGTGCCCGGCTTCCTCGGCGTCATCGAGAGCCCCGAACATGCGGTGACGATCGCCGACGAAATCGGCTATCCGGTGATGATCAAGGCCTCCGCCGGCGGCGGCGGCAAGGGCATGCGCATCGCC
>REDO01000099.1 GCA_007693435.1 Salinarimonadaceae bacterium | reverse complement strand
TAGGTAATGTTGAGTTCAGGACAGCGAAATCAGCGGGTTACTTGGGGAATGCGGGGTACACACAGGAGGAATCCTATGTTGACCTGCCACGGATGCGATGGGCGATGCATGCCGTCCGCGCGGTGCGACGATATAGGTAGCGAGCGCGATCGACGGGAGGAAGGGCTCCGCGAGAAGCTCGCTGAAGGCGCGAAAGTTGACGAATGGATCCGCGACGGCGACGCCCAGCCCCTCGGTCGCCATCACGCAGGCGGTGGGCTTATTGTCGTCGATGCGCCGCCGTCGGACACGGCGGCGCCACGACGACAGAGGCGGTCCGTCGAGCGACAGCATAGTCAAGAGAGCCTGAGAACGCTGGCCAAGCGCTACGGCGTCAACCCTGCGCAAGACGTTCCATGACAATGGGGAACGCGGAGAGCGGATGCGGCGGCGTGCAGGGTTCGACGCGCGTCACGCAGTCGGGCACGATATCGGCGAGGCTGCGGGCTCCCATCAGGCCCATGGCGATGACGATTTCCTCCTCGAGGATCTCCAGCATCCGCACCACGCCCGCTTCGCCGTTCGCGGCCAGCGCCCATGCCTGCAGCCGCCCGAGGCAGACGGCATCGGCGCCAAGCGCGATCGCCTTGATGATGTCGGTTCCCCGGACGAAGCCGCCATCGACAATGATCTGCGCGCGCCCGCCGACAGCGCCGGCGATCTCGGGCAGCGCCTCCATCGAAGCGCGGACATGGTCCAACGCCCGCCCGCCATTGTTCGAGACATAGATGACATCGACGCCATGCTCGACGGCGATGGCGGCATCCTGCGCGGTCTGGATACCCTTGACGATCACCGGCAGTTCGCAGCGCCGCCTGACGCGCCGCACGAGATCCCAGGACAGGCGCGCCTTGGACAAGCTCGCCTCGAACATCTCCGCATGACTTCCTTCCGCCAAGGGAGGCGTGACAGTCTCTCCCGGACTGCTTGCGCGCGGCGGCGTCACCCGGGCTGCATACACGCCGATTTCCTGCCCCTTGCCGTGCAGACCGTTGTGAATGTCGCGTTCGCGGCGGCTGTAGAACGCGGATTGGGTGGCGATCGAGACGGCCAGGCAGTCGTGATGCGTCGCCTTATCGATTTCCGCGTCAAAAGACGCATCATCACCGTCGGGGTGAATCGCGTAAATTGTCGGCAGGCCGCGAATGTCCTCCGGCATCGGCGCGCCGTCGGTCGCGTGGCTGGCGATGAAGGCGATCGTCCCGAACGCCATGGCGGCGCGCGCGGTGGCGGAAAGGCCGGCGGCATCGAACCGCGTGATCGACCCCATCGGCGCCAGCAGGGCCGGAATTCGCAAGACACGTCCGAACAGGCTTGCGCGGGGGTCGATGCGGCTCATGTCGCGGGCGATGCGCGGCTTGATGGCAAGGGCGTCGAGGGCGAAACGGTTGCGGCGGACGGTGGTCTCGGTTTCCGCGCCGAAGGT
Source organism: Salinarimonadaceae bacterium (assembly GCA_007693435.1). GTDB lineage: Bacteria > Pseudomonadota > Alphaproteobacteria > Rhizobiales > Beijerinckiaceae > Saliniramus. Next base: position 20,227 of record REDO01000099.1, on the reverse strand, counting down.
CGCGTATTCCCACACCGCCGGATCCAATTGCCCGTGAGCGATGAGAACCATCTCCTGAACGGTGTCGAATGACCTCTTCGCCGGACCCGTCGACATCGCTACCCCTCCATCGCCGCTGAAACGCCGCTCGCCCAAAAGCGGCGCCGTGACCTTTCCATGTTGACTGATATCACCACCTGTATATCTTTTTGTATGCATGATGGAAGAGGCTTCCGGACTGGCAGGAGGAGTTGATGCCTGAACGCGTTGCCGTCCTTGGAGCCGGCGTCGTCGGTAGCGCGACTGCCTGGTTTCTCGCGAAACGCGGGCGTGGGCAGGTTCTCCTCTTCGATAGCGGGGCTGTCGGCGCTGGGTCGACGGCGCGGTCGGTTGGCGGCATCCGCTCGATCTTCGCCCATCGCCTCGAAATGGAATTGTCGCGCTTCAGCCTCGCCGCCTTCCGCGAACTCGCGGCGGAGCACCCGCGCGCGGCGTTCACAGGCTGCGGCTATCTCCTGCTGGCGGCCGATCCCGAGCGCGCGCGGCGTCAGGATGCGGTGATCGACATGGCGCGGGACCTCGGCGTTCAGGTCGATGACGTCGCCCCCGCCGATCTCGACAGGATCATTCCCGGCGTGTCACATGAGGGCATCGTCCGGGCGCTTCACAGCCCGCAGGACGGGTATATCGCAGAACCGGAAGCGGCGGCGCGCGCCTATGCCGATCGCGCCGTCGCGACGGGGCGGGTCTCGATGTTCGAGCACACCCCCGTTCGTCATGTCATGCCGCGTCATGGCGGCGGCTTCGAGATCGATACTGCAGGCGGCCCGATCGGCGTCGATGCGATCGTGATCGCGCTCAACGCCTTCGCGGGACCGATCCTCGAGGGGCTCGGCCATCGGCTCGCGAGCTATCCCTATCCGCGCCATGTCTTCGCCGTCGATCCCGCACCGGAACGGATGGCCTCCGGCATGCCGATCACCGTCTTTCAAGACGGCGACCTCATGCTGCGGCACGATGGCGGGCGCATCACCTGCATTGTGGGGACGGCGCAGGCCAGTTCCGACACGATTCCCGATATCAGCGCGGAGCTGCCGGTCTTTCGCGAGCGGATCGCGCAACGGCTCGATCTGTCGCGCGCGACGGTATCCCACGCCTGGAGCGGCTTGCGCGCCTTGACGCCCGACCGCCGGGCGCTGGTCGGCGCGCTGCCGGGCCATCCGGGAGCCTGGTGCGCGATGGGCTTCAGCGGTCACGGCTTCATGCACGCCCCGGCCATCGGTCTCGCCCTGAGCGAGATGGTCATGGACGGTGAATGCCGGAGTTTCGACATGGCTGAATTGCGCCCGGACAGGTTCGGCGAGGCTGCGCAGGCGCCGCCCGTCCTGACCGCGCACCATCATTGACCCGAAGAGGAGAGGCGCTTGATGAAAATCAGCGAGGTCGTCGCCGTCCCGGTCAGCGTGCCGCTGACAACGCCCTACCATATCTCGCGGGGAATCATGACGCATTTCCCGAGCGTGATCGTGCGGATCACCACGGATGACGGCCTGACAGGTTTTGGCGAAAGCGTGCCGCTCTCGGTCGTCGGCGACGTCGTCCCGCTCGCCGAACGGATCAACACGACCGTCAGGGACGTCCTCATGGGGCGCGACCCCTTCGACATCGAGGCGCATGTCGCGGCGATCCTCTCGGCGCTCGATCACGACCTCGATACGCTGGGCGGCGTCGATATCGCCCTGTGGGATCTTGCCGGGAAGGCCTTGAACACGCCGGTTTTCAACCTCATGGGAGGACGCTGCAACGATCCGATCCTCGTCGATTACACGATGGGCGCGCAATCTCCGGCGCAGATGGCCGACCGGGCCGCCGAAATCTGCGCGACTGGCTATCGCGGTCTGGTCGTCAAGGTGACCGGCGACGTCGCGCAGGACGTGGAGCGCGTGCGCGCGGTGAAAGAGCGGGTCGCGGCGGATATCACCGTGCGCGTCGATTGCAATGGCGGCTATAGCCGCGACGACGCCCGCCGCTTCCTGGAGGCGGTGAAGCCGCTCGGGCTCGAATTCGTGGAGCAGCCCGTCGTCGGAGACGATCTCGCGGGATTGCGGCTGTGCCGCGAAATCGGCGTGCCGATCAGCGTCGACGAGAGCCTCAACACCCTCGGGGAGGCGCTCGCGCTCATCTCGGAGCAAGCCTGCGATGTGTTCAACATCAAGATTCCCAAGGTCGGCGGCCTGACGCTCGCCAAGAAGATCGCTGCGGTCGGCGAGGCGGCGGGCATGCCGATCGTGGTCGGAGGCCGCACGACGCTCGAATTATCGCGTCATGCCAGCCGCCATTTCGCCGCGAGCACCCCGGGTACGAGAGGCCGCGCCCATGAGGGTCCCGGCCCCGCCTCGCAGGCGCTCAGCGACGATGTCGTCGCGGTCCGGTCCACCCTGGAAAGCGTCGGCGCGCAAGGAAGCACTATCTCGGTCGAAACGGCGGCGGGTCTCGGGGCGACGGTGATCTGGGACAAGGTCGAGCACTTTCGCCTGAGCTGACGCATCACATCATCAAGAAACCCCATTTATTCACGGAGGAATTTGTCAGACAATTATTAGATGAACTCAAAAACAAACAGAGGAGGACAAGATGACGACAGAAAAAATCCTGCTTTCCGGGCTTGTCGCGCCACTGATCGCGATCGGCATGACCATGACCGCGCCGAAGTCGGTGGCGGCGGACGATTATCCGAGCAGCACGATCACGATCGTCAGCCCGTTCAGCGCCGGCGGCGGTGTCGATACGACCGTCCGTGTGCTCGCCAATCACCTGCCCGAGGCGCTTGGCGGGACCACCGTCCTCGTCCAGAATCGCGCCGGCGCGGGCGGCTCGATGGGCGCACAATGGTTCACTGCCAATGCTTCGCCTGATGGCTACACACTACTGGCTGCCGGAGCGAGCAACCACTATTCGGTGCCTTGGGCGCAGAATGTCGACTATCATCCGATCGACGACTTCATCTGGATCGCCCGCGTCAGCGTGCTTCCGGCGGCAGTTGTCGTGCGCAAGGACCTTCCGGTGGACGATCTCGAAGGGCTGGTCGCATACCTGCGCGAAAACGAGGTCACCTACGCCCATACCGGCTTTGGTGGGCGCGAATGGCTGCAGGCGCTCGCGATCGAGGACGCGATCGGTGCGGCCGGCATGGTCGGAATCCCGTTCGATGGCGGCGGCCAGGCGGCGGCTGCGGTCGCTGCGGGCGATGCCGACATCACCTTCGTCGGACTGCCCGGGGCGGAACCGCTTGAAGCGCAGGGGCTCCTCAAGATCCTCGGCATGATCGGCCCCGCCCCGGCTACGCGCCCGGACATGGCGACATTCGAGGAGGCCGGTTTCGACATCCTCCCCGTGATGAGCCATGTCGGCATCGCAGCGCCGGTCGGAACGCCTGACGCAATCGTCGAGAAACTGGCGGAGGCGATCAAGACTACGCTTGAAAGCGACTCCTTCAGGAGCGCTGCCGAGACGGCGGGCATCCAGGTCGCCTATCTGGCCGGAGACGAGTACCGGAGCACGATGGCGGCGCTTTACGAAACAAGCGGCAAGTTCATGAACCGCTAAGAGGGATTGCTTGCACGCCATCCCGACCTGAAACAGGGCGCCCATCGTTTCGGCGCCCTGTCCTTTACCTGACGAACATGACGCTGACGGCGAAATTCTGGCGACGACGATCCAGATCGCGATGATCTCATGGAGATGACCGGGGCAACCGCATGGAATCACTCTCTCTGTTGATGTCAGCCATCGTCGCCATCATGAACCCGTATCACCTGTCGATCCTGTTCGGGGCGGTGTTCGTCGGCATGATCGTTGCCGTGCTTCCCGGCATCGGGCCCACTACCGCGCTGGCGATACTAATCCCGGTCACCTTTCTCGTCGAACCCGCCGCAGCACTGATGATCTTCGGCGCGCTCTACTACAGCGCGATGTTCGGCGCGACGATTTCCGCGATCCTGCTGAACATCCCCGGGGATTCCGGCGTCGCGCTCAGCGCGGTCGAGGGGCATCCGATGGCCAAGCGGGGGCAGGCCGGAGTCGCGCTCGGCCTGTCGGCAATCTGCTCCTTCATCGGGGCGACGGTGAGCGCGACCGCCTTCACCTTTCTCGGCCCGGCGATCGCGCTGTGGGCCTTGAGCTTCGGACCGCCCGAGTACTTCGCCATCGCCATGCTCGGCCTTGTCCTTGCCGGGGGCCTGACCGGAAAGGACTGGCTCAAGGGCTACAGCATGATCTTCCTCGGGCTCGTCATCGGCTTCGTCGGCATGGACATGATCGACGGCGAGCAGCGCTACACCTTCGGCGTGCTCGGCCTCTATGACGGGATTCCGTGGCTTCCCGTCGCCATCGGACTGTTCGGCATCGCCGAGGTCCTGCTCAACCTGGAGCGGCGCGGGCAACTCGAATTCATCAACGCGAAGATCACGCTGCGCAATATCTGGCCGAGCCTCAGGGATTGGGCGGAAAGCGCGTGGTCCATCGTGCGCGGGACGATCCAAGGATTCTTCGTGGGAATGCTGCCTGGCGCGGGGGCTGCGGTCGCGACCTTTATCGCCTACGGCACCGAATACCGGCTAAGCCGCCGCAAAGAGCGCTTCGGCAACGGCTCCATCGAGGGGCTCGCCGCAGTCGAAGCCGCCAACAATTCCGTGGTCGGCGGCGCGTTCATCCCCACCTTCGCGCTTGGTATTCCAGGTTCGCCGTTCATGGCGGTGATGCTAGGCGGCATGCTGCTGCACGGATTGACGCCGGGGCCGACCCTCTTCCAGCAAACCGACGTCATCTGGCCATTCATCGCCAGCGTCTATGTCGGGGCGGTGATCCTGCTCCTCATCAACCTGTTCATGATCCCGACATTCATCTACATCATCCGCGTCAGCCAGCGTTTTCTCAATCCGCTGATCGTGATGCTGTGCATCCTCGGGGTCTTCTCGGTTCGCGGGCAGATGTTCGATGTCTGGCTCATGCTGATGTTCGGTTTCGTTGGCTATGTGCTGCGCAAGCTCGATTACCCGGTCGCGCCGTTCATCCTCGCCATCATCCTGTCCCCGATCGCGGAACGCGCCCTGCGCCAGAGCCTGATGATGAGCCGGGGCAGCCTCGACATCTTCATCAACCGGCCGGTCTCTGCGATGGCGTTCGCTGTCGTGCTTCTCTTCCTCGTCGGCCCTATCATTACAGGCTTGTGGCGGCGGTTCCGCTTGAGCGGCGGAAAGGGTGAGACATGAGCGAGCGGCAAGATGGCGCACAAGATGGCGCGCAGAACGGCGCAAACGGCGGCGCTCATGACTTTTCGGCCGAGCGGCGGATGTTCCGCGTGGAACTCGTCGTTGCCTGCGCCTTTTGCGCGACGGGCCTGTTCGTGACGGTCTACGGCCTCGCCACGCTGAAATTCTGGGCGGTTTACGGACCGGGGCCCGCTTTCGTCCCCGCGCTGACCGGGTGCTTGCTGGCCCTGATCGGCGCATTGAAGGCCGTCCTTCTCCAGCGCGCCCGCCGCGCCCGTGTTCCCGCGCGCGGAGCCGGGCAGGATTGGGACGTCGAGACCCTCGTCAAGCCACTCTTCTCGCTCGTTCTGATCGGGGCGACGGGTTTCGCCATCGCCTGGCTCGGCACGACGGTCGGGCTCGTCATCTTCGTTCTGGTGATGGCGCTGCTGATCGAGCGCGAGACGGTGACGCTTGCGCTGATCGTCGCCGCCGTGCTTCCCGCAAGCCTCGTCTGGCTGTTCCGCTCGGCGCTCTCGATCCCCTTGCCGCACGGATTCTTTTTCTGAAAGCCGAAGGCCCCGCGACGAAGGCCCGCGACGAAGGCGATCACACCGGAAGTCGCCGACGGCAGGAGCGAGACGCCGCGCGCCTTGGCGGGGAAGGAGGGGACGGCGGGGTTGAGGAGCCAGGCAAGATCGCCCGAAAGATTGCTCAACGGCGTCAGAACCTCGCAAAGCGGCGCTCGAGGGCGTTGACGGCATAAGCGGCCGGCCAGGTTGCATGCCGATCTGTGTGCCAGCATGGAAGCGGCGACGATCTAGCGATTACAAAGATTTCGGCGCGTTCACACGGCGCGAAATCAAAGAATTTTGGACAAGGACGCTTTCGTGCGTTCGTTGACGGGCGCTTCAAAAACGTTGTCGGCTCTCCCCTACCTGCAGGTCCACATCGCTCAGGACGTGGAGATCCCAAAAAACTTGTTGACCTTCAGAAATTCGATCAGAACCGGACGCATCTGCCCATCGCGTGCGCCTGATGAGCAAGCTGTTCCGACAACAGGCGCGGCGTTGCGGAGCGCAGGTAAAACGGGCCGGCGTCGGGGACGGTCACTGTCGTCGCGTCATGTCGGGTCGCGTTCCTTGTCGCGGGCCGGATCCGCACCTGAAACCGAGCCGGGAGCCGCACGGGATTCCGCCCCCGCCATCCATGCCGGCGACGCCGCCACGGCGTCACCATCGGCGTCCCTGTCGCGGCGCGCTCCAAATGCATCCCGGTATTGCGAGATGAATGTCGCCACCAGAACGATCGCCGCGATGGCGAGGATCGTCCCCGCGATCGGGCGCTGCAGCAGATTGCCGATATCGCCATGGGCGAGGATCATCGCGCGCCGCAGGTTTTCCTCGACCATCGGTCCAAGGACGAAGCCGATCAGGAGCGGCGCCGGCTCGAAGCGAAGCACCCGCAGAATGTATCCGACGACGCCGAAGATGAGTACGAGCCAGATATCGAAGTAGCTGTAGCGCAGGCTGTATGTGCCGATGCAGATCAGTGCGAGTATCGCGGGATAAAGCAGCTTGTAGGGAATCCGCAGAAGCGCCACCCAGATGCCAATCAGCGGAATATTCAGGATGACGAGAAGCACATTCCCGATCCAGAAACTGGCGATCAGCCCCCAGAAAAGCTCGGGCTGCTGCGTCATCAGCCGCGGGCCCGCGGCGATGCCGTGGATCATCAGCGCGCCGAGCATCACCGCCATGGTCGCGCTGCCGGGGATGCCGAGCAGGAGGGTGGGAATGAAGGCGGTCTGGACGCCCGCATTGTTGGCGGCCTCCGGCGAGGCGACGCCCTCGACCGCACCCTTGCCGAATTTCGACTTGTCGCGCGCGACGCGCTTCTCGAACGCATAGGCGCAATAGGTCGCGACATTGGCGCCGACGCCCGGCAGGGCGCCGAAGAGGCCGCCGATCGCCGTGCCGCGAAAGGTCGGCGCCCACATGCGGCGCATTTCGTCGCGCGTCGGGATCAGCGAGCGCAAGGGCACCTTGCCCGCCTGGGGCGCGGATGACTTGCTTGTCAGCGAGATGATGATCTCGGACACGCCAAACAGGCCGATCGCGACGATGATCATGCTGATCCCTTCGTAAAGCTGAAGGAATCCGAGTTCGAAGCGCGCGACGCCGCTATTGACGTCGAGGCCGACGCAGCCGAGCAGCACCCCGACCAGGACCATCAGGTAGCCCTTCAGCACCGATCCCTGCGCGATCGTCGAGGCCATGATGAGCGCAAGCAGCATGGCGGCGAAATACTCGGCCGCGCCGAACATCCGCGCCGCCTGCGCGATGCCTGTTGCGAAGGTCGTCAGGAGGAGGATGCCGATTGACCCGCCGATGAAGGAGGCGAGTGTCGTGATGAAGATCGCCGCCCCCGCACGCCCGTTGCGGCGCATCGCATAGCCGTCGAGCGCGGTGATGGCGGAGGACGAGCAACCGGGAAGATTGAGCAGGATCGCGGTCGTCGAGCCGCCATATTGCGCGCCGTAATAGACGCCGGCCAGCATCACCAGAGCTGCAGTCGGCTCAAGATACATGGTGATCGGCAGGAGCAGGGAAATCGCTGCGAGCGGGCCGATGCCGGGAAGAACGCCGATTAACGTGCCGAGAAAGACGCCCGTGAAGCAATAGATGAGGTTCTGGAAGGAAAGCGCCGTCGGAAATCCGACCGTGAACAATTCCATGTCAGAAACCCTTGAACAGGGCGATGGGCAGGCGCAGCCCGACGCTGAAGATCAGCCAGATCAAAACGCAGACGACGATCGCCAGCACGAACGTGGACAGACGCCGCGACTCGCTGGTGGCGAGGGCCGACACGGCGACCGTCGCGGCGATGGCGGGCAGGAGCCCGAACCAGCGCATCACGAAGATGAAGGCAACCAGCCCCAGCGGGACAAAGATCAGCGGCCGCCAGGCGATCTCGATCCGGTTCTTGGGTCCAAGGAAGCCCTTGATCGCCACCGCGACGCCAAGCACGATCACGATAGAGCTCACCATAAGCGGGAAATATCCCGGGAGCATCCTGTTCGCGGCGCCGATGCCGTAATCGATGGACTTCACAAAGAAGAACAGCCCAAGGGCGACAACCAGAAGGCCGCCGACAATGTCGTTTCTGTCATACCGAGCCATCGGCGATACCTGTCCCACGCCTTCCCCAAGCTTGGTTCAGGCCTGAATACAAGTTGCCATAATGAGTCGCGCCATGCAAGAAAAGCTAACTGACCCAACGCCGGATGAAGCAGGTGGCAAGGCATGGATCTTGGACTGAAGGGGCGCAGTGCAATCGTCTGCGCGTCGAGCGCCGGGTTCGGCTTCGCCTGCGCGCAGGCGCTTGCGCGGGAGGGCGTGAATGTCGTCCTCAACGGACGCGATCCGAAGCGACTCGAAGAGGCGCGCGAGCGGCTCGCACGCGAGATTCGCCCCGGCAGCCGCGCTACCGTCACCGCCATCGCCGCCGATCTGCAAACGTCCGAGGGCCGGCGACGATTGCTGGCGGCCTTCCCGGCTCCCGATATCCTCGTCACCAATATGGGCGGCCCCAAGCTCGGCGATTTCCGCGAATTCGGCGAGGCCGAGTGGCATGCCGCCGCCGACGCCTACACGATCGCGCCGATCATGCTCATCAAGGGCGTGATCGACGGGATGATCGAGCGGCGGTTCGGGCGCATCATCAACATCGCGTCGCGGGCCGTGCGCGCGCCGACGCCCTTCTATGGCCTCTCGAACGCCTGCCGCGCCGCGCTTTGCACATTCTCCCTCGGCCTCGCCCGGGAGGTCGCTCACTACAACGTGACGGTCAACAACCTCCTCCCGGGTCCCTTCGCGACCGAGCGGCAGCTGACCGTGATCGACACGATCGCGGCGCGGCGCGGCACGGATATCGAAACGGTGAAACGCGAACGAACCGCCGAAGTCCCGGCCGGACGCTTCGGCGAGGTCGGCGAACTGGGGGCCTATTGCGCCTTCCTGTGCAGCGATCACGCCGGCTTCATCGTCGGGCAGAACCTCCTGATCGACGGCGGCTCGGTCCCAGCCTGACGATCCGCGCTTACGGCGCCGCCGAAGTCGTCGCGGTGAACCGGCGATCGCCATAGGGCGAGACGATCGTGAACCGGTCGCCGAGCATGATGCCGCGATCGAAACCGGGGACGAGGCCCTTGCCCCGCACGACGATGTTCATGTGGTTGGGCATATGTGTCTCGTCATATCCCGCAACCCGCGCGATCTCGGTATTGTTGACGAAGAAGCGGTCCCCCGCGACCACGACGCCGCCCTTCGTGAATTCGATGAAGCCGAGATAGGCGATCAGGTCGGCCTCCGCGCCGGGGATTGCGGTCTCCTCCTCGGTCAGGATCAACTCGTGGATCTCGCCGCCCCGGATGCAACGGGCATGCTCGCGGATCAGGCGAAGGCCGCGATCCGGGACAATGCGGTGCAGGACGGCGACAAAAATCCCCTGCGACGGGCTTCGCGGGTAATTGGCGCGGTCTTCGCCATACCCGCCTGCATAGGGATCCCGGCGATCGATGGTCATGACTGGCTCCGCGCTGCGTGCTTGCGACGGTTGTGGATCAATGAAAACCGACTACGCCTGAAGGCGAAGACCGGCGGCGAATTCGCTTTCGCGGCCCGCCAGCATGTCGGCGGCGATGTCCGCGACAAGGGGCGCGTAGGCGACGCCGTTGCCGCCCATGCCGTCGATGGCGATGAGGGTGACGGGCTGATCCCCGCGCGCGACGATCGGCAAGCCCGTCGGGCTGCCGGAGCGGATCCCGACAGTCTGCCTTTCGATCGGCATGCGCGCGAGTTCGGGAAACGCCAGGGCCAGTTCTTCGAGAAGCGCGGCGCGGGCGCGTTCGGAGGTCACCCGCTCCGTCTGGCCGGGTTCGCGCGTCGAGCCGATCTTGATGCGGCCATCATATTCCTGTCCCAGCGCCAGCCCCACGAAAGCGCCCGCTTTCTTGCCGCGGGTATAGCGGGCGCTGATGATACGGCCCTTGAGCAGGCGCGGCGCGGGGTAAGTCAGGAGCTGCTCGCCGCGCTCGGGGATCGAGGGGACGTCAAGGCCATAGGGCGCGACGATGGCGGGCGTCCAGTGCCCGGCGGCGACGATCACGGCATCGCAGGCGATTGTCTGCTCGCTGGTGCGGACATGAGTCCCGCCGACGGACCCGATTCCCTCGAAACGCTCGCCGAGGCACACCCGCACGCCAGCTTTGACGGCGGCGGAAAGAATGCCGATGCAGCTCTGGCGCGGATGCGCCTCGCCATCCTCCGGGCAGTAATAGGCCCCCCTGATGTCGGGGTGGAGCGCCGGCATGCGCCCTTCGAGATCGCCGCGGGCGAGCCGCTCGACCGCAACCCCGCATTCACGCAGCATCGCCGCCCGTTGCGCGACGAACTCCTCCTGCTCCTCGCCGGCGAAGAGGACATGGCTGCCCTCGCGGCTGAAGGGGATGTCGCAGGCCGCGGCAAGATCGTCCCAAAGCGACAGGCTCTTGCGGGTGAGCCCGACATGAAGCGGGGAATCCTTGGTCTGGTAGAGGATGGCCGATCCCGAACTCGCCGTAGTCGCCTCGCCGCTCGCGTGCTCGTCGATGACGGTGACGCCATGACCCTCGCCCGCGAGAGCAAGGGCGCAACAGGCGCCGGTCAGTCCGGCTCCGATAATGACGACCTTCATTGCAGTCACCGCCTATCGCCGTTCGGGGATGCCGGGCAGGTTGCAAGCGCGCGGCGGCGGCGCCCGGTGGGGCGCAGCCGCCGTCTTTTCGTCGTTACTGGGGTCCGAGGCCGGCACGCTCGGCGACGTCGCGCCAGATCGCGGTTTCATTGAGCATGAACTGCATCGTTTCCTCGGGGCTCGCATCGCTGGTGGGAACCCTCAGCTCGCGCATCCGCTGCTGAAAGCCCTCGTCAGCCCTGATTTCCGCCCAGGCGCTGGCGATCTTGTCGACGATCGCATCGGACAGGTCGGCCTGCCCGACAAGGGCGTAATAGGTGTTGGAGACCATGCCCGGAAGGCCCGCCTCGGTCGCGGTCGGAATATCGGGCGCGCCTGGATCGCGCTCTTCGGCGGCAATCGCGAGAATGCGGATCGTGCCCTGCTCATGATGCGGCATCGCCGTCGACATCGTGTCCATATGCATGGCGATCTCGCCGCCCATCACCGCCTGGAGGGCGCGGGCGCTTCCCGGGAACGGCACGTGGACCATGTCGACATCGGCAAGCTGCTGGAACAGCTCGCTCGAAAAGTGCGACGTCGAGCCGACACCCGACGATCCATGGAAATATTGCCCCGGATTATCCCGCAGCAGAGCGAGGAAGCCCGCGAAATCGTCGACAGGCAGGTCGGGGTCGGTGGCGAAGACGTTCGACGCCACGCCGAGAAGGCCGATCGTCTTGAAATCCTCGAGCTGGTAGACCGGCTCGGCCGTCGTCAACGGATAGAAGGTATGCGACGCGGCGACGACGAGCAGCGTATGCCCGTCGGGCTCCAAGGTCAGGAATTCCTGGGCCGCGACCGTGCCGGCGGCGCCGGGACGGTTCTCGACGATGACCGGTTGCCCGAGCAGCGGCGAGAGCCTGTCAGCAAAGATGCGGGAAACTATGTCGGTCGCGCCGCCAGCCGAATAGCCGACGATCAATCTGACCGGTCCCTGCGGATAATCTTCTGCCGCGTTCGCCGCGGGCGCCGCGAGCGCTCCGCAGAGCGCGAGCGACAGCGCAGCAGTCGTATAGCGTGATAGGGTCATGATTTGCCTCCGGTTTATGCATTATTAGTAGTACACACCTCTGTATTCAAGCTTGAGAGAACTTCGTCGGCGTGTCAACCCACCGTCCGAACCTAGACACCCACGACCTCGCAGGGTTTGTTGTCGGCGAGGTCCGCCGCTTCGCGCGCCGGCCAACCGCTTTGGGCGCGCGCGCACGGTGACGCACCGTGACAAGGGCGGCATCTGTATGCCAAGATGTGTTCAGGATTGATGAGGAAAGGGAATTCGATGAAGATCACTGCCGTCGAGGTGACGCCCTACCGCGTGCCCTATCGGGAAGTGCACAAGATCACGACGCTGACTCTGTCGGCGCTGGAAAACGTCCTCGTGCGCATCCGCACCGACGAGGGCGTCGAGGGCATCGGGGAATGCGTCGCCGAGGCGAAGTGGAATTCTTCGGTGGTGGAATCCCTCGCCATCGTCGTTGGCAAGTATCTCGGGCCCAACATCATCGGCATGGACCCGTTCCACATCCGCGAGATCTGGGCGCGCATGGACAAGGTCGTCAACGGTCATGAAGCCGCCAAGAGCGGTATCGACATGGCGCTGTACGACCTCATCGGAAAGGCCTTGGGAATACCGGTCTGGCGCTTTCTCGGCGGTTCCAACGAGATCCCGATCCCGGTTGAGGGGCCGGGGTTCGGCATCGGTTTCATGCCGGCGGAAAAGGCCGTCGATCTCGCCCTGAAGGGTATTTCCGATGGCTGCCGCCAGATCGAGATCAAGTGCGGCCATCCGCAAGGCTCGCTGCACGATATCGCCGTCGTCAAGGCGGTCCGCAAGGCATGCGGCCCCGAGGTCAGCCTGAAGGTGGATTGCACCGAGGCCTACACGCTCAAGGAGGCGCTGCGCGTGCTGCCGCAATTCGCCGAGAACGGCGTCGACTGGGTCGAGCAGCCGCTGCCGCGCCACCTTCTCGCCGATACGGCGGAGGTCCGGCGGCAGGTCCCGACCATGATCGCGCTCGAGGAAAGCGTCGGCTCGGCCGCCGATGTCTTGCGCGCCGCCGCGATGGGCGCGGCTGACGGCATTCACGCCAAGCTCGCGATGCTCGGCGGCATCACGAAATGCCGGGAGATCGCCGCGATCTGCTCGACCGTCGGACTGGGCGTCCTGCCGGGAAGCTCGACGCCATCGGGGATCGGGCTGTCCGCCGTCCACCATTTCGCGGCCTCGATCGATTATGCGCGCGGGTGCCATGCCTCGCCCCTCGCGCGCACCGATGACGACATCATCACCGAACCGCTCCCCGCCTATCCGGCGGAGGTCAAGCTGACGGAGAAGCCCGGCCTCGGCGTCGACGTCGATTGGGGCAAGATGAAGCATTTCGCCTTCGAGATCTGATCCTCGGCGGCGGATGCGCGATCGGACGAAGCGGGCGGCCATGCGGTGTGAACAGGAGATGCCGGTTGGCGAGCGAGGCTGAACATTTCGACGTGATCGTCGTCGGCGGCGGCGTGATCGGCTGCTCGGTCGCGTTCTACGCCGCCGGCATTGGCGCGCGCGTGCTCGTTCTCGAAAAGGCGGCGTTTGGCGGCGGCGCATCCTCGGCCAATCCTGGCTCCGTGGCGCTCTCCTCCAAGCAACCCGGGCGCAGCCTCGACCTCGCCATCGCCAGCCGGATTCTCTACGAAACCCTGCAGGCCGAACTCGACGCCGATCTCGAATTCGCCGTCGAGGGCAATCTGACGATCGCGGAAACGCCCGAGGAACTGGCCTTCGTGGAAGACCTGAGCAATGGTCAGCGGCTGGCGGGCGTTCCCGTGCGCTCGCTATCGGCAGACGAATGCCGCGCCCTCAACCCGTTGCTCGAGGGACCGATCGTCGGCGGCGCGCATTGCCCGATCGACGCGCATACGAACCCTTTCCTCGTGACGGCGGCCTTCGCGCGGGGCGCCGTGAAACGGGGGGCCCAGCTGCGCCCGCGCGTCGAGGTGCTGGGGATTGATCAGGGCGAAGCCGGAAAGCTGACGGTGCGCACCGTCAACGGGCCGATCACCTGCGATCATGTCGTCAACGCAGCCGGCCTCGCCGCGCCCCGGATCGGCGCGATGCTCGGGCTCGATCACGACGTCATCCCGCGCGCCGGCCATGTCGCCGTTCTGGAGGCGGCGGGACCATGCGCCCGGGTCAAGACCGCGTCCGCGAGCCAGTTGCTCGCCAAGCACGGCCCGGAAAACCCCGCCTCGCGGGCCGGGATTTCGCTGAGCTACAATTACAAGCCAGCGAGCGGGACGATCTTGCTGGGCGGATCGAACCAGAAGGGCATCGCCTCGCGGGAGGTTTCTCTTGATATCATGGCGGGGATCATCGCCGGCGCCTGCCGCCTGATGCCGCGGCTGGAAGACCTCACCATCCTCCGAGCCTGGGCAGGCGTGCGGCCCTACGCGCCGGGCGGTCCGATCCTCGGACGGGCGGGCGCAGACGAGCGCTATCTCGCGGCCTTCGGGCATGGCGGCGACGGCATGGCGCTCGCCCCCGTCACCGGACGCTACGTGGCGGAGCAACTGCGATCGTCGCGGGAGCTCTCGCTTGAGGAATTCCTGGCGACCATGCCGGGCGGCGGCGGCCTTGCGGCTCTTGCTGTAGAGATGAATGAGCATGCGGCGGGGGACGCGTGATGCCGATTGAAGGAGCACCCGTGGCGGGCGACGATGACGGCCGTTTCCATATTCATGTTGACGGGCGGCGCATCGCCGTGCGCGCTGGCCAGAGCATCGCCGCCGCCCTCCTGCAAAACGGCATCGTCGCGTTGCGCACGACGCGCCGCGGCAAGCCGAGGGGGCTGTTTTGCGGCATCGGCATGTGTTTCGACTGCATCGTCGATCTCGACGGACGGCGCGGCGTTCGGGCCTGTCTCGAACCTGTCCGCGACGGGATGAGCATTGCGCTGCGCAACGAGGCGGCCGATGCGACAGGCTGACCGCAAGGCTGACATTCTCGTCATCGGAGCCGGACCCGCCGGCCTCAACGCCGCGCTTGCAGCAGCAAGCGCGGGGGCCTCCGTCCTCGTGCTCGATGAAAACGCAAGCGCCGGCGGGCAGTATTTCCGCCAGCCGATCGGCCTGGAAGACAAGAGCGGAGGCGAACCGGGCCGGGGCGCTCAGACGAGCGCGGAAAAGGGCCGCGACCTGATCGCTCGGGCGAAAGCCGCCGGCATTCGCATCGCCGCGCACAGCACCGTCATCGCGCGAACCGGCGAACACGCGCTCGCCTTCGTAGAAAGTGGCGCGGATGGCGAGAGTATCGTCGAGGCGCGCGCCGCCGCGATCATCCTCGCGACGGGCGCGCATGACCGGGCGATCGCCTTTCCCGGCTGGGACCTGCCGGGCGTGCTGACGCCGGGCGGCGTGCAGACGCTCGTCAAGAGCAGCGGCGCGAGGCTGAAGGGTCCCGTCATTCTCGCCGGTTCCGGGCCCTTTCTCATGCCCGTCGCGCGCAGCCTGCTCGAAGCCGGGACGAACCTGACCGCCGTCCATGAACTGGCCCGGCCCTCGCGCTGGCTTGCCCGGGCCGGACGCATGGTTGGGCATGGGGAGCGGCTGGCGGAGTTGGCGGGCTATGCCGCCTATTTCGTGCGCCAGCGCCTTTCCGGCGCGCGCCTCGACTGGCGCTTCGGCTCGCGCGTCGTGCGCGCCGAGGGCGAAGGCCGCCTCGAACGGGTCGTCGTCGCCCGTTGCGACGCGCATGGGTCGCCGCAGCCGGGAACCGAATCCGTGCGGGAAGCCGCCTTTCTGGCTGTCGGCTACGGCTTTGTCGCCAGCGTCCAGAGCGCCGCGCTGCTCGGCTGCCGCCTCCTCCATCGCGAGAACGCCGGCGGCTTCGTCGTCGCTCATGACGAGGACATGTTCACGGGGACGCCTGGGGTGTTTGCAGCCGGCGAGGTCGCCGGCATCGGCGGCATCGCCTGCGCCGCCATCGAGGGGCGGCTGGCAGGCTTGTGCGCCGCGCGCAGCATCGGTTTTGCCGTGGACGAGCGCGCAATCGTCGCGGCCAGGAAGGAGCGCCGCAAGCGCCGCGCCTTCGCCGCCCTTGTCGCGGAGTTGTACCCGGTCCCGCGCAGCCTGTATGACGCCATTCCCGACGATGTCGTCGTCTGCCGCTGCGAGGAAGTCAGCGCCGGAGCCATTCGAGCCGCCTGCGCGCCGTGGATCGGCGACGCCTCCTCGCTCAAGGCGGCGACGCGCTGCGGGATGGGCCGCTGCCAGGGACGCTTCTGCGGCCATCAGCTTCAGGAAATCCTCGCGCGCGAGAACGGTGTTCCGGTCGAGGATATCGGTCCCATGAGCATGCGTCCGCCGATCAAGCCGGTCGCGGCGCGGCTGCTCGCCGCGTGGGGCGAACGACGCGAGCCCGTAGGAGCGGCTTCAAGCGCGGCGCAAGGCGTGGGCGGGCCGGACTCTGCCGGCCCCTGAAGGGTCAGGTTTCATTGACATTATCCCGCTCTGCATACTAAACTACATTCAGATTGACATTGGGCAGGAGTGATTTCGTGGGCGTCATCAAGGGTGCGGAGGCGGCTGTCCTCATGCTGAAGGAGCACGGCGTCAGGCACATCTTCGGCCTGTGTGGCGACACCAGCCTGCCGTTCTACGACGCCATGAGCCGCCTCAACCACGGCTTCGAGCATGTCCTGACCCGCGATGAGCGCAGCGCCGCCTACATGGCCGACGCCTATGCCCGCGTCACCGGGCGCGTTGGTGTTTGCGAAGGGCCGAGCGGGGGCGGCGCCACCTATATCCTGCCGGGAATCGTCGAGGCGAACGAATCATCGATTCCCGTCCTCGCCATCACGACGGACGTGCCCGTGGCGTCGCGCGGCAAATATCCGCTCACCGAACTCGACCAGACCAGCCTTTTCCGGCCGCTGACGAAGTGGAATAACGTCATCGACCTTCCCGGCCAGATCCCGGGTGTATTTCGCTCCGCATTCAGGGCGATGACCACGGGACGGCCCGGAGCCGCCCATATCGGATTGCCCTACGACATCCAGAAGCAGGATCTCGACGACGGGCTGATCTGGGCTCAGAAAGAGCACCAGCGCTACCCCGCCTTCCGGTGCGGCCCGGACCCCGATCTGGTCGAAGAGGCCGCCGATGTCATCATCGCGGCGAAGGCGCCGGTCTTCATCTGCGGCGGCGGCGTCGTCATCTCCGAGGCGATGGGAGAACTCGCCGTTCTCGCCGAGGCGCTTGCAGCGCCGGTCGCGACGACGGTGTCGGGTGTTGGCGCGATCTCGCACGATCATCCGCTGTCGGTTGGCGTCGTCGGCACCAATGGCGGCACGCCGGAAACGCGCGAGGTGATCGCGGCGGCCGACACCGTCATCTTCGTCGGATGCCGGGCGGGATCGACGACGACCGAGCATTGGGAAATGCCCGATCCTCGCCGGACGAAAATCGTGCATATCGACCTCGACCCGATGGTGGTCGGCGCGAATTACCTCTGCGCGGCAGGCCTTGTCGGCGATGCGCGCCTCGTCCTGGCGGCGCTGGCGCGGGCGATCGAGACCCGGCTTGCCGGCGCGTCGCGGGATAGGAGCGGCATCGTCACCCGGCTTTCGGAATTGCGCGAACGCAAGCGCGCGGCGTTCCTCGAGCTCAGCCGGTCCGAGGACCGCCCCATCCGTCCCGAGCGCGTGCTCGCCGCCCTGCAACGGGCGCTTCCGCGCGCATCGGTGGTGGTGGCCGATCCGGGAACGCCTTGCCCCTATGTATCAGGGCATTTCGAATTCGGCGCCCAGGGCCGCCATTTCATCACCAACCGGGCGCAGGGCGCCCTCGGCTACGCCCTTTCAGCGGCGATCGGGGCGAGCTACGGCCGCCCGGATGCGAAATGCGTCGCCCTGATGGGGGATGGCAGCTTCGGGTTCACCGTGGGCGAGCTTGAAACTGTCGTGCGCAACAAGATCCCGCTGACGATGATCGTCTTCTCGAACGCCGCCTTCGGTTGGATCAAGGCCAGCCAGAAGGACGGGTATGGCGGGCGGTATTTCTCGGTCGATTTCACGCGCACCGATCACGCGCGCGTCGCCGAGGCCTACGGGGTCAAGGCCTGGCGGGTCGAGGATCCCGCGCAGATCGACGCGGCGATCGCAGCCGCCCTCGCGCATGATGGCCCGGCCCTTGTCGACGTCATCTCGCAACCGCTTGAGGATTCGCGGGTGCCCGTCTCCAAGTGGATGGGCTGAGCCGGCGCGCAGACAGGGGCGTGAGCGGGGTGGCCGGCAACCTTGCGTCGGTTTAAGATTCGACATTCGAATGTGTTGCAATGTTGCTTGAAAAGAAGCAAACCACGCCAAAGTGAGCAACAAGGTGTCGTTTCGCCTGCCGGGAGCTTTCATGGCCGATTCCATGCCTGACGTTTCGACGAGCATCGTTGACAGGATCCACGCCCAGGTTCGCAGGATGGCGATCCGCTACGAGCTGATGCCAGGGGAAAGGCTGAACGAGGGGGAATTGTCCCGCAAGCTCGGCGTCAGCCGCACGCCGCTTCGTGAGGCGCTGAACCGGCTGAACAGCGAGGGCTTCCTGTCCTTCGAGCCCGGCAAGGGCTTCTTCTGCCGCCGGCTCGACCCGAAGACGATCTTCGATCTCTACGAGGCGCGCAAGCTGATCGAGACCTCGGCGATCCAGCTTTCGGTCGTGCGCGCGACGAGCGCGCAGATCGCCGACTTGCAGGACTTCCTCGACAGTACCGGCCCGGAAGCGCTCGGGAAATCGACCGACGAGATGGTCGAGCTGGACGAGATCTTCCATGAACGCCTGATCGCGCTGTCCGGCAACCAGGAGATGATCCACTTCCTCAGGGGGATCAACGCCCGGATCCAGTTCATCCGCTTCCTCGATTTCGACGGCGCCGACCGGCCGAAGACGCAGGCCGAGCATCAACTCGTCCTCGAAATGCTGCGACGCCGCGATGTGGTCGAATGCGTCAAGGTGCTCGAACGTCACATCGACAGGCGCCTCGACCAGATCACCGAGGTGGTCCGCAAGGGCATCGCGGAACTCTACCTGAAAGCCTGAACCGATCCTTCTGGCGGGGCCTGACACGTTACCTTCAGGCTGAGCAAAGGCGCTCTAGGATAGCGGATGAGCAACATCAGCTACCGCGCTTCCCGCCCGAGATCATCCAGCACGCCGTCTGGCTGTATTTCTGCTTCCCGGTGAGCAACCACAACGTGGAGAACCTGCGCGCCGAGCGCGGCATTGGGCAGCGCTGGCGCGGGTGCGGTCACGCGGCGCCGCGCTCGGCGGAAACATCGCGATGTCTTACGAGTGAGATTCACATGCTTTTGCAGCGGCGAATCCCGAGGGTTTCCTTGTCGCAAGGAGACCTGCCGTGGTCGAAACCGTACAACAAAAGCGAGAGGCGTCTGGCGCTGAAGATACTTCAGCAGCGCTACGCGCGCTCGCTCGCCTGTTGGCGCGGTCAGCAGCTCGTAAACTAGACCGCGGCTACTGATGGCACTCCTCTCGACGACCCAGTCGAACCGGAGGATGAGCCATGAAGCCCCCTGCCCGATTTTCCTCGCTTGAAGAGCTCGCCTCCCGCTGGCGCGTGAGCGTCAAGACGCTGCGCAAAATCGTCCAGCGCGGCGAGCTGAAGACCCGCCGCATCGGCGCGCAGCTGCGCGTCTCGGAGGGGGATATCCGCAGCTTCGAGGCGCTCAACCGCCGCTGAAGCCGTGTCTATGCGTGTCCGGATTTTTTCAGTCAATTCAATGGAATGGGCGGCGGAGGGAAAACACACGGTCGAACTCCATAGGACCGGAATTGTGGTATTTCCCGAAATGGCCCGGCTGGCGAGGCAGGCGAGCGCGCCGCGCCCGGCCCCGATCGCGGTGCATCCCAATCTCGCCGAGATCTATCGCCGGCGGGTGGCGGAGTTCGAGACGCTACTGGTCGATCCGGAACTGCGCGACGAGGCGATGGAGCTGATCCGCTCGATGATCGAGGCGATCGAGCTGTCGCCGGATGAGGATGGCTGGATGGCGCTGCTTCTGCGCGGCGATCTGGCGCTGTGCGCGGCGGCGGGGGCGGGGGCGGCAGCGTCCGGCGTGCGCCGCAAACGACAAAACCCCGCCTCATGGAGAGACGGGGTTTATGATGTCGGTGGTTGCGGGGGCTCGACACCACCTTTACCGAACATGGCTGTCGCCGGTTCGGTT
>REDO01000178.1 GCA_007693435.1 Salinarimonadaceae bacterium | reverse complement strand
AGGCGGTCTCGTATTCGATGATCGGCTCGAAGGGCCGGAACGCGAGCCCCGGACCCGCGGCATAGGCGATCGGGAAAGGATTGATCACCGCAATCCCCACCCCGCCGCGCACCATTTCGAGAAGGAACTGCACCGTGCCGGCCTCCAGCACCGTACGCGGCTCGAGGCCCTGATCCGCAAAGGCTCGCTCGATGCGGGCGCGGGCGGAGAAGCGGCGCGTCACGGAGATCATCGGCTCGTCGCCAATATCGGTCGGGGTGATCACTTCCTTCCCGGCGAGCGGATGATCGGCCGGCATCAGCACATGCGCGACCGATTGCCGGAAAGGCTCGGCGCGAACGCCGAAATGCGATGGCGGGACGTCGAGCACGGCGAGATCGGCGCTGCCGTCTGCGACGGAGCTGACGGCGTCGTCGGAGCGCCCGATCTCCATCTGAATGCGCGTGTCGGGCTCGACCTTGAGGAAGCGCTGCACCATCGGCGCGATGAAGGTGTGCGCAATGGTCGCCGGCGCGAAGATCCGCAGGTTGGCGCCGACGCTCGGCGTATTCGGCCAGTTGTCGAGCCGCGCCAGGGCCGCGAAAATCGGGGCGGCCTCGGCGTCGAGCGCGAAAGCGTCGGCCGTCGGCACGAGGCGCCCGCCGTCGCGGATGAAAAGGTCTCGTCCGAGCCTCGCCTCCAGCGCGCCGATGGCGCGCGACACGGCAGGTTGCGATACCCCAAGACGTTGCGCCGCGGCGGTCGTCTTTCTGGTGGTGATGACTGCATGCAATACTTCAAGTTCACGCACGCTGGGTCGGGACGAGCGGTTATCGTCTTCGCTATCCGTTACACGCATTTGCGTATTACCAATCCTGATGTTTTTCCATGGTGACAATAGTCGGTCAGCATATTAGCGTTCGATCGGGCGCAATCAAGCCCGCAGTTCCCCTGCGGCTCGATTGTTTTTCCGGCGCGCCCGGTCAAGACTGACCCAGCATCGGAAAGTCAGAAAATACCAGAG
Organism: Salinarimonadaceae bacterium; assembly: GCA_007693435.1. Classification (GTDB taxonomy): domain Bacteria; phylum Pseudomonadota; class Alphaproteobacteria; order Rhizobiales; family Beijerinckiaceae; genus Saliniramus. The sequence continues at coordinate 4,002 of REDO01000178.1, read as the reverse complement.
GAGAGTACCATGAAGAAAGTCTTCAGACCGCTCGTATTTGCGGCTGTTCCGTTGGCCCTCATGGCGGCGACCCCCGTTGTCGCCGCCACACTCACCATCGGGCTCGCCCTCGAGCCGACTTCGATGGACCCGCATTTCCACAACCTCGCGCCCAACAACGCGATGCGTCAGCACATCTTCGAGAGCCTGACGCAATCCGACGAGAATCAGCTGACCCAGCCCTCGCTCGCCGTATCGTGGGAGCCGACCGGCGACACGACCTGGGAGTTCAAGCTTCGCGAGGGTGTGACCTTCTCCAACGGGACGCCCTTCACGGCGACCGACGTGATCTACTCGATCTGCCGCGTGCCGCGCGTCGAAGGCTCGCCCTCTTCCTTCACGAGCTTCACGCGCGACATCGCCGGGATCGAAGTGCCCGACGAGACGACGATAGTCTTCACCACGCGCGCGCCTTCGCCGCTCCTGCCGACGAACCTCGCCTCGGTCGCGATCCTCTCCGCTGAAGCGTTCGGCGGCGAGAACGTCGTCTTCGGCGCCGACGGCTGCGAGAACGCCGGGACCTACCCGGCTTCCACCGATTTCGCCGATCCGTCAGTCGCGGTCGGCACCGGCCCCTACAAGCTCGTCAGCTTTAACCCCGGCGACCGCATCACCCTCACCCGCAACGAGAATTACTGGGGCGGCGACGTCGAGTGGGAAAACGTGATCCTGCGCGGCATCCCCAACCCCGGCGCCCGTGTCGCGGCGCTGCTCGCCGAAGACGTCGATGTCATCGAGACGCCGCCGATCCAGGACTTCGACCAGATCCGTTCGCGCGGCTTCAAGATCGAGCAGGGCCTGTCGAACCGCGTGATCTACCTGCACGTCGATTCGGGCGAGGCGGTTCCTCCGGGCGTTTCCGGCACGGACGGCAGGAACCCCTTCGCCGATGTGCGCGTCCGCGAAGCGATCTCGAAGGCCATCAACCGCGAGGCGATCATTGATCGCGTCATGGGCGGCGTCGCCGTCGCGGCTGGCGAGCTCCTGCCCTGGCCGCTCTTCGGCACCAGCGAAGACGCCGAGCCCGATGCGTTCGATCCCGACCGCGCCCGCGAGCTGCTGGCCGAGGCCGGGTTCCCGGACGGCTTCTCGGTGACGCTCTTCACGCCCAACGACCGCTACATCAACGATGAGCGCGTCGCCCAGGCCGTCGCCCAGATGCTCGCGCGAATCGGCATCCGCACGAGCGTCGATTCGATGACGGCCTCGACCTTCTTCTCGCGTCGTGGCCAGGGCGATTACGGCTTCTGGCTTGCGGGCTGGGGCGCCGCCTCCGGTGAGATGGCCAACCCGCTCCTCGCTCTGACCGCCACCCGCGACACCGATGCGGGAACGGGCCTGACCAACCTGCAGAACTACTCGAACCCCGAGCTTGACGCGCTGATCGCGGAGGCCCGCCGGACCGTCGACGACGACGCCCGCCGCGCCATCCTCCAGCGCGCCTCGAAGATCGCGATGGATGATTACGCCACGATCCCACTGCACTTCGAGGTGACGCCCTGGGCGTTCAAGCCGAACCTGTCGCTCACCCCGCGCGTCGACCAGTACACGCTGGCGATGGGTATCACCGCCGCGAACTGAACCGCGCCCCGACGACAGCCGCCCCGCATCGAGCGGGGCGGCGATCCTGTCGGCGCGATGCGGGCATGCCTGTTTCACGCCGAAGACGCGAATCCCCGAAAACGGGGCGGCAGGCCGATCGCGCCTTCCCGCGCGCTGCGCCGAAAACACAGACGGGAGCGTTCTCCCGCGCGTCTTCTCAGGCGCCAACTCGCCGGATGATCCGGCCACCGGAAACCGTCGCGTCGCACGTCCCGCTGAGCGGGGGCGGCGCAGCGCCATCCTCTCCAACCGGATGACGGCAGCCAATGCTGGTTTATCTCATTCGCCGTATCGGCCAGTCCATTCTCGTCGTCGCCGTCATGGCGACGCTCGTTTTTCTGTCGATCTATGCGATCGGCAACCCGATCGACATCCTGGCGAGCCAGGACGCCGACCAGCAGGAGCTCGACGCGATCGCGCGACGCCTCGGCCTCGATCGACCGATGTATGAACAGTTCGGAATCTTCGTCTGGAACGCCCTCCAGGGCGATCTCGGGCGCTCCTTCGTCTACGCAAGGCCCGCCGTCGAGGTGATCCTCGAGCGAATGCCGGCGACGCTGGAGCTGGCCTTCGTCGCGCTCGTCTTCTCGATCCTGATCGGCGTGCCGCTTGGCGTGATCGCCGGGCTCAAGCCCGATTCCTTCCTCGGCCGCTCGATCATGTCGACCTCGATCCTCGGCTTCTCGCTGCCGAATTTCTGGATCGGCCTGATGTTCATCCTGCTCTTCGCCGTCCAGCTGCGCTGGCTGCCGGCGAGCGGGCGCGGACCGGTCACCGAGGTGCTGGGCCTGCCGCTCACCTTCGTCACCTGGGAGGGCCTGCGCCATCTCATCCTGCCGGCGGTGACGCTCTCGCTCTACAAGGCTTCGCTCGTGATCCGCATCGCGCAGGCGGGCACGCGCGACGTGATGCTGCAGGACTATATCCGCTTCGCCCGCGCCAAGGGGCTGTCGCACCAACGCATCGTGTTCGTGCATGTGCTCAAGAACATGATGATCCCGGTGGTCACGGTGCTCGGCCTGGAACTCGGCTCGATGATCGCCTTCGCCGTCGTGACCGAAAGCGTCTTCGCCTATCCGGGCATGGGCAAGCTCCTGATCGACTCGATCAACCGCCTCGATCGCCCCGTCATCGTCGCCTACCTCATGATGACCGTCGTGATCTTCGTCATCATCAACCTCGTCGTCGACCTGCTCTACGCCGCCATCGATCCGCGCGTTCGGCTGTCCGAGCCCAAGGGCTGATCCGGGAGATATCGTCATGTCGGAAAACGCCTCGCCGGAGAACTCGGTGACGGAGACCGCCGCAGCGGTCCCGCCGCCTGTCGAGGACAAGGGCGAGAGCCTGCTGCGCCGCCATATCGCGAGCTTTTTCGAGAGCGTCGGGGCGACGATCGGCCTCGTGGTTCTCGTCGTGCTGGTCGCGGCGGCCTTCCTCGCGCCCTTGTTCGCGCCGCAGGACCCCTACGACCTCGCAACGCTGTCGATCATGGACAACATGCTCCCGCCCGGAGAGCGGCTCGAGACTGGGATGGTCGCCCTTCTCGGCACGGACGAGCAGGGCCGCGACATGGTGTCGGCCATTCTCTACGGCCTGCGCGTCTCGCTGATCGTGGGCGCGTCCTCGGTGCTCATCGCCGCGATCATCGGGGCCTCGGCGGGCGTATTCGCGGCCTATGCGGGCGGGCGCATCGAGAGCTTCGTAATGCGCATTGTCGATCTGCAGCTTTCTTTTCCCGCGATCCTTGTCGCGCTGATCCTTTTGGCCGTGTTCGGGCGCGGGGTCGACAAGGTGATCCTCGCGCTCGTCATCGTGCAATGGGCCTATTACGCGCGCACGGTGCGCGGCTCGGCGCTCGTCGAGAAGCGGCGCGAATATATCGAGGCGGCGCGCTGCCTCGCCCTGCCGAGTTCGCGGCTCATCTTCCGCCATCTCCTGCCCAATTGCCTGCCGCCGCTGATCGTCGTGGCGACGGTGCAGATCGCCAACGCCATCGCGCTTGAATCGACCTTGTCCTTCCTCGGCGTCGGCGTTCCGGTGACGGAGCCCTCGCTCGGCATGCTGATCGCCAACGGCTATCGATACCTGCTCTCGGGCAATTACTGGATATCCACCTTCCCCGGCGTGGCGCTCGTTATCGTGATCGTCGCCATCAATCTCGTGGGCGACCGACTGCGCGACGTTCTGAACCCGAGGCTCTCGCGATGAACGCGCCAGCCAGCAGCCATTCGGAAAAAGGCCGCCTGATGCCAGAAACAGTCCTCGACGTCGACAACCTCTCGGTCACATTCCAGACGCGTGAAGGACTCGTCACCGCCGTGAACGACGTCAGCTTCTCGGTCGCCGCCGGCGAAGTGCTCG
>REDO01000170.1 GCA_007693435.1 Salinarimonadaceae bacterium | reverse complement strand
GAGCCCGGCCGCCTTGAATTCCTGGATCGGCGCGATCCCCCGCCAGCGCGGCGTGCGGCCGCTGGCGCGGTCCTGGAGATACATGTTGCACATGGGCAGCGAGACGATCGCGATGCGCGCGCGGCCGAGCTTGTCGACGAGCCGGTCGAGATCGGCCTCGCCCATCAGCGCCGCCGAACAGCAATGGCCGCACAGGAGGCGGTTTGGGAAGCGGTGGCGGATCGCGGCGTCCGCGACGCGCTCCAGCGTGCGCGCGTGCGGCGAATCGCTCTCGTCCACATGCAGGTCGATATCGAGCCCGTAGGCGATCGCCGCCTTGAACAACATGTCGAGCGCGGCGTCCGTGCGCGCGTCGGGGGCGCGGCCGATGAAGGTCACGCCGCCCAGCGCGCCCTCGTAGCGCGCCATCGTCTCGACCACCGCGCGAAAGCCGTCCTCGTCGTCGAGGATGTCGTCGAGCACGAAGAGCGAGGTCGCCTGAAGCGTCATGATCCCGCGCCAGGTCTCGCGCAGTTCGGCGAAGACGGGCCAGGAGATCGCCGTCTGGCGACCGATCGAATCGAGATGCGTGCGGATCGCGCCCGTGCCGTGAGCGAGCGCGCAGCGCAGGCCGAAATCCATGCGCAGCGCGACATCGTCGGCGCTCCAATGGGCGTCCCGGTCGCGCGACGCCGCGTCGAGCGCGCCGGCGAAGCCGCCATCGGGATTTTTCGCGCGGCCAAAGATGAAGCCCTTGTCGAGATGGGTGTGGATATCGACGAGGCGCGGCAGGACGATCGCTCCGCCGGTCGCGACCTGCGCGAAACCCTCCGGAAGGGGCGCCGCGCCCGCCGGCGAGACCCGCGCGATCCGCCCGTCCGCGACGTCGATATCGACCCGCGCGAGCCCGTCCGCGTCGCCCGCCGGACCGCGCCCCGCGAGAAGGCTCACAGGCGCGCGGGCGCCGGCGAGGCGGAACGGGCCCGCTTCCGGGAGGGGGAGGAAAGTCGCAGGCCGCATGTCGCGCATGGGATCCTCAGCTTTCCTTGGAAAGGGCGCTCTCGTGCCAGCGCCGCAGCAGCAGATGCGAGATGCCCGACATGACGAGGAATATCACCACGCCCGTGAGCGAGAGAAGCGCCAGCGCCGCAAAGAGCCGGGGGATGTTGAGCCGGAACTGGCTCTCGATGATGCGATAGGCGAGCCCCGATCCGGCCCCGGCCGAGCCCGCCGCGATCTCGGCCACCACCGCGCCGATCAGCGCCAGCCCGCCGGCGATCTTCAACCCCCCGAGGAAATACGGCAGGGCCGCCGGCGCGCGCAGATACCACAAAGCCTTCACCCGCGAGATCAGGCGCCCCAGCCAGGGCGGCGCACAGCGCGGCTTGGTCGATCCGTAGAGCTCGAACAGTTCGAGCAGGTTGCGGTCGACCGAGCGCAGGCCGAGCGTGGTGTTGGAGAGGATCGGGAAGAAGGCCACGATCCAGGCGCAGGTGAGCACCGCCGTCTCCTGCGGCATGTAGATCAGCAGCAGCGGCGAGATCGCCACGACCGGCGTGACCTGCAAGACGACCGCGTAGGGGTAGAGCGAGTATTCGACCACCCGCGACAGCGAGAGCAGCACCGCCAGCCCCACCCCGCCGACGATGGCCAGCGCCAGCCCGAGAAACGTCGTCTTGAGCGTCTGGAGCAGCGAGGCGAAGAGGAGCGGCCAGTCGGCGACCATCGTATGCGCGATGCGGCTCGGCGCCGGCAGCACGTAATGCGGAACCCCGAAGGCGACGACGTAGCGCTCCCATCCCCAGATCACCAGGGCGAAGAGCGCGAGCGGCAGGGCCACGCGCAGGAGCAGCGCCGCATCGCGGCGGCTTGTCAGCGGGGCGCCCTCGCCGGGGCTCTGGACCGTCAACGGTTCATCCCTCACAAGTGCTCATCCCTCACAGGTGCTCGTCACAAATGTTCGTCCTGGCCCATGGCGCCGTGCAGCGCCGCGCTCGTGCGCCGGCACAGATCCGCATATTCGGGCGTGGTGCGAAACGCCTCCGTGCGCGGGCTCGCCGCCGCCACGGCGATCTCTTCGACGACGCGCCCCGGCCGCGCCGCCATCACCACGATGCGGGTCGAGAGATAGACGCTCTCATAGACCGAATGCGTGACGAAGACGATGGTGCAGCCGAATTCGCGCTGGAGCCGCAGGATGTCGTCATTGAGCCTGAAGCGGGTGATCTCGTCGAGCGCGGCGAAGGGCTCGTCCATCAGGAGGAGTTTCGGGCGCAGCGACAGCGCCCGCGCGATGGAGACGCGCATCTTCATGCCGCCGGACAATTCGCGCGGATAGGCCTGCGCGAACGCGTCGAGCCCGACGAGGGAGAGGCAGGATTGGATCGTCTCGCGCGCGGCTTTGCGTGAGACCCCGCGCAGGCGCAGCGGCATATAGACGTTGTCGGCGACGTTGGCCCAGGGCATCAGCGTCGGCTCCTGGAAGACGAAGCCGATCTCGCCGCGATGGTCCGTGTCGTCCCCGCCGTCGGTCCAGACGACGGCTCCCCGGCTCGGCGCGATCAGCCCCGCGAGGATGCGCAACGCCGTCGATTTTCCGCAGCCGGAGGGGCCGAGCAGCGAGACGAATTCGTCGCGCCCGATATCGAGATCGAGACCGGCGAGCGCGCTCACGCCGTTGGGGAAAACCTTGTCGACGCCGCGAAGCGCAACGATCGACGCCGCATCATGCGCTCCCGCATCCTGCGCCGTGGCGGCCGGCGGGCCGTTTGCTCTCATCCGATCCCCATCGACGCCGGGTCGGCGCGGTTTCGGGAACGGCGAGGCCGTTCCTTCGGTTGTCCGTGTCGCCGTTCTACCAGCCGCGCCGCGCGCGGGGGAAGCCGAAAGGCGCCGATCGGCCCAAGCAATCCGCGCGCCAGAGCGCCGCAGCCTCAGGCGGCGCGACGGACGACGCCCGCGAGACGCTCCAGAGCGGCGTCGAGCGTCTCGTCGCGCTTGGCGAAGCAGAAGCGCACGACATTGCGCACGGCGGCGTCGGCGTAGAAGGCCGAAACCGGGATCGCGGCGACGCCGTGCTCGTTGACGAGCCTGCGGCAGAAGGCGACGTCGTCCTCTCCCCCGGTGTCGATATTGAGGAAATAGGTGCCCTGGGTCGGGATCACGGAGAAGCCGAGCCCGGTCAGCCCGGCGGCGAAGCGGTCGCGCGAGCGCTGAAGGTCGGCGCGCAGAGCGTCGAAGAAAGCGTCCTCCTTGGCCAGTCCGTAGGCGACCGCCGCCTGAAGATTGGGCGGCGTCGTGAATGTGATGAACTGGTGCGCCTTGGCCAGCGTTTTCAGGATCGCGGGCTGCGCGCAGACGAAGCCCACTTTCCAACCGGTGAGATTGAAGATCTTGCCGGCCGATCCGATTTTGACCGTGCGCTCGCGCATGCCCTCGCGGGCGATCAGCGGCGAATGGCGCAGCCCGTCGAAGACGATATGCTCCCAGACCTCGTCGCACAGCGCGATCGCGTCGAAACGCACGCAGAAGCGGGCGAGCAGATCGAGCTGTTCGTCGGGGAAGACCGTGCCCGTCGGATTAAGCGGATTGTTGAAGAGCGCCACCTTCGTCTTGGGCGAGAAGGCGGCGGCGAGCGCCTCCTCCGTCAGCGCGAAATGCGGCGGCTGCAGGGTGACGAAGCGGGGCACGCCGCCGGCGCGGCGCACGAGCGGTAGATAGGCGTCGTACATCGGCTCGAACAGCACCACCTCGTCGCCCGGCTCGATGATGGCGAGCAGCGCGCCCGCAAGCGCCTCCGTCGCGCCCGACGTCACCATGACCTCCCGGTCGGTATCGAGATCGAGGCCCTGCCAGCGCCGGTAATGGGCTGCGACGGCGCTGCGCAATTCCGGCAGGCCCATCATGGGCGGATACTGGTTCCAGCCCGATATCAGCGCCTCTGCCGCCTTTTCGCGCACGTCGAGCGGTCCCGGATCGTCGGGAAAGCCCTGGCCGAGATTAACGGCCTTGCGCTCTCGCGCGAGCTGCGACATCTCCTCGAAAATCGTCGTCGGCAGGCCGGAGAGGAACGAATTCATCCGCGGTTCATTCATGATCTGTATCCATCCAAACCGAAGCGCGACGCTCGTAGCATGAACTTCGGCGGGGGTTAAGGCGTTGAGGCGAGCGGTTAACGTTCATTGCTCCTTAAACCGCCACATTTAGATTGCCTCACCGGTTTTAGCAGACCTTGAGGTAGACGCGCAGGCGATACGGGGGCTCGGAATGTTCGGTCACAACGGCAGGAATCGGACACGGCGCGAGCCGGTCTTCGACGCCGGTCGCCCGGACGAAGACGGCTTCGACCTGCGCCTCAGCCCCGAGGACCGCGCCGGCGGTCCACCCAATGAGGACGCCATGACGCGACGCGACGCCCGCAAGCCAAAACGCAAGACGCCCGCCAAGGCCTCCAGCCAGGCGAGGTCCGCGCGCGGCGGTCGCGGACGATCCGGTCGCCGCAGGCGCTCGTTCCTCGGGCGGGTGTTTTACGGCGCCTTCGTTCTCGGCCTCTGGGGCGCCATCGCGGTCGCCGGCGTCATCGCCTGGCACGCCACGCAGCTTCCGCCGATCGACCGTCTTCAGGTGCCGCAGCGTCCGCCCAACATCGCGATCCTCGCCGAGGACGGCACGCTCGTGGCCAATCGCGGCCAGACCGGGGGGCGCAACGTCTCGATCCGCGAATTGCCCCCGCATTTGCCGCGCGCCTTCGTGGCCATCGAGGACCGGCGCTTCTACAGCCATTTCGGCATCGATCCGATGGGGATCGGGCGCGCGCTCGTCGCCAACGTGACGAGCGGCCATACGGTGCAGGGCGGCTCGACGCTCACCCAGCAGCTCGCCAAGAACCTGTTCCTGACGCAGGAACGCACGGCCTCGCGCAAGATCCAGGAGGCGATCCTCGCGCTCTGGCTGGAGCGGAACTACACCAAGGACGAGCTGCTCGAGCTCTACATGAACCGCGTCTATTTCGGCGCCGGCGCCTATGGCGTCGA
>REDO01000175.1 GCA_007693435.1 Salinarimonadaceae bacterium | reverse complement strand
AGGCGGTCTCGTATTCGATGATCGGCTCGAAGGGCCGGAACGCGAGCCCCGGACCTGCGGCATAGGCGATCGGGAAAGGATTGATCACCGCAATCCCTACGCCGCCGCGCACCATTTCGAGAAGGAACTGCACAGTGCCGGCCTCCAGCACCGTACGCGGCTCGAGGCCCTGATCGGCGAAGGCGCGCTCAATGCGGGCGCGGGCGGAGAAGCGGCGCGTCACCGAGATCATCGGCTCGTCGCCGATATCGGCTGGGGTGATCACTTCGTTCATGGCGAGCGGGTGATCGGCCTGCAACAGCACGTGCGCGACCGATTGCCGGAAAGGCTCGGCCCGCACGCCGAAATGCGACGGCGGTACGTCGAGCACGGCGAGATCGGCGCTGCCGTCTGCGACGGAGCTGACGGCGTCGTCGGAGCGCCCGATCTCCATCTGAATGCGCGTGTCGGGCTCGACCTTGAGGAAGCGCTGCACCATCGGCGCGATGAAGGTGTGCGCAATAGTCGCCGGCGCGAAGATCCGCAGGTTGGCGCCCACGCTCGGCGTATTCGGCCAGTTGTCCAGCCGCGCCAGGGCCGCGAAGATCGGGGCCGCCTCGGCGTCGAGCGCGAAAGCGTCGGCCGTCGGCACGAGACGCCCGCCGTCGCGGATGAAGAGATCCCGGCCTAGCCGCGCCTCTAGCGCCCCGATGGCGCGCGAAACCGCGGGCTGCGATACGCCGAGCCGCTGCGCCGCGGCCGTCGTCTTTCGGGTGGTGATGACCGCGTGCAACACCTCAAGCTCGCGCACGCTGGGCCGCGACGAGCGCGAACCATCTTCGCTATCCGTTTGACGCATTTGAGTATTACCATTTCTGATGTTTTTCAATGGTGACAATAGGCGATCAACATATTAGCGTTCGTTCTGGCTCAATCAAGCATGCAGTTATCGTGCAGCTCGATTGGTTTTCCGGCGCGACCAAAAACTGAAGCCGCGCCGGAACGTCAGAAAAACACCAGAGGAGAAGAATATGAAGAAAGGCTTCAGGCCGCTCGTTCTTGCAGCGGTTCCGTTGACCATGATGGCGGTGAGCCAGGCCGGAGCGGCCGATCTCACCATCGGACTGGCTGCGGAGCCGACGTCCATGGACCCGCATTTCCACAACCTCGCGCCCAACAACGCGATGCGTCAGCACATCTTCGAGAGCCTGACCGAGGCTGACGAGAATCAGCTGACCCAGCCCTCGCTGGCCCTGTCGTGGCAGCCGACCGGCGATACGACCTGGGAGTTCAAGATCCGTGAAGGCGTGACCTTCTCCGACGGAACGCCGTTCTCGGCGACCGATGTGATCTACTCCATCTGCCGTATTCCGCGCGTCGAGGGTTCGCCCTCCTCCTTCACGAGCTTCATTCGCGACATCGTCGAGATCGACGTGCCGGACGAGTCCACGATCGTCTTCACGACGAGCGCCCCCTCGCCGCTTCTGCCGACGAACCTCGCCTCGGTCGCGATCCTTTCCGCCGCGGCTTTTGGCGGCGAGAACGTCGAATTCGGAGCCGAAGGCTGCGAGAACGCCGGGACGTATCCGGCATCGGCCGACTTCGCCGATCCGGCTGTCGCCGTCGGCACTGGCCCCTACAAGTTGGTGAACTACAACCCGGGCGACCGCATCACGCTTACCCGTAACGAAAGCTACTGGGGCGGCGAGGTCGAATGGGACAACGTGATCCTGCGTCCCATCCCCAACACCGGCGCTCGTGTCGCCGCGCTGCTCGCCGGTGACGTTGACGTCGTCGAGACGCCGCCGATCCAGGACTTCGATCGCATCCGCTCGAGCGGCTTCGAGATCGAGCAGGGCCTGTCCAACCGCGTGATCTACCTCCATACGAACTCGGGCGAAGCCGTTCCCCCGGGCGTCTCCGGCACCGACGGCCGCAACCCCTTCGCGGACGTGCGCGTGCGCGAAGCGGTTTCGAAGGCGATCGACCGCAACGCGATCGTCGAGCGCGTGATGGGCGGCGTCGCTGTCGCGGCCGGAGATCTTCTGCCGTATCCGCTCTTCGGCACCAGGGAAGACGCCGAACCCGACGCGTTCGACGCTGACCGCGCCCGCGAGCTGCTGGCCGAGGCCGGGTTCCCGGACGGCTTCGAGGTGACGCTGTTCACGCCCAACGACCGTTACATCAACGACGAGCGTGTCGCTCAGGCGGTCGCGCAGATGCTCGCGCGCATCGGCATCCGCACCAGCGTCGACTCGATGACCGCCTCGACCTTCTTCTCGCGTCGCGGCCAGGGCGATTACGGCTTCTGGCTGGCGGGATGGGGCGCCGCCTCGGGCGAGATGGCTAACCCGCTCCTCGCGCTGACGGCCACCCGCGACACCGATGCGGGAACGGGTCTGACCAACCTGCAGCAGTACTCGAACCCCGAACTCGACGCGCTGATCGCCGAGGCTCGCCGCACCGTCGACGACGATGCGCGCCGCGCCCTCCTGCAGCGCGCCGGAAAGATGGCGATGGACGACTATGCGACCATCCCGCTACATTTCGAGGTGACGCCTTGGGCGTTCAAGTCGAGCCTGTCGCTGACCCCGCGCGTCGACCAGTATACGCTGGCGATGGGTGTCAGCGCCGCGAACTGATCGAATAAGCGATCGAGGCCGCCCCGCGCGTAGCGGGGCGGCCATCTCCGTCGACCGGAGCAGTCCGCCCCGGCCAACGACATAGCCCGCGAAAATGGGGCGGCAGGAGGAGATCGCGCCACGCGGCTTCTGCACCACTATTACTCGGGATCAACTGCCCCTACGGCGCTCCGGCGCCTACTCGCCGGTCAGTCCGGCCCTGCGAAATCCCTCGCGTCGAGCATTCCGCCTTGAGCGGAGGCCGGCGCGGCGCCATAATCTCCAACCGGACAACGGCCGCCAATGCTGGTTTATCTCATCCGCCGTATCGGACAATCCATCCTCGTCGTCGCCGTGATGGCGACGCTCGTCTTCCTGTCGATCTACGCGATCGGAAATCCGGTCGACATCCTGGCGAGCCAGGACGCGGACCAGCAGGAGCTTGACGCGATCACCCGTCGACTCGGGCTGGACCGGCCGATGTACGAACAGTTTGGCATCTTCGTCTGGAACGCCCTGCAGGGCGATTTGGGGCGTTCCTTCGTTTACGCCAAGCCGGCGGTCGACGTGATTCTCGAACGCTTCCCGGCGACGATGGAGCTGGCCTTTGTCGCGCTCGTCTTCTCGATCGTGATCGGCGTGCCGCTTGGCGTCATCGCCGGCCTGAAGCCCGATTCCTTCGTGGGCCGCTCGATCATGTCGACCTCGATCCTCGGCTTCTCGCTGCCGAACTTCTGGATCGGCCTGATGTTCATCCTGCTCTTCGCCGTGCAGCTGCGCTGGCTTCCTGCGAGCGGCCGCGGCCCGGTTACAGAGGTTTTGGGCATGCCCCTCACCTTCGTGACCTGGGAGGGCCTGCGCCATCTCATCCTGCCGGCCGTGACGCTCGCCCTCTACAAGGCCTCGCTCGTCATCCGCATCGCGCAGGCGGGCACGCGCGACGTGATGCTCCAGGATTATATCCGCTTCGCCCGAGCTAAGGGATTGTCGCACCGGCGCATCGTGTTCGTGCATGTGCTCAAGAACATGATGATCCCGGTGGTCACCGTGCTCGGTCTCGAACTCGGCTCGATGATCGCCTTCGCCGTCGTGACCGAAAGCGTCTTCGCTTATCCGGGGATGGGCAAGCTCCTGATCGATTCCATCTCCCGCCTCGATCGCCCTGTCATCGTCGCCTACCTCATGATGACAGTGGTGATCTTCGTGATCATCAACCTTGTCGTCGACCTGCTCTACGCCGCGATTGATCCACGCGTGCGGCTGTCCGAGCCCAAGGGCTGATCCGGGAGAATCGCAATGTCGGAGAACGCCGTGTTGGAGAACGCCGTGTCGGAGAACGCCGTGCCGGAGAACAAGATCTCGGAAACCGCAGCCGCCCCGCCCCCGCCGCCGCCCGTCGAAGACAAGGGCGAAAGCCTGCTGCGCCGGCATATCGCGAACTACTTCGAGAGCGTCAGCGCCACGATTGGCCTCGTCGTGCTAGTGACGATCGTCGCGGCCGCCTTTCTCTCGCCCTGGATTGCGCCGCAGAACCCGTACGACCTCGCGGCGATCTCGATCATGGACAACATGCTGAAGCCTGGCGAGCAGCTCGATAGCGGGCTCGTTGCAGTGCTCGGAACAGACGAGCAGGGCCGCGACATGGTCTCGGCCATTCTCTACGGCCTGCGCGTCTCGCTGATCGTCGGCGCATCGTCGGTGCTTATCGCCGCAATCATCGGCGCCTCCGCCGGCGTCCTTGCGGCCTATGCCGGCGGGCGGATCGAGAGCTTCGTGATGCGCATCGTCGACCTGCAGCTTTCTTTTCCCGCGATCCTGGTGGCTCTGATCCTATTGGCCGTGTTCGGGCGCGGGGTCGACAAGGTCATCCTCGCGCTCGTCATTGTGCAATGGGCATATTACGCGCGCACCGTGCGCGGATCGGCGCTGGTCGAGAAACGGCGCGAATATATCGAGGCGGGGCGCTGCCTCGCCCTGCCGAATTCGCGGCTCGTCTTCCGCCACCTGCTGCCGAATTGCCTGCCGCCGCTGATCGTCGTGGCGACGGTGCAGATCGCCAACGCCATCGCGCTCGAATCGACTTTGTCCTTCCTCGGCGTCGGCGTGCCGGTGACGGAGCCCTCGCTCGGCATGCTGATCGCCAACGGCTACCGCTACCTGCTGTCAGGCAACTACTGGATATCGACCTTCCCCGGCGTGGCGCTCGTCATTGTGATCGTCGCCATCAATCTCGTGGGCGACCGCCTGCGCGACGTTCTGAACCCGAGGCTCTCGCGATGAACGCGCCAGCTATCAGCCATTCGGAAAAAGGCCGCCCGATGACCAGTACAGTCCTCGATGTCGACAACCTCTCGGTCACGTTTCAGACGCGTGAAGGCCTCGTCACCGCCGTGAACGACGTCAGCTTCTCGGTCGCCGCCGGCGAAGTGCTCG
>REDO01000033.1 GCA_007693435.1 Salinarimonadaceae bacterium | reverse complement strand
TCGCCGCCCGCAGCGCCTCCAGCTTCTCGATGGCCCCGTCCCATGTCCGCAGGATTTCGGCGATCTTGCGCTGTTCGTGGAGTGGGGGAATTTCCAGTGGAATACTAAGCAGGCGATCCTGCGAAATATTCTTCATCGTGCTCTGCGTGCCGGTCGCTGCAATCTGAATTAGCTTGCGAAGCCGGTCGCTCTTGAGGCAGCTGGCTAGCCACTCTCTATCAACGCTCGGTGCGGGATGAAGCTCCCAAAGCAAGTCCGACAAGAAAACGTTAGGTGCATCTATCAATGCCAATGCAGAGGCACCGATTGTGTCCTCCGAATTTTTTCGGCAGATGATGATGGTTCCTGCCTTTACCGACGTTCGCAAGGAAACGTGCTCGGAAGGCGGGACATGTTTGTTCTGATTGAGATCAAGACGGCCATTCAATACAGCACCCGTCTTGAGCACAGCCATTTCATCAGGCATGGCTTGGCGATCATCGCACTTTACGCTATAGCCACCGCGGACCGTCGAAATGACGTCCCCAAGCGAGCTGTGACTCCATCCCTTCGGGGCCTTCATTCTTGGCCTCCCTTCTTCCGCTCCTTGGCGGCCTTCTCCATCTCCTCCAGCTGAGCGATATCGGCCTCATCCGCCGCCAGCGCCTCGGCGGCACGCCGTTTGGCGTCGAACACCTCGAACCGCTCGACGGCCAGCTTCTGCGCCACGTCCATCCGCAGCCGCCCGGCATGGGTCAGCACGTCGCGCTCGTTGAAGGACAGAAAGGCGTCGAGCTTGTCGGCCCATTCGGCCATGGCGACCGGGCGGCGGCGCCTTGCCTGATCCTCGGCGTAGTCGAGGTACATCACGACGATGCGGTTGAGTTCCTCGACCTCCTCGGCCTTCAGGTAGTTCTTGGCGGTCCCAACATCGCCCTTGCGAACGACCGAGCCTTTCCAGCTGGTCAGGCCCATGTTGGGGGCGCTGGGATCGCTGCGGTTCTCGATCAGTTCGGCGGCCGTCTTGCCCGTGACCGCCCAGAGCATCTTGTTCTGCACCTTCTTGAAGAAGGCCTGCGCCTGCTCGGACGTCTTGTCGTAGTCGATGGCGGTCGTGTAGAGGTCGCGCACCTTCTGGTAGAAGCGCTTCTCCGAGGCGCGGATGTCCCGGATGCGGGCAAGCCACTCGTCGAAATAGTCCCATTGCTCGGCCTGCTTCAGCCGGGCATCGTCCATCGCGAAGCCCTTGACCAGGTATTCGCGCAGGACGGTAGTGGCCCAACGGCGGAACTGGGTGCCGCGCGCCGAGCGGACACGGTAGCCGACCGCCAGAATGGCGTCCAGATTGTAGACCTTCGTGCGGTAGGCCTTGCCGTCCGACGCAGTTGTCAAGGATTCCTTGACAACTGACTCCGCCGCCAGCTCCCCCTCGGACAGAATGTTGTTGATGTGCAGACTGACATTCTGCTTGGAGGTGTCGAACAGTTCGGCCATCTCCAGCTGCGTCAGCCAGACCGTGCCGTCCACGGCCCGCAGGCCGATGGTCGCGGCGCCGTCCTCGGTGCTGTAAAGGATCAGTTCGCCCTCAGACATCGACGCCCAGCTCCTTCAGGTAGTCAGCCATCTTGCCCCGCACCTCGGCCAGTTCGGCCTCGATGGTGTTGATCTGCTTCTGCAGGGCGGCCACGTCGATTTCCTCCTCTGGCTCGAAGGTGTCGACGTAGCGGGGGATGTTGAGGTTGAAGTCGTTTTCGGCGATCTCTTCCGGGCTGGCGCGGTGCGAGTATTTCTCGATCTCCGACCGCGCAGCGTAGGTTTCCAGCACCTTGTTGATATGCGCCTCGTCCATCACGTTCTGGGTCTTGCCCGGCGTGAACTCCTTGCTGGCGTCGATGAACAGGACGTCGCGCCGATCCTCGTTGGCACCGCCCTGTTCGCGGGAGCGGTCGAAGACCAGAATGGCCACCGGAATGCCCGTGGTCGTGAACAGGTTGGCGGGCAGTCCCACCACCGCGTCGAGCAGGTTCTCCTCGATCAGCGCCTGGCGGATACGCCCCTCGGCCCCACCCCTGAACAGCACGCCATGCGGAACGATGACGGCCACCCGGCCGCTCTGGCGCTTGGCGATCTCGATCATGTGGGTGATGAAGCCGTAGTCGCCCTTGGACTTCGGCGGGATGCCGCGCCAGTAACGCTTGAACTGGTCGGTGTCCGCACTCTCCGCACCCCACTTGTCGAGGCTGAACGGGGGATTGGCCACCACCACGTCGAACTTCATCAGGTGGTCGCCCTCGACCAGCGCGGGGCTGTTGAGCGTGTCGCACCATTCGATCCGCGCGGCGTCCTTGGCGTGGAGGAACATGTTCATCCGCGCCAGCGCCCATGTCGCGCCGTTCACTTCCTGGCCGTAGAGGGCGAAGTTCTCGGACCCGACCTCCTCGGCCGCACGGATCAGCAGCGACCCGGACCCGCAGGCCGGGTCGCAGATCGTGTCGCCCGGCTTCGGGGCCGCCAGTTTCGCAAGCAGGCGGGAGACAGCGGAGGGCGTGTAGAACTCGCCCGCCTTCTTGCCCGCGTCGGAGGCAAAGCGCGAAATCAGATAGATGTAGCACTCGCCAATGATGTCTTCGGTCACGCGGCTAGGGCGCAGGTCGAGGGCGGGCTTGGCGAAATCTTCCAGTACGTTCTTGAGCCGCCGGTTGCGGTCCTTGACGCGCCCGAGGTTGGCTTCGGAGTTGAAGTCGATGTTGCGGAAAACGCCTTCGAGCTTGGCGCGGTTGGCATCCTCGATCCGCTCCAGCGCGATGTTGATCCGCTCGCCGATGTTGGGTTCGTTCCGGGCCTCGTAGAGGTCGTAGAAGCTGGCGCCTTCGGGGAGGACGAAGCGCTCGCGCTCCAGCCTGCGCCTGATCCGGGTTTCATCCCCGCCATACTGCTTGCGATAGGTTTCGAGGTGATCGTTCCAGTGGTCAGAAATGTACTTCAGGAACAACATCACCAGGATGTAGTCCTTGTACTGTCCGGCATCGACGACGCCCCGAAATGTGTCGCAAGCGGCCCAGGCCGTTTGATTGACCTGTTGTTGGGTAAGCTGGTCGTTCATTGGGGCGTCTATCCTTTCCTCGTTCTGGGGCACATCCTGCTCGCTCGCTCGACGAGGATCAGGCTCATCATCTTTCTTCGTATCTCGGCGGCGAATTGGGACAGCTCCCGCTCCCGCTCGGCCAGCGCATTGACCGCGACGATTCTTCTCTGTGTCTCGATGTCCGGGACATCAAGTTCCAGGTCGTCGAGGCTGGATCGGGGGATCATCCGGATGTTCGAGCCGCGTGCCGCGACGTCGAAGTGGCGCTGCGCCGGGGGCTGATTGATCGCCCATGCCAGATACTCCGGCGTCACAACATCGAGGTTCGGACGCAGCACCATCAGAGGGAGTACCGCAAGGGCAGGCTCCTTCAGGCGCTCGTCCAAGGCAGACGCCGTGTTTCGTTCACCCCGCGAGCGGAACACCACGTCACCGGCGCGAACGAAATACCGGTCGGCCAGGCCGTCCAACTGAACGCGGGTGAGGCGCATCGGATCGACGAGGCCTTCGGGGGAAATGTCGCGCAGCTGGATCGCGAGGACACCCCCGGCGGTCGTCGGCTCCAATCGCCCGCGAGCGGTATAGCCGGTTTGGATGGTGCAGGCGTCAGCGAGGCGCATCGAAATTCCTCTGTATGCTTCGCTACAGAAATTAGTCGAGCGCAAGCCTGTGTCAATCAAATAATTGCTGTAGGACGTCCTACATCAATGCACGCGGCGTCGGGGCAACATCGAGACATGTCAGGCCCGTGCGACAAGCCCCCATCCCTATTTGAAGTATGAACCGCATGGCGCGGTTGACCCGCACGAACCGGGGTGATTGCAAAGCCCGATGATCGCCGCGCCGAAGCCTTCAGGATGACCGCCTCCGCCCACGCCCGGGAAGCGTGGCCCGGCCTCGCGATCGCGCTTGGCGTCGCGGTCGCGGCGACGGCGCTGTCTACGGCCATGCCCGCCTTTCTGCCGCTGCCGGCGATGGTGATCGCACTCCTCGTCGGGATAGCGCTCAATCCATTCGCGCGGCGCGAGGCTTTCCAGCCAGGGCTCTCGCTCGCCGTGAAGCGGCTTTTACGCATCGCCGTGGCTTTGCTCGGCCTGCGCATTGCGCTCGGCGACATCATCGACCTCGGGGTAGCGACGGCTTTGATCGTGATCGCGTCGATGATCGTCACGATTGCGTCGGGCTTCGCGTTGGCGAGGCTCTTCGGCCAGACCAGCGCCTACGGAGCGCTCGCGGGCGCGGCGACGGCGGTTTGCGGAGCCTCCGCGACGCTCGCGACTGCGACAGTGCTGCCGCATTACAAGGGCAAGGAAGCCGACGTCGCCTTTGTTGTCGTCGCCGTGAACGCGCTCTCCACCGTTGCGATGGTGCTTTATCCGCTCATCTGCAGGTGGCTGGGCATGGACGATCGGGTCACGGGGATCATGCTCGGTGCGACGATCCACGACGTGGCGCAGGTGGTCGGCGCGGGCTACGCGGTATCAGAGGAAGCCGGCGACGCCGCCGTCGTCGTCAAGCTGTTCCGGGTGTTCCTGCTCCTGCCCGTGGTGCTCGTCATCGGCTGGATCTTCGCCTCGCGCGGGGCGATAGCCGGAGCGTCGGCGGCGCGCGTGCCGATTCCGGTCTTCGCGCTCGTCTTCCTCGCGCTCTGCTTCGTCAACAGCGCAGCTGGCGCAATCCCTGCGATCGCGCCGGTCTACGAGCCTATCCGCGACCTGCTCGTCGCCGCCTCGGGCTGGGGGCTCCTGATCGCCATCGCGGCGCTGGGGCTGGGCACCTCGCTCGGCGCCATAGCCCGGCTCGGCTGGCGGCACGTAGCCACGGTCACGGCGACGACGCTCGTGATCCTCGCCTTCGCGACGGGTCTCCTGCTCGCGCTATGAGAAGGCGTCGTTTTGGCGCCGTTAGAGACTAGCAGACCGTTGAAGAAGTCACACTCGCTCGCATACGAAGCCTGAATCCTCGCCTTTGTGGATGTAGACGTGCCCGA
>REDO01000198.1 GCA_007693435.1 Salinarimonadaceae bacterium | reverse complement strand
CAGTTCCGCCCCGTCCTGATCGGCAGCCTGACAGTCGCCGACCCCTTGCAGCTGAGTTCGCCGTCCTGTCTTTCTCCCCACACGTCGATTTCGACGAGTCCGCCCT
This sequence comes from Salinarimonadaceae bacterium, assembly GCA_007693435.1. Classification (GTDB taxonomy): domain Bacteria; phylum Pseudomonadota; class Alphaproteobacteria; order Rhizobiales; family Beijerinckiaceae; genus Saliniramus. The sequence continues at coordinate 4,955 of REDO01000198.1, read as the reverse complement.
CACGACGACCCGAGACGACGCCCTTGAACCTGACGATGTCGCCGACGACGTTCGGCAGCATGATCGACACGTCGAGCATCGTCATCATGGCGTGGTCGCCGATCCAGTCCGTCAACATCTGCTGAACCCAGCCGACCCGCATCCAGCCATTGTCATAGATGCCGGGCATCCCGGATCTCGCCGCAGAAGACGCATCATGGTGTCCCGCGCCGTAGGAGGCGCGGCGGGCCTGGATCTCCGCCGGACGATTGTTCGCCGCCAGTTCCGGGTGTCGCAGGCAGAGATGACGGTTGCGCACCTGCATATCCGTTGAAAGGTTGCCGCCGACGTTGCCCGCGTAGTAGCTGACGATGGTGGCGATATCCAGCGGGCCTTTCAGCCGACTCGGCACGGCGTCGCCCACGGCCACGTCGTCCCAGTAGAGAGGTTCGGCTCCCTGGCGCGTCTGCGCAAGTATCTCGGCTTCCATCTCGTCGAGTTCCGCTTCGGTCCAGACCTGCGCGCGCGGAGTGTACTTGAGACCTTCCCCGCCGCTTGGCTCCGGCACCCGGAAGGAGCGCGACTCATGCTGCGCGACGACTTCTCCATCGGTCGTGCTGTAGGTGACTTTGCCTGTCTGCAGAAGCATGACGCCGGCCCGCTTGCCCTTGAGCTTGCGGATATCGGCCAGCCGCGCGTCCACCGTCAGGCGCTCGCCCAGCCTGATGTAGCGCTTGATCTCCCAGCGCCCTCCCGCATGGAAGACCTGGAGCGCAGGAAAGCCGCAGCCGACGCCTGCCGGCCAGACGGCATAGGGAAAGGTCGGCGGCGCGACGATCGAGCCGTGGGGCGACTTTGCGCCATAGGCTTCGTCGCACCAAAGCGGGTTGTCGTCTCCCAGACCGTGAGCGTAGTGCCGGATGGTGTCGATCGAAGCTTCGTGCACCCATTGATGGATACGCAGCTTCTCACCGATCATCTTGCGGACGGTCGCGATCTCGTCTTCCGAAATCGCTTCCGTCGTGGCGCCGCCGCCAGTGGCGGCGGCGCTAGAGGGATCGTTTGTCAATGTTCCGGCCCTTACTGCCCGATCAGGTCCGGGTTTTCCGCCAGAACGGCGGCTGACTTGGCCATGCTGTCACGCACCTGACGCTCCAGCCCTTCGCGACCTTCCACGGTCGGCTCGAAGCCGAGATCGACCAGCTGCTTCAGGACGGCGGGATCGTTCGCGACTTCAAGGACGCTCGCCTCCAGTTTGGCGATAACGTCCGCCGGAGTATCCTTCGGCGCGAAAAGGCCGAACCAGGCGTAGTATTCGATATCGTTAATGCCCCGCTCGGCCATTGTCGGAACGTCCGGCATGTGCGGAAGCCTCTCGTCCCACAACACCGCGAGCGGGATCATACCGTCGGACAGGCCCGTCATTCCGCCGATGGTGAAATCGACGGTGCCGGCGAGAAGCGCCTGCATCATCGGGCCGCCGCCCGTGAAGGGAATGTGAACCGTGTCGATTCCGGCTCTGATGTTCAGCAGCTCGGAGGCGAAATGCGCCGTCCCGCCGATGCCGGTGGTCGAGTAGGTCAGATCACCCGGACTGGCCTTCGCCAGTTCGAGGAACTCCTCCAGCGTGCTGACGCCGAGATTCTCGTGCACCACAAGTCCAAAAGGCGTCCTGGTCAGAAGGGCGATAGCCTGGAACGCCTCTTCCGTCCGGTACGGCGTGGACTCGGGCCGCAGCATCTCGTTGGTGCCGTTGACCGAATTGCTTCCCAGCAACAGCGTGTAGCCGTCCGGATCGGCGGTGGCGGCGTATGTGCCCCCGATCGCTCCGGTCGCGCCGGGCCTGTTGTCGATCACGAAGGGCTGGCCCAATTTTTCCGACAGCGCATTGGCGATGACCCTGCCCAGAAGATCGGTAGGACCGCCCACGTTGAACGGGACCACGATGCTCACGCTTTGCGTCGGATACTCCTGCGCGACAGCCGGGCTCATGAGCATCGTGCTCGCGAGCGCCGCGCCAATCACGCCAGCGAAGCAGTACCGAGCGCCTCGCAAAATCTTGCTTGGCTGAACCTGGCTACGCTTCGAATCCATATTATCGATCGGATACATATTATTCTCCCCTATTTTACATGTTGTTATCGTTGTTTCATTTTATTATTGTTGTTGTTTTTGTTTTTATTTAGTTGCGAACAGCCTTCTTCCGCTCCCGGCGCACGACTCCGGCGGCCTCAAGCTCGGCAATTTCGCTTTCGCTGATGCCGAACTCCGCCAGTACGGCGTCGGTGTCCTGAGCGAAAGTGCGCGGCGCCGTGTGGATCGCGCCCGGTGAACGGGTCATTTTGACCGGTATTCCAAGTCCTTCGTACCCGTTCTCCAATCGCACGCGCATTTTCCGATGTGCGGTGTGCGGGGCATTGAGCGCCTGCGGGACCGACTGCACGGGACTTGCGGGAACGCGCTCGGCCATCAACTCCTCGGCCAGCTCCATCGCATTCCGGGTGGCGATCAGCGGCGCCAGTTCACGGTCCAGGCGTTCGCGGTTCGCAATCCGGTCGGGTTTGGTGCGGAATGCCGGATCTGTCGCCAGGTCGGGTCTGCCGAGCACGGCCACCAAGCGCTGATATTGACCATCATTGGCCGTTCCAATGAATATCTCGCCATCCTGCGCCGCATATTTGTCGTAGGGCATCAGATTGGGATGGCCGTTGCCGACGGGGCCGGGCGTCTTCCCGGAAGCGAACCAGTTCGGAGCGTAAGGATGCAGGAGCGCCATGGCGGAATCGAACAGCGTCACCTCGATCCGCTGACCCTTTCCGGACCGATGACGCTCGGCGACGGCGAGCAAGATTCCAATCGCGGCGTTCATCCCCGTCGCCATATCGACGACCGCGATGCCCAGCCGCGTGGTTCCGCTCTCAGGCTGCCCGTTGATGCTCATCAGGCCGGAATAGGCCTGCACGACAGCATCGTAGCCCGGGCGTCCACCCAGCGGCCCGTCGGCGCCGAAGCCGGTGACGCTGCAATGGATGAGTTGCGGAAACTGCTTTGAAAGCACCTCGTCGTAGCCGAGGCTCCAGCGTTCCATCGTGCCGGGCAGGGAGTTTTCGAGGAGGACGTCGGCCTTTTCCAGCATGCGAAGCAGGACAGCCCGGCCCGCCGCGGAGGTAAGGTCGAGGGAAATGGCGCGTTTGTTCCGGTTCATGCCGGCGAAATAGCTGCTCACTCCAGCAAGATGCGGTGGCGAGTCCCGCGACATGTCGCCCTGCGGCGCCTCGACCTTGATCACCTCGGCGCCATGATCCGCCAGGATCTGAGCGCAGAGCGGACCGGCGATCATTGTTGTAAGCTCGATGACCCGAAGTCCTTGAATAGACCCCGTATTACTTTGCAGTGCAGACATGTCATCTCCATCCCTACAGTAAGCTTGTAGGGCGATGGTTCTTTTGACAAGCGGATAAATTCGCATATATAATTTCAGTATGCGCATAAATCATCCCTCTCCATGGCAGATGAAGTCGTTCGTTGCGGTCCATGAAAAGGGAACATTCGTCGGCGCGGCCCGCGATCTCGGCATCTCACAGCCGTCGCTCAGCCGGCACATACAATCGCTGGAAGCGTTGCTCGGCGTGCGCCTGTTTGACCGGCATACGCGGAATGTGGGCTTGAGCAGGGCCGGGGAAGAGCTCCTGCCGATCTGTCAGCGCATGCTGACGGAGCTCGACAATGGCTCCTCCGAAATGGCCGATATCGCCGCCGGGCGCCGAGGTCGCGTTACGATCGCGGTGTTGCCATCGATCGCCCGCGTATTGTTTCCACTTTCCCTCCCGGCATTCCGCAGCGAGAACCCGGAGGTCGAAATAAGGGTGATCGACGGAGTGATCGAGGCGATCGAGGAAGCCGTGCTTCTGGGGCGGGCGGATTTCGGTCTGTCCGCTCGCCCGGCGACCGGGGAGGGCATACATTTCCGGCAACTTTTCGATGATCCGATGACGGTGCTGATGCACAAGGATGACGCGTTCGCTTCACGCGACACGGTGACTTGGGCGGACCTCAGCGAGCGTCCATTCATAGCCCTGGCTGCGCGCACCAGCATTCGATACCTGACTGACCTGGGCTTTGCGAAGGCCGGCATCGTCATGGAGCCCACATTCGTAATCGCCAGCGCACATATGGCCGTCACGCTCACCGTCACCGGGTTGGGCCTTACCGCGATACCGCGCTTGAATCTCGCGGAGGCGAAAGACACCGACTTGATCGCCAAGCCGCTCGTCTCTCCATCTATCGCCCGCAATGTGGGCATCATCACCGCCCGTAGTCGCTCAACCTCTCCGCCCGCAAGGCGGCTGATGGAAATGATCGCCGAAGGAACGCTGCGGTTCGACGAAGCCGATGTTCAGGACCAAGTTGGAGAGGGTTAGTGGTGGTAGTTATAGTCGCACTGCAGGCCGCGTTTCGAACGATCGCCGTTCCTTTCGGCGGAGCGCGCTGACGCCGCTGGACGATTGCGTTAAAGCGCTTCGGGCGTCGCCTCGCGGGACGCCAAGTCTCGCGGCGCGCCAAGTCTCGCGGTCGTTGGAATCCTGCAACGCTTCCGCCGCCCCCGTTCGCGCCTGATTGGAGTGCGTTTCCGTCATCCGCGAGCTTCGTCGGCGCGCCGTCGGCCTGCTTCTCGACCAGAACCAGCAGCGCCATTCTCACCTCTGTCATCGTTTCCGTTCCAGCTTCCAGGTGTTGCAACCCAAAACCTTCTGGAAGATTGGCGGTAACCGCCAGCCTCACCCTCGGCCGCGCGTTGTGCCACGCCAAAGGCTCCGCGCGACCTCCTACACCATCACAGGGGACACCGCAGAATGAGTCCAGAAGCGTTGAGCAGCATGGTATTCAGCGCTGGGTTCCAGTGCCGAAGGGCCTCGAAATCGGCGTCGATCCACAGGCAACGCCCGCGTCAGCGGATTGGCCGTCGCGAGGCGGGC
>REDO01000135.1 GCA_007693435.1 Salinarimonadaceae bacterium | reverse complement strand
CCGCCAAGTCCGCCGCCGCCGCCAAGTCCGCCGCCGCCGCCAAGTCCACCAAGTCCGCCGCCGCCGGGGCCGCATCCCGATCTGGGCGCGCTCGAGCCGGCAGGACCCGTCGTCACGGAGGTCGCGTCCGAGGCGTCGTCGCCCGACGCCTTCGGCGGCTTCGCCCAGTTCCTCACGAATCTGCTGGGACCATCCTCGGCCGAGGCGTCGGGAGCCTGGCCTTACGGGGCATTGACGGAAACCACGCCGATTGATTGCGATCGTCGCACGCCGCGCGCGAATCATTTCGACCTTTTCCGCGCCATGAACGTGCCTTGGAAAGGTTGCGTCGAGGCGCGTCCCTATCCGCTTGATATGACGGATGATCCGCCGAGCCTGGCCGATCCCGACACCTTCTTCGTGCCGTATTTCTGGCCGGACGAGCGTGACGATAAAAATACCGTGCGCAACAACTACGTCGACGATATGCCGTCAGGCACACGTCCCAGTTGGGTGAAAAACGGCGACTGGTTCGGCCTGCGTCGCGCCTGGGTGTGGAAATACAACGCCGGCGCCCCGTTGGACCTTTCCGACATTGCGAACAGGCCGAACATGTTGATGCCTCGCGGCCCGAATCTCGCCTGCCCCAACCCGATCGTCCCGCTGACGAACAGCCGCGACACGTTGCTGTCGGCCGCCGACGAATTGGTGGCATGGGGCGGTTCGGGAACGAATATCGCCCTCGGGCTCGCCTGGGCCTGGCGCATGATCTCCTCGAACTTCGTGTCCGAGGCGCTTCCAAACGATCCGGATAGCCGGAAATTCCTGATCCTTATGACGGACGGGTTCAACGACGTCGTCGATCAGGACAACGAACTCCGTTCGGACTATACCGGCACCGGCTACGCCCAGCGCCAGAGGTTGGGCGCCTGGCAGCGTCACCGGATAACCGAGGAGCTCGACAAGCGGACAGCCCAAGTCTGTGAACGCGTTAAGGATCAGGATATAGAGATCTTCACAGTCCTCTACGACCCGTTCGGCTATGACGACACGAGCGGCGTGGAGGCGCTGCTGTCCCGGTGCGCCACGACGAACCGCCACGTCTTCCAGGCGTCCACCCGGGACGATCTGATCGCCGCCTTCAAGCGGATTGGTAACCAGATCAACGCGCTACGCATCTCGCGCTGATCCGCATCCAGCAGGCGAGGCCGATGTCGTGAGTCGTCCCGACCATCCGTCGCCGCCGGAGGTCGATGCCGCGCGTCATGTGCGTAGGCGGGAATCCCGTTCGGCGCGGTCGTAAAGGAAGGGTCGCCCATACCTGCCTGATCCTTCGATCTCGTCGCATGAGTATTCCGTGGCTACCAATATTGCGAAGCGAAACAAGCAAGAAGATTTGCTTTACAAGGGCCAATAAATTTAAACAAATAGATGCCAAGTTTCTGGTGATGGCCCGACCTCTGCGCTTGCCTGCCGGATGGGCGCAATACCTGGTGGCGATATCGATGCGGGGGCGCGGCAATGTGGCGGATGGCGCGGCATATGGTGGCCTACGGGGCCGCTGGACTTCTGGTCACGCCTGTTCTGGTCTTCGTCCTGACGCTGGGGCTCGCTTACGCGCTCGATGATCGCTGTGGAACGCCGGGCGATTCCGGCGGCTGCGAGATGGGGGCGGCCAGCCTGGCGATCGCTTCGGTGATTCCAGGTCTTGCGCTCGGCGCGGCGGCGGGCGCCTTTGTCTCGATAAGGCGCGGCTGACGACGCTCAACCATGCGCGCGCCGCAAGGCCGCGTCCATCCGGCCGGAATCGCCGCCCATCGGCGACAGCGTGAGGGCGATACGCGACGGGGGTGGGCCGCCATCCGGGCGGGCGAGATTCTGGCGCACGAGGGCGGCGAGCGCGCCCGACGGCGACAGATCGACGTAGAACAGCCCTTCCGGATGCGCGGCTTCGAGCGCGCTGACGCAGGCCGCGACGTTCATCGGATCGCGCACGATGCGCCAGAGCAGATCGGGCGTCGCCGGATCGAGCGGGCCGGCGAGGCAGGCGGACCAGCAGGGCAGGGCGGCTTCGCGCAGGGTCATTTCCGCGAACATCGCGCGGCAGGATGCGGCCGCCGGATCGATCAAATCTGAGTGGAAGGCGAACGGGACAGGCAGTTCTTGATGCATGATCCCGTTCGCGGCGAGATGTTCGGCGAGCTCCGGCAGGGCGCCTCGCCTCGCCGCAAGGACGCAATGCCCCGGAGCGCCCACGCCCGCGACGCCCGCCGTCGCGCCGACGACCGGGTCGTCCGCAAGCTGTTCGGCCGGCGCGAGCGCGGCGATCAGCGCGCCCTCTCCGCAGGTCGCGCGCAGCATTGCGGGCTGGCGCGCGATCCGGGTCAGCGCCTCCTCGAACCCGATGACGCCCGCAAGCGCCATGGCGACGAACTCGCCCAGACTCGCGCCCATGAGAAGATCGGGCGACAGGCCCCGCGCGATCAGCGCCCGCGCGGCGGCGTATTGCACGATGAACAGCGCGGGATGCGTCGCCTCCAACCGGTCGAAGCGTTGGCTCGCGCTCCGGCTCTCGTCATAGAGTTCCGCGAGCGCCGAGAATCCGAACTTGGCGCGCAGGATAGCGTCGCCGGCGTCCATGACGCTTCGGAAAGCCGCGTCGCTTTCATAAAGCTCGCGACCCATGCCGAAATACTGTCCGCCCTGTCCGGAAAAGCAGAAAGCGATGTGTCTCACGCCACCGCCTTCAGCGTCTCGCGCGCGATGATCAGGCGCTGAATCTCCGAGGTGCCCTCGTAGATGCGGGTGATGCGCGCGTCGCGGGCGTGGCGCTCCACCGGGTAATCCGCGCAATAGCCGGCGCCGCCGAAGAGCTGGATCGCCGTATCCGTGCAGCGATGGGCGGCTTCCGAGGCGAAGAGCTTGGCCATCGAGGCCTCCTTGGCGAAGGGAAGGCCCTTGTCCTTCAGCGCGGCGGCGTTGAGGATCAGCAGGCGCGAGGCTTCGAGATCGACCTCGCGGTCGGCGATCAGCCATTGCGGCCCCTGCATGTCGGCGATCGCCTGCCCGAATTGCCGCCGCTCCTTGGCGTAGGCCTTGGCGGCGTCCATCGCGGCCCGCGCGATGCCGAGCGAGAGCGCGGCGACGCCGATGCGCCCGCCCGCCAGTTCGCCGACGGCGACGCGGAAGCCGCCGTTCTCCGGCCCCATGATGTTATCCGCCGGGATGCGGCAATCATCGAGATGCACGACATTCGTCGGCGAGCCGTGCTGGCCCATCTTGCGCTCGGCCTTGCCGATGACGAGGCCCGGCGCATCCGCCTCGACGAGGAAGCACGAGATCCCCTTGCCGGGCGCGGCGTCGGGGTCCGTCACCGCCCAGACGACGAACAGGCCGGCATATTCGGCGCTGGTGATGTAGAGCTTCTCGCCGTCGAGGCGCCAGCCGTTGCCCTCGCGCCGCGCGCGGGTCTTCATCCGCGACGGGTCGGAGCCCGCGCCGCTCTCGGTGAGGCAGAAAGCGCCGGCCTTGTAGGTTCCGTCGGCGAGGCGCGGGAGATAGGTCTCCTTCTGCGCCGGCGAGCCGATCGCCTGGATGACCTCTCCGACCATGTTGGTCACCGAAGTGGAGACGGCGGTGGAGGCGCAGCCGTAACCGAGCTCCTCGATCGCCAGCGCGAAGGCGACCGTTCCGGCTTCCGAGCCGCCGTATTCGGCCTTCACGTTGAGCGTGGCGAAGCCGTTCTCCGCCAGCAATCCGAGATTGGCCAGAAGCTCCTCGCGGCCTTCGCCCCGGTCCAGCCGATCGGCGACGGGAGCGAGGCGCTCGGCAGCGATGCGGCGGGCGGCGTCGCGGATCATGATCTCTTCTTCCGTCAATTCAAAAAGCATTATCGGTCCCTTCGCATGAACGCCGCGATCAAATCCGAGGCGGGCGCCTATGGCAAGGCGCGCCGTTTTCGCGCCCCCGCGGCCGGACGGCGCGGCGGCGCGGAGAAATCCTCTGTTCAAGGCCTGCGCGCGGTGCTAATCGCCGCTCCATGCTCGAAGGCCTGCAACCCGCCCGCCCCACCCATCTCATGCGCATCGAGACCGACGAACGTTCGGCGCGCGCGATGACCATGTTGCTCGGCGAAGTCTTCGACGCGGCCGAGACCGCCGTCGCGGCTTTCGAGATCCACGACGACGGCCCCTGGCTGCTCGAAGTGTATTTCTCGCGCGCGCCGAACGAAGACGCGATCCGCGAATTGATGCGCATGGTCATCGGCGAGCGCGCGCAAGACGCCGTCTTCGACGTGATCGGCGAAAAGGACTGGGTGAAGGCGTCGCTTGAGGGCCTGAAGCCCGTGCGCGCCGGCCGGTTCGTCGTCCACGGCGCCCATGACCGGGACGATCTGCGCCCCGGCGAGATCGGCGTCGAGATCGAGGCCGCGCTCGCCTTCGGCACGGGCCATCACGGCACCACGCGCGGCTGCCTGCTCGCGCTGGATTCCGAGCTGAAGCGCCGGCGGCCGCGCCATGTCATCGACGTCGGCACGGGCACCGGCGTTCTCGCCTTCGCGGCGGCCAAGGCCATGCGCCGCCTCGTCGTCGCGGGCGACATCGATCCCGTCGCGGTGGCCATCGCGCGCGACAACGCGAGGCTCAACGGGCTCTCCCCGCATCTGCGGCTCTACGTGGGGGCCGGCGTCGAACATGCGGTCGCGCGCCGGCGCCGGCGCTTCGATCTCGTCTTCGCCAACATTCTCGCCAAACCCCTGCGACGCCTCGCCTTCTCGCTCGCGGGCGTGACGGCCGACGACGGGGTACTCGTGCTCTCGGGCCTGCTCGGCAAGGACGTGCCCGGCGTGCTCGCGGCCTATCGCGCGCAGGGGTTCACGTTGCGCCAACGCTGTGACCTGGAGGGCTGGGCCGCGCTGACGCTGGCTCGCGGCGGGGCCGCGCGTCGTCCGCGACGCTGAGGCCGAATGTCAGGCCTCGGCGGGGGGCGTTTCGACGGCCGCCTGCGCCGCGATTTCGCCGTCCCCGATCGAGACGCCGGGTTTGCGTACGATCTCCGGCTTTGAGATGATCTCGGTGATCTCGACCTGGATGCGGGTGCCCGTGACGATGATCTGACCGCGCGCCACGGGATGATCGTTGGCGAGGATGACGACGGTGTCGTTGTCGCTCTGGTCGAGCTCGATGACCGCGCCGCGACCCATGCGCAGCAGCATGTGGACCGGCATCTGGCGCGTGCCGAGAACCACCTTGAGATCGACCTTCATCCCATCGATGCTCGGCACGATGAACAACCCCGCCTGTCGCCGCCCATGGACGCGCCGCGCGCGTCGCCCTAAAAAGTCCGCTTGATCGCGGTGACAATCCCCAAAAGATCAGAACAGGGTGAACCAGTGGTTAACACGCGCGCCGATCTGACCGAGACTCTTGCCCCGGCGCCGGGCTCCCCGCCCGTCGAGTGGATCGTCAGCGACGAGCCCGTGGGCTACGACGCGGCGGCGGCGGCGATGGAGGAGCGCGTGGCTCGCATCATAGCGGGCCAATCGCGCGAATGCGTCTGGCTGCTCGAACATCCCCCGCTCTACACCGCAGGCACCTCGGCCAAGGATTCCGATCTCGTCGAACCCGACCGCTTTCCGGTCTTTCGCACCGGGCGCGGCGGGCAATACACCTATCACGGTCCCGGCCAGCGCGTGGCCTATGTGATGCTCGACCTCGAGCGCCGGAAGCCGGACCTGCGCCGCTACGTCGCCGCGCTCGAATCCTGGCTGATCACGACGCTGGAGCGTTTCAACGTGCGCGGCGAGCGCCGCGAGGACCGCGTCGGGGTCTGGGTGCGCCGGCCCGACAGGGGCGAAGGCGTCGAGGACAAGATCGCGGCGATCGGCATCCGCGTGCGGCGCTGGGTCTCCTTCCACGGGGTGAGCCTCAACGTCGAGCCGGAGCTGTCGCATTTCGGCGGCATCGTGCCCTGCGGCGTCGCGGCGCACGGCGTCACGAGCCTCGTCGATCTGGGACGCATCGTGACCATGCCGGAAGTCGACGCGGCGATGCGGGCGTCCTTCGAGGAGATATTCGGCGAGACGGTCGCCGTGGACGAGGCGCGGCCCTGAGACGTCGGTCTGCGGGTTTTTCATGTGCGGGTTTTCCGGGCTTGCGCGGGCCGGGGGGAGGATTACCCTCGACGCTCGTTCCCGAGGAGAAGACCGTGCTGTCCAATCTCGCCGCCCGCGACGTCGAAACCCTGATCCACCCCTACACCCAGCTCGCCGCCTTTCGAGAGACGGGCCCGCTCGTGCTGGAGCGCGGGGAGGGCGTCTTCGTCTTCGATGCGGAAGGCAAGCCCTATCTCGAAGGGATGGCGGGGCTGTGGTGCACCTCGCTCGGCTATTCGAACCGCGAACTCGCGGAAGCCGCCTACGAGCAGATGCTGAAGCTGCCCTTCCAGCACCTCTTCTCAGGGCGCAGCCACGATCCGGCGATCGAGCTCGCCGAGAAGCTCAAGGAGATCGCGCCCGTTCCCATATCGAAGGTGATGTTCACCTGCTCGGGCTCGGAGGCGAACGACAGCCAGGTGAAGCTGGTCTGGTACTACAACAACGCGCTGGGGCGCCCCGCGAAGAAGAAGATCATCGCGCGGCGCAAGGGCTATCACGGGGTCACCGTCGCCACCGCCTCGCTGACCGGGCTGCCCGCGAACCACGCCGATTTCGACCTGCCGATCGCCAATATCCTGCACACGTCCTGCCCGCATCATTATCGCTTCGCCAACGAGGGCGAGAGCGAGGAGGAGTTCTCGTCGCGGCTCGCGACCGAGCTCGAGGAAATGATCCTGAGCGAGGGGCCGGACACCGTCGCCGCCTTCATCGCCGAGCCGGTGATGGGCGCGGGCGGGGCGATCACGCCGCCGGAGGGCTATTTCCCGAAGATCCAGGCGGTGCTTTCGAAATACGACGTCATGCTCATCGCCGACGAGGTGATCTGCGGCTTCGGGCGCCTCGGCGAGATGTTCGGCTCCACCGCCGTCGGCATGGTTCCCGACACGATCTCCGTCGCCAAGGCGATCACCTCCGCCTACATGCCGCTGGGCGCCGTGATGATCAATGAGGACATGTATCAGGCGATGCTCGACGAGAGCCGCAAGATCGGCGTCTTCGGCCACGGCTTCACCTATTCCGGCCACCCGACCGCCTGCGCCGTGGCGCTCAAGACTCTGGAGATCTACGAGCGCGACGGGATCGTGTCGGATGTGCGCGCCAAGACCCCGCATTTCCAGAAGCGCGTCGCGGCGCTGCGCGAGCATCCGCTCGTCGGCGAGGCGCGCGGCATCGGTCTGATCGCGGGGCTGGAGATCGTCGCCGACAAGGCGACCAAGCGCCAGTACGAGCCGAAGGAGGGCGTTGCGGCGCGCGCCATCGGCTTCGCGCAGGAGGAGGGCCTGATTCTGCGCTCCCTGCTCGGCGACCGGATCGCGATCTGCCCGCCCCTGATCATCACGCCGGAGGAGATCGACATGCTCTTCGACCGGCTCGAGCGGGCGCTCGACCGCACGCTCGACTGGATCGTTGCGAGGAAGCTCGGGTAGCGCCCGAAAATCGCCGCAAACGAGCCCTCTCACCGGCGCCTGCGCGTGGGATACCGGCCGATGTCGCAAACGCGAACAAAGGAGTCGTAGACGTGGGATCAATTTCCGGATCAATTTCCGATAAGGCCGCTTCGGCGGATGCGAAACGCGAACGTCAGGGCGAAGCGAAAACCGACGCCGGACGTGATCACCAGGGCTTTCGCCCACTGGCGCTCCCGGCCGTCGTCGCCGCGGCGCAAATTGCTTCGCGCATCCGCGCGCGCGGCCCGGACGCCGGCCGCTGAACGCGCGTCGCCGGGCTCACGCGCAAAAGGCGCGGGCGTTGGGCGTCCACTGTCCGAAGCCGCTCGCGACCATGTGGCGGATCACGGCGCAGACATAGCGCTTCTGGGCTGGCGTGTTCGCCCGTCCCGCGTGATAGCGCGCCACGGCGCGCGTCCAGTCGCCCTCGCGGGCGCGCAGCTCCTTGAGGAAGCGCGCGGCGTAATCGACATTGAGGGCGGGATCGAGCATATGCGCCGGCGAATCGAATTTCGCGCCGTGATAATGGTGGTTGATCTGCATGCAGCCGAGATCGATCAGCCGGACGCCGCGCGCCCGCTCCTTCTGGAATTCGCGAAGCGCGTCGCGCGCGCTCGTGCCGAAATATGTCCGCCCGGCGATGTTGAGCGCGTAGGGATGCAACCGCCCCCCGCGTCCCGATTCCGTCATGCCGACCGCGAACAGCACGCCGAGCGGGACGCCGTGGCGCTGCGCGGCGCGCGTCATCTCGGCCTCGCAGACGGGCGAGACCTCCGCGATCGCGGGCGCGCCTGAGTTAAAGATAAATATCGCGGCCGCCGCCGCGAGCGCCGCCAGACGTTTCATCGGCCGATCTCCCGTCATTTTCCGCGAGGCGCGAGCCGGCGCGCGGATCTGCGTCGCGAGGCGCATCCTCGCGACGGTGCGCCCCTTCGCCGAAGCCGCCTCCCGCATTCCCGCCATTCTGCGCCGAGCCGCCGTTCTGACGGCCGGCCTGCGCCTGATCGGCGCTCTGGATCGTCACCGATTCGGGGGTGACGCCCGCATTGCGCACGAGCGCGAGGATCGGTTCACGCTCGGAGCGCACCATCTCCAGCGCCCGCGCGTCGGCGACGGTGATATCGACGCGCATCGCGCCGTCGACGAGCCGCATCTCGACCGTCACCTTGCCGAGCGAGATCGGCGTGAGCTGGATCGTAAGCGTGCGCAGCGGTCCGCCGGGACGGGGCGCATCGGGCCTGGCGCCCGTATCGGTCGGCGCATGCGAGGTCGCGTTGTCGGCTGTGGCCTGAGCGATCGCGGAGGCGATGTTCTGGAGATTGGCGAGCCCGAGCCCCGCTGCGGCCGGGCCGGGCTGGCCGGATGGCTGAACCTGGGGCGTCGTGACGGAGGGCGCCGGCGTGGCGGCCTGCCCGGCGCCTGCCTGTCGCATGACTGCGCCCTGTCGAAGCTGGTCGCCCACGGGCGCGAAATGCGTCGCCTGATGCAACACCCTCGCCCGCAAAGGCTCGGCTGGCGCGTCCGCCCCGCGCGTCGAAAGATGCAGGTCCGTTCGGGACGTCGTCGGCGCCGGCGCGCCGGGCGCCTGCCGCGCCGACGCCGCCTTCGGCGAACCGCCTGACGAACCGCTCGACGCATTCGGCTGCGCGGCGGGCGCGAGGATATGCTCCGGGGATGCCGGCATGGCGGCGGTCCGGGCGGGGGCGCCCGGTTCGGCGGCGGACGCGCCCGTCTCCCCGCCAAGCGCGACGCGCAGCGCGGCGGCGGGATCGAGAATCCGTTCGCCGGGCGCTGCCCGCTCCTGGGCGGGCTCGGCGGATCGGGCGGCGCGCTCCGGCCCTGCGCGATGTTCCGCGACGAGTCGCAGCCCGTCGAGGACCTGGTCGAGGCTTCGCGCGCGCTCGCCGGCGGCCGGCGGCGTTTCGCTCTTGTGTTCGACGCCGCGATGAGACGTCCGGTCGCCCGGCGCCGGTTCGTCGCGGGGGCCGGCGAGGATGCGCCAGTGATCGGCGAAGCGTCCCTTGCCCGGGCCTTCCTGGCCGTCGTCGCCGGGCTCCGATTTCGCGCCGCGTCGTCCCGGCGCCTCGCCCGGGGCCTTTGCGGGAACCGCTGGAATGTCGATCGGGGTCATCATTGCCTGCCTTCCAGTAGCGCGTCGATTTCGGCGAGGGCCGCAAGCGCGCGGCGGATGACGGGAGCCGGCTCGGTTTGCGCGATCTGCGCCGGGGGATCCTCGTCCTCGGGCGGGGCGAGCACGGAATCGCCGATGGCGATCGCGCTCGTCATCGCGGCCGCCAGCAGCGGGCGGTCGGTCTCGGGAAGCGCAGCCGGATCGAGCGAAAGCAGCCGCTCGGCGGCGGGTTCGAAATCGGGCGTCACGATCGCCGCCGCCGCGTCGTAGAACTGCGCGCGCGCCTCCTCTTCGCTGGCCCCTGCCGAGAGCGCTGCGGCGCGCGCGGCGGCGAAGCGGGCGAGCTCGATGCGGCCCTCCAGCAGCGCGTGGCGGGCGAAGTGCAGATAGAGGTCGCGTTCGCCGGGGCCGTCCAGCTGCGCGAGGATCGCTTCGAGGCGCAGGAAGTTCTCGACGTCGCGGGCGAAATCCATCTGCGTCAGCAGCAGGATGAAGCGCTGGCGGAAATTCCCCGCATAGACCGAATGGCGGAAGCGGCGCAGATACTGGATCACGAGATATTCGAAGCGCTCGATATCGCCGCGCTGGCCCTCGACGAAGATCTCGCGCCGCAGCGCCGCTTCCTCGATCAGCGTGCCCGGCGCCAGGAGCCGCGCGATCGACAGGAGCCGCGCGGCCTCGGCCGGATCCTCGCGCACGGCGAGCGCCGAGCGCACGATGGCGAGCTGCGCGCCGAGATGGCCGGCGACCGTGAGCGGATCGATCCCCGCCAGCGCCTCGCGCGCCTCCGCCTCGCGCCCCATGGCGTAGGCGAGCGCGCCGCGGATCAGCGCGGGATCGCCCGCCGGGGGCGGATCGAGATCGAGCAGGCGCTCGAGCACCGAGGGCGGCCCGCCGCCGAGCACGAAGGCGACGGCCGCGTGGACGTTGCGCTTCTCCCGCCAGACCGTCTCCTGCGCCGCCCCGAGCCGCGCGGTGATCTGGTCGATCAGCGCGCGCTGCGCCTCGTGGGCGCGCACGTCGCCGCGCGCGATGTTCTCCTGCAGATGCTGAAGCGTGCGCACGAGGGCGTAGGGCTGTCCCTGCGCCGGCGCCTCCTCGCCGCGCGCGCCGGCGACGGCGACGGCCAGCAGGACGAGCGCGGCGCTGCCGGCCCACAGGACGCGAAGGCGGCTTGCGATCATGCCGGGCCCTCCATCAGCAGGATCTCGATGCGGCGGTTTTCGGCGGCCTCGGGATCGGAGGGAACCTTGAGCATGCGGTCGGCGTGGCCCTCGACGCGGGCGATGCGCCCCTCGTCGACGCCGCCGCGCAGGAGCATGTAGGAAGCCATGTGCGCGCGCGCCGTGGAGAGCCGCCAATTGTCGTAATCCGCAGAGCGGAAGGGCCTTGCATCCGTGTGGCCGCGGATGACGACGCGCCCGGGGCGTTCGCTCAGAACGCGCCCAACTGACTGGAGGAAGCCCACGACTTCCGGCGCGGGCTCGGCGGAGCCGATCGCGAACATGCCGAAATGCGCCGCGTCGGTCAGGCTGATCAGCACGCCTTCGGGCGTGGCGCGCACGTCGAAGTCAGGACGTGTCGCCGCGACCGGCATGTCCCGGCCGACGCGTTCGCGGATCGCTCCGGCGAGCGCCCGCGCCTCGCTCTCGTCGGACGCCTCCGCCGCCGCCTCGTCTTCCTCGACGCCGGGCGGGTAGGGGATCGCGGCGTATTCCGAGCCGGCCGGCCCCGAGCCGGGACCGAGTTCGGGGAAGGCGGCTCCGGCGTCGGTCAGGCCCACGGGGCCGCCCGTGCCGTCCCCGTCCGAGCGCCCGACGCGCGGCTGCGGCGCGACCTGCCAGTAGACCGGGTCGAAGGGATCGCGGAAGGCGTCGCCGCCCGAGAGGCCGGGATCGCCGACGGCGCCGGGAGAGAGGTCGATCGCGGCGCTCGGCGGCGTGGCGCGCTTGTCGAGCTCCGCCGCGATCTCGGCGAGGATCGCGTAAGGGTCCTGGAACAGGGACGCTTCGCTGTAGCGCGGCGCTTCCCCGCGCGCGGCGGCGTTCGACTGCGCGCCCTCCTCGCCACGCCGCGGCGCGTCGTCGGAGCGCTCCTCCGGGGCGGAGCCCGACGAACTGGAATCGGGATCGCGCAGACCCTTGCGGTCGGTGGTCGCCTCCGCGAGCTTGATCGGATTGAAATAGGTCGCGACGATTTCGCGCGTCTCCTGGTCGGTGGCGTTGATCAGCCACATCACGAGGAAGAACGCCATCATCGCCGTCATGAAGTCCGCATAGGCGATCTTCCAGACGCTGCTCTTCGGCTCGTCGCCGAACGGGTCCCGGCGGCGGCGGACGATGACGATCTCGTCGGGTCTTTTTTCGTCCATGGCGATGATCCGTCCTACTCGTCCAGAATGGCGAGGCTGCGCGCCCACAGCGCGATCTGCGTCTCGATCGTCGTCTCGTCGCAGACGACCCGGATGTCGGGCGCGTCGGTCACCGAGACGGCGATCTTGCCGTCGAAGCCCGAGATGCGGCGCATCACGGCGTCGAGCAGGTCTTCAGGCCCTGACATTCGCAGCGTCGCCGACGGCCCCGAGCGCAGGAGGTCGGTCAGCGTCGCGCAGAGCGCGCAGACGGCCTTGTCGCGCACCGCCTCCCGCAGGAAGGGCCGCAGCGCGCGGGCCGTCTTTCGGGCCACGGCCGCCTCCATGTCCGCCAGTCCCCGGTCGAGCGCGGCCGCCAGCGCGGCGCCCTCCGCGTCGGCCCATTCCTCGCGGGCGCGCACGAGCGCTTCGGCGTGTTCGGCGCGCGCCTGTTCGAGCGCCTCCTCGCGCGCCGCCGCGATCCGGCGCTCGGCGTCCGCCAGAGCCTCGGCGAGCGCTTCGGCGCGGCCGCGCGCGAAACCCGCCTCCTCGGCGGCGGCGAGATCGCGGCCCGGCGCCGCGACGAGCGGCGAGCCGGGCGCGGGCGTCGTCCCCGCCGTCTCCTGCGGCAAAGCGGGGAGACGGGCGCGCGCCGGCTCGAACTCGACAAGGACGCTCTGGATCGACGACGGCATCAGGCGGCCTCACCGGCGCGCATCCACTGCTTGAGCACATGGACGGCGTGGTCCTCGTCGAGTTGCACGATCTGCTCCAGGCGCCGCACGGTGGAGTTGTTGTGCTTGCTCGAAATGTCGGCGATGAGATCCACGCCTCCTGCAGCGGCGAGCCGCGGATCAGTTGCGTCGGGGGATTCGGCCTCCTCCTCCATCGTCGCGACGATCGCGGGCTGTTCCTTCGCCGGGCGCTCGACGAGCGCCGCCACCGCCGGACGCAGGCCGAACCAGATCAGCATCGCCGCGACGAGGAGCATGCTCACCGCGCTCACGATATTGCCGGACTGGCGCAGCAGGATTTCGGACACGGACGGGCCGGGGACCGGCTCGAACTGCCCGTTATCGGCGAGGAAGTCGACGACCGAGACCTTGATCGTGTCTCCGCGCGCGGCGCGAAGCCCGCCGGCGGACGACGCGAGCTGCTCGATCTCGGCGATCTGCGCGGCGATCTCGGCCGGCCCGGCCTCGGGGCCGAGCGTCTCGGCGATGCGCGCGCGGTTGACGAGGAGCGCGATCGACACGTTCTCGATGAGGTATCCGTCGCTGCTCGTCTGGATCTGGCGGCTCGAGATCTCGAAATTCGTCAATTCCTCGCGGCGCTGGATCTCCTCGCTCGACTGCTCGCCGGGCGCCGCGGCGACCTGCTCGCGCGGGATGTTCTGCTGGACGGTGGTCGGGGTCTCGTTCGAGAGGTTCTGCGACGCCTCGCTTTCGCGCACGATGCGGATCGAGCGCTCGACGCGGGATTCCGGATCGAAGATCGTCTCGTTGGTCACCCGCCTGTCGGTGTTGATCGTCGCCTTGGCGCTGACCTCGAAATTGTCGAGGCCGAGATAGGGCGTCAGGGTGCGGCGGATGTTGCTCTCGATGTCGCGGTTGACGCTGGCGTTGAGCATGGCGAGGCGCCCCGTCGTCGCGTTCTCGCCCTCTTCGCCCGAGGCCAGCAGCGAGCCGTCCGTGGAGAGCACCGTCACCCGGTCGACGCTCATGCCAGGAACGGCGGCCGCGACGAGGTGACGGATGGCCTGGGCCGAGGAGGTCGTGTCGGCGGTATCCATACGCACGACGACCGAGGCCGAGGGCGGGCGCTGCTCGCGCCGGAATGACCCCGGATCGGCCATCACGATATGCACCCGCGCGGCCGAGACGCCCCGCATCGCCTGAACCGAGCGGGCGATCTCGCCTTCCAGCGCGCGAACCCGCGTGACCTCCTGCATGAAGGAGGTGATGCCGAGCGAGCCGAGATTGTCGAACAGCTCGTAGCCGGCGTTGGAGCTGTAGGGCAGGCCCTTTTCGGCGAGCAGCATGCGCGCCCGCGCCGTCTGCGAATGGGGCACCATCACCGCGTTGCCGGCGGCGTTGACGTCGAAGGCGATGCCCGCATCGTTGAGCGCCGCGCCGATGCGGGTGACGTCGTCGCGCTCGAGGCCCGTGTAGAGCGTCGCGTGCTGGGGCCGGCTCAGGTAGAAGGCTCCGACCCCGATCGTCAGAAAGACGGTGAGGCCGACGATCGCCAGGATCATCAGCCTTTTCGGCCCGAGCTCCAGAAGGCTCGCCCAGAGTCTGTCGGCGTGTTCGCGCGCGATGGTCGTCATGCTCGAAAGTTTCCCGCAATCGACGGCGCCCTTCGCGGGGCCTTCGCCGGGCACTCTCGGCTGCGAAACTTGTCCGAGGGTTGCGTATGGCGCGACCCGACCCTCCCGACGGCGCCTAGCCCGCCGGCCCGCCTCGCGCTACAAGCGCCGGTATCACGAGGAGAAAGCCGACATGCCTTCCAAACTCGACCGCCTGCGCGAAATGACCGTCGTCGTCGCCGATACCGGCGACATCGAAGCCGTGCGTCGCGCGGCGCCGCAGGATTGCACCACGAATCCGACGCTGATCCTCAAGGCGGTGAGCGACCCGGCCTACGCCGCCATCGTCGACGAGGCGGTCGCCTGGGGGCGGGGGGGCTCCGGCGACGTCGATGCGCGCGCGAGCGCCGTCTGCGACCGCCTCGCGGTGTCGTTCGGAACGGAGCTCGCCGGCATCGTACCGGGCCGGGTCTCGACCGAGGTCGACGCCGACCTCTCCTTCGACACCCAGGCCACCGTCGCCAAGGCGCGCGAGATCATCGCCGCCTACGCCGCGCGCGGCGTGGGGCGCGAGCGCATCCTGATCAAGGTCGCCTCGACCTGGGAGGGGATCCGCGCCGCCGAAATCCTCCAGAAGGAGGGGATCGACTGCAATCTGACGCTTCTTTTCTCGCTGACGCAGGCGGCGGCCTGCGCCGATGCGGGCGCGTTCCTGATCTCCCCCTTCGTCGGACGCATCCTCGACTGGCACAAGGCGAAGGGCGGCGGACCCTACGATTCCGACACCGATCCCGGCGTCGTCTCGGTGCGCGCGATCTACACGTATTACAAGGCGCACGGGATCGGCACCGTCGTGATGGGCGCCTCCTTCCGCAACGCCGGCGAGATCGAGGCGCTGGCGGGCTGCGACCGGCTCACCATCTCGCCGGCGCTCCTCGACGAACTCGCCGCCGATCATGGCGACCTGCCGCGCCGCCTCTCGCCCGATTCCGTCGCCGGCGCGCCGGCCAGGATGACTCTCGACGAAAAGAGCTTCCGCTTCCTCCTCAACGAGGATGCGATGGCCACTGAAAAGCTGGCCGAAGGCATCCGCGAATTCGTCAAGGATCTGCGCGGCCTGAGGGCGCTCGTGAAGGAGCGCCTCGCGGCCTGATCGGCCGGCGGAAATGCGCCGAATTCCGTTTCCCGGCTCCTCCACTGGGGGCGCCGGCGCGCTATGTTGCCAGACGTGATCGCCACCGACCCGCAGGACCTGACCCTCAACGCGCGCCGCCTGCGGCTCGAAACGCTGGTGCGCCTGCGCTGGCTCGCGATGACCGGCCAGAGCCTCGCCGTGACGATCGTTCATTTCGGCCTCGGCCACACGCTGCCCTTCGGCGCCTGCTTCGCGGTGATCGCGGCCTCCGCCGCGCTCAATATCGCGATGCGGGTGCGCTATCCCGCGAGCCACAGGCTTCACGACGACACGGCGACCGGCCTTCTCGCCTTCGACATCCTGCAACTCGCCGCGCTGCTCTTTCTGACCGGCGGCCTCCAGAACCCGTTCAGCCTGCTCTTCCTCGCGCCGGTCCTGATCTCGGCCGCCGCCCTGCCTCCGGCGCGGACGCTGTTTCTCGGCCTGCTCGCGGTCGGCTGCGCGACGATCCTCGCGCTCGCCCATCTGCCGCTCCCGTGGGCGCCGGGGGAACAGCTGGATCTTCCTTTCCTCTATGTCGTCGGCGTCTGGGTTTCGATCCTGCTCGGCGTCTGCTTCATCGGCGTCTACGCCTGGCGGATCGCGGATGAGGGGAGACAGTTGGCGCAGGCGCTGGCCGCGACCGAACTCGTTCTCGCGCGCGAGCAGCATCTCTCGCAGATCGACGGGCTCGCGGCGGCGGCGGCGCACGAGCTTGGGACGCCGCTCGCGACTATCGCGCTTGTCGCCAAGGAGCTTGGCAGGCGCAGGTCCGAGGATCCCGAAATCGCCGAGGATCTGACGCTCCTGCGCGAACAGGTGGACCGGTGCCGCGAGATCCTCGGGCGGCTCACCTCGCTCGGCGAAGAGGAGGATCGCTTCTTCTTCGAGCGCGTGGGCCTCACCCATCTCGTCGAGGAGATGGTCGATCCGCAGCGCGGCATCGGCGTGCCTATCGACATCGTGATCGAGGGCGAGGGGCCGGAACCGTTCTGCGCGCGCAATCCGGGCCTGATCTACGGGCTGGCGAACTTCATCGACAACGCCGTCGATTTCGCAGACAGCCGCGTGCGCGTCGTCGCCGCGTGGAACGAGCGCGAGGCGCGCATCGAGGTGCGCGACGATGGTTCCGGCTTCAGGCCCGAAATCCTTCTGCGCCTCGGCGAGCCCTACGTCACGACGCGCGGCGCCGACAAGCGCGGGGCCGGCCAGCGCACGCAGGGCCACGGGCTGGGCGTGTTCATCGCCAAGACGCTGATCGAGCGCACGGGAGCGCAGATCGCGATGACCAACCTGCCGCCGCCGCAGCGCGGAGCTCTGGTGCGTATCGTCTGGAGGCGGGAAGTGTTCGAGCGCGCCGCTCCAGAATCGAACGTTTCGGATATGGATAAGCCGGAAGACTCCCCTATCTGAAAGCATGCGGACAATGGAGGTCCGTGATCGAGGAGACTGATTCGATGATCGATGTTGAGATCGCCGATGAAATCGTGACGGACATGGAGAATTCCCTCCTGATCGTCGATGATGACCGTCCGTTCTCTACGCGCCTCGCCCGCGCGATGGAGGGGCGCGGCTATCGCGTCCGCGTCGCCGAAAGCGTGGCTGACGGCATCGCCGCCGTCGATACCGACGCGCCCGCCTTCGCCGTGATCGACATGCGGCTCGGCGACGGAAACGGGCTCGACGTCATCACGCGCCTGAAAGAGCGCCGCCCAGACGCGCGCGGCGTGGTGCTCACCGGCTACGGCAATATCGCGACAGCCGTGACGGCGGTGAAGCTCGGCGCCTTCGACTATCTCGCCAAGCCCGCCGACGCCGACGAGATCGACGCCGCGCTCAAGGCGCGCCCCGACGCGCGCCCGGCGCCGCCGGACAATCCCATGTCCGCCGACCGGGTGCGCTGGGAGCATATCCAGAGGGTCTACGAATTGTGCGGCCGCAATGTCTCGGAGACCGCGCGCCGCCTCAACATGCACCGCCGCACGCTCCAGCGTATCCTCGCCAAACGCGCCCCGCGCTGAGGCCCGCTCACAGCGGCGCCGCAGCGCGCGCTTCGGGATCGGCGAGCGCATGCAGCGCGCTCGCTCCGGCGCGAGCGAAACGCAACGTCACCGCCTTGCGCCGCGCCGCCGCCAGCGGATGCTCCGGCGCCTCCCTCACGATCTGCGCGCCGAACCCGTCCGCGACGATGAGCCCCGTTTCGTCCGGCAGGACGTCGTGCGGGAAGTCATGGCCGACCGCGAAATAGAAGCGGTCGCAGAAATCGCGGTACCCGGGCCACTTTCGATCGGCGCGGAAATCGGCGAGGCAGGATTTGATCTCGACGATGACGAGCGCGCCGTCCCTGCCCAGCGAGATCACGTCCGCTCTGCGGCCCGAGGCGAGCGTCAGTTCCGTGAGGCTCGCCATCTCCATCCGCGCGAAGAGACGGCGCACGCCACGCTGGATCGCGAGCGCTGTCTGCGACTGACGCCCGTCGACGAGGCGAGCCATCGGGGCCGGAATATGCTGCATGCCGATTCCCGTCATGTGAACAAAACGAGAATAATCCTGCGAGGCCGCCCCGGCAACTCCCCCGGTCGATACGCCTTGACCGCCCCGGCCCCCGTGCTAGGAAACGGGCGGCGGGGACGACCCCGCCCGAACGCCGCGCATCCGGGGACGGCCCCGCTCGAAGGAGCAGGTCATGTCCCAGTCCCTCGCCTGGATCGTTCTCGCCGCCGCCGGAATTCTCGAAATCGGATGGATCGTGGCCTTGCGTGCCGCGGCCGGCTTCACGAAGCCGCTCCCCGTCGTGACGGCGCTCGCGCTGATGGCCGGCAGCGTCGGCCTCCTGGGCCTCGCGATGAAGGCGCTGCCGCTGGCCGTCGCCTACGCGATCTGGACGGGAATCGGCGTCATCGGCGCGGCGCTCGCGGGCGCGGCCCTGTTCGGCGAGGCGCTCGGCCCGCAGAAGATCGCGGCGATCGGCCTGATCGTCGCCGGGATCGCCGGCCTCAAACTCTCCGTCTGAGGCCGGCGGAGCGTTCAGCCGATGCCGGCGAGCGCGAGCAGCGAACCGACCGCGAAGAACAGCATGAACGAGACGAGCACGACGACGAGCGTGCAGACGAGCGCCTTGTCCTGCGGAATGCCCATGAGCCGGGGAAGCCCGAGATAGAGCAGATAGACCGAATAAAGACCGAGCAGCGAGAGGAAGCCGAGGATCGGGATGATCGTGAAGATTCCCGCCAGCCAGGCCGGCGTCCAGGCGTAGGCGGTGGTCTTGAACGCCGCCGTCATGTCCGCGCGCCCGCCGAAATTCGGAGCCAGCTTGTTGATGATCATCGCGATGACGTAGATCAGGGCGAGCCCGAACACGTATTGCAGCAGGCCCGACACCGCCGCTTCCGCGAAGCCGACGCGCACGGTGCCGACCCCGGGAACCGGCAGGCCCATCAGCGTCGCGCCGAGGAAGCCGGCGACGGCGGGGATCGCGGCGAGCGGGATCACCCATGAGCGGTAGAGCGTGGGAATGTCGTCGCCCTCCGCGGCGATCCGGTCCCACTCGTTTTTCGGATCGAGGATGATCGCTTTGGCGCGCGCGACGATGTCCATGATCTGGTCTCCCCAATGATTCGAATCCCTCCGTCCGCCGGGGGCTTCGCGTGCGAGAGTGCCCGGCCAAGCCGCTCCTGTCATCAGCGCCTGTCGCTCCATGAACGGGCTTTCACAGGTGTCAGGCGAAAAAAAGCGCCCTATCTGGCTTGGACGGGTCGCTCGTCGCCCGAGGCGCGAAGAAGAAGGTGCTTGGATGAATGTGAGGGAAGGGGGCGAGGGCGTGAGCCGCGGCGAGATGATCGCCGAGCAGCGCATAGACGCGGTGCTCGCGCTCATCGCTCCTGCGGAAGCCGCGTCGTCGGACGCCGTTCGCCCGGACGCGCCTTTCGAGACTCGTCGCGAACGGCGCCTCGCGCGCCTGTTCCGCGACCTTCGCCGCGCCCGGCCCGCGCGTCCGGTATGCGAGATCGAGGACCTGATCTGGGCCTTGTGGATATCGCATTCGGCGCCCGAGGCCGAAGACGTCATGGCGTTGGCCATCGACGCTTTCGCCGATGGTCGCCTTCGCCGCGCCGGAGAATTGTTCGATCGTGTCGTGCGCGATTATCCCGACTGGGCCGAAGCGTGGAACAAGCGCGCGACGCTGGCCTATGTCGAGGGTCGCGACGCGCAGGCGGTCGCCGATATCGCGCGAACGCTGGCGCTCGAGCCGCGCCATTTCGGCGCCATCGCGGGCTTCGGCCAGATCTGCCTGCGTCATGGCCGCGAGGGCGAGGCGAAGGCCGCTTTCCGCGCCGCGCTCGCCATCAATCCGCATCTCGCCGGCATCCGCGCCCTGCTCGACGAACTCGCCGCGCGCTCCGCCCCGCTTCACTGACAACGCACGCGGCGGCGCGCGCCTGCGCTAAGCCCGGGCGTGACCATAAACCTGTGGCGTCCGCCCGCGAGCGCGCGCTAGCCTTCGCAAGCATCGCAAGCGGAGGCCCGCCATGGACGACACCCCCGTCGATTTCGGCGAATACGATTACATCGTCGTCGGGGCTGGCACGGCCGGCTGCGTGCTCGCCAACCGCCTCTCCGCCGATCCGCGCCATCGGGTGCTCGTGCTCGAGGCGGGCGGGCGCGACAACTGGATCTGGCTGCATATCCCCGTCGGCTATCTCTTCGCCATCGGCAATCCGCGCGCCGACTGGATGTATCGCACGGCCCCGGTGGAGGGGCTCAACGGGCGTGATCTCGCCTATCCGCGCGGGCGGGTCATCGGCGGCTCGTCAGCCATCAACGCCATGATCTACATGCGCGGACAGGCGGCCGATTACGACGGCTGGCGCCAGCTCGGCCTGACCGGCTGGGGTTGGGACGACGTTCTGCCCTACTTCCAGGCGCACGAGGACCACGCCCGCCCCGACGCGCATCACCGCGCCGGCGGCGAATGGCGGGTCGATTTCCCCCGGATGCGCTGGGAGATCCTCGACCGCGTCGTCGACGCCTGCGAGGCGGCGGGGATCGCGCGCACGGACGATTTCAACCGGGGCGACAATTCCGGCGTCTCCTACTTTCAGGTCAACCAGAAGAACGGCCGTCGCTGGAGCGCCGCGCGCGGGTTCCTGAAACCCGTGCTGTCGCGGCCGAACCTGCGGCTGGAGACCGGGGTGGAGGTCGAGCGCGTCGTGATCGAGGAGGGCCGCGCGACGGGAATCGTCTTCAGGCGGGGCGGTGTGCGACACCTCGCGCGGGCGAGCGGCGAGGTGGTGCTCGCGGCGGGGGCGGTGAATACGCCCAAGCTCCTCGAACTGTCGGGGATCGGACAGGGCGACCGGCTGCGCGAGATCGGCGTCGAGGTCGTGCGCGACGCGCCCGGCGTCGGCGAGAACCTGCAGGACCATCTCCAGCTTCGCCCGATCTTCCGGGTGAGCGGCGTGCGCACGCTCAACACCGATTACGCGGTCTGGTGGAAGCGCGTCGGCATGGCGCTCGAATACGCCCTGTTCCGGCGCGGGCCTTTGACCATGGCGCCCTCCCAGCTCGGCGCCTTCGCCAAATCCTCGCCCGAATACGCCACCGCCAACGTGCAGTTCCACTTCCAGCCGCTATCGCTCGACAAGTTCGGCGACGCGCTCCACCCCTTCCCCGCCTTCACGGCCAGCGTGTGCAACCTGCGCCCGACGAGTCGCGGCTCGGTTCACGCCGCAGGGCCGGACCCGGCGGCGGCGCCGGTCATCCAGCCGAATTATCTCGCGACGGAGGAGGATCGCCGCGTGGCGGTCGATTCGATCCGGCTCGCGCGCCGCATCGTCGCGCAGCCCCCGCTGGCCGCGTTCTCGCCGCAGGAATACAAGCCGGGGCCGGAGCTGACGAGCGACGAGGATCTGGAGCGCGCCGCCGGCGAGATCGGCACGACGATCTTCCATCCCGTGGGCACGGCGGCGATGGGCGCCGATAGCGACGAGCGCGCCGTGCTCGACGAGCGCCTGCGCGTGCGCGGGATCGCCGGCCTTCGCGTCGCCGACGCCTCGGCCATGCCGCGCATCACCTCCGGCAACACCAATTCGCCCACCCTGATGATCGCGGAGAAGGGCGCGGCGATGATCCGCGAGGACGCGCGCCGCTGAGGGCGGCCGGCGCTTGTCGATGTGCAACCTTTGGGGCTAATGTGCGAGCATTGGTTGCAAGAGGAAGCATATTGCATGGTGACGCGCGTCTCGACCGTCTCCTTCGAGGGCATTGAGGCGCGCGCCGTCGACGTTCAGGTGCAGATCGCGCCCGGCACGGTCGCCTTCACCATCGTCGGCCTCCCCGACAAGGCCGTGGGCGAGTCACGCGAGCGGGTGCGCTCGGCGCTGGTTTCGTCCGGGCTCGCGCTGCCGACGAAGCGGATCACCGTCAATCTCGCGCCGGCCGACCTGCCCAAGGAGGGCAGCCATTACGACCTGCCGATCGCGCTCGCGGTGATGGCGGCGATCGGCGCGATACCGGCGGACGCGCTCGAAGGCTTCACGGTGCTCGGCGAACTCGCGCTCGATGGTTCGCTGACGGCGGTGGCGGGGGTGCTGCCGGCCGCGATGGCGGCGCATGACCGGGGGCGGGGGCTGATCTGCCCGCATTCCTGCGGGCCGGAAGCCGCCTGGGCCTCGTCGGA
>REDO01000177.1 GCA_007693435.1 Salinarimonadaceae bacterium | reverse complement strand
CGACGCAGATCTACACCCATGTCCTCGACGAGCGCATGAAGGCGCTGGTGCGCGACCTGCACCCGCTGTCGCGCGACGAGGGCTAGGCGGGCGTCGTGAACGCCGTCAGGCTCTCGCGCTGGCGGCCATGGGCGTCGAAATTCGCCGGATCGAGCCAGGCGCGGTAGCCGCGCGCGAGACGCGGCCAGTCCTCGTCGACGATCCCGAACCAGGCCGTGTCGCGGCTCTCGCCTTTCACCACCATGTGCTTGCGGAACACGCCCTCGAAGGTGAAGCCGAACCGCAAAGCGGCGCGTTTCGACGGTTCGTTGCGGTCGTCGCATTTCCATTCGAAGCGCCGGTAGCCGAGCTTCTCGAAGACATGGCGCCCGAGCAGGTAGATCGCCTCCGTGGCGGCGCGGCTGCGGGCGAGGCGCGGTCCGTACAGGATGGAGCCGACCTCCAAGACGCCATGGGCGGGCGTGATCCGCATCAGGGCGAGCCGCCCTTCCGCGCGGCCGCTCGCAGCGTCGACCACGGAGAAAAAGAGCGGATCGTCGGTCGCGGCGGCCTCGCGCGCCCAGGCGTCGAAAACGTCGCGCCGCGTGATCGGCGCCTCGAACAGATAGCGCCAGAGCGCTTCGGCGTCGGGCCCTGCTCCCGCCTCGAACAACGCGTCGCCGTGGCGCACGGGATCGAGCGGCTCAAGGCGGACAAAGCGTCCGGCGATGGTCTCGCGCCGGGGCGTGGGGCGCGGCGTCCATGATCGAAGGTCCTTCATCCCGCGCGCCTCGTTTCGCTCGCCGCATTCGTCGATCCCACAGGAGAGCAGGGCGATATGGGGACAAATTGTCCGATTCCGCCCGATCGCGCTACGGAGCGCCTAGTACGGCCCGCAACTTTCCCAGAACCTCGGCGGCGAGGTCCGACCTGCTCTCGATGAGTTCCGCCTTCCGGGCCGCCCAGTCGAAGCTCTTGACCTGATCGGACAAAACCACGCCAGACGTCCGGCCGCCCTCCGGTATCGCGACTTCGAAGGGATAGCCCTTCACCTGCGACGTGATCGGACAGAGAAGGCACAGGCGGGTCACCGCGTTGTACTTCCCCGCCGACAGCACGAAGGCCGGGCGGCGCGACGCCTGTTCGCGGCCGAGCTGGGGATCGAAATTGATCCAGACGACGTCGTATTGCTGCGGGCAGTAAGGGATTTCAGAACTCCGCGCCGACCGAACCCCCGGTCGCGATCTCGTCATGGCGGTTCTCTTCGGTCACGGCCGCAAGAAGCTCATCCAAGTCGAAAACCTCCGGAAAAGCAACCGGACGTATGACAATCGCGCCATCGACCAATGAGACATCTACAGCCGCGCCGTCGCTCAGCGCGATCTCGCGCGCATAGGCGCTCGGGATGCGCAGGGCGAGACTGTTGCCCCATTTGGCGACATTGGCGATCACGTGGCGGCTCCTCGATATGTCAAAGCGTATCGACAATGAAGAAACATAGCGTCGATCCCGGACGCCGGCAACGGCGGCGTCTTCCGGACTGCGCCTTTTTACCGATGCCCCATGCGCTTGCGCGGTCGCTCGCCCCTGTCCACACTGCCGCCCGTATAACGATCTCACGCGGCCCGCCCTCATCGGGCAAGCGAGAGACGAGGAAGGACAACAAGATGGGCGGGATCGGCGAGAGCGCATACGCGAAGCTCTATGCGGGCTGGCGCGCGGACCCTGAGGCGTTCTGGGCGCAGGCCGCCGAGGCGATCGACTGGATCGAGGCGCCGAAGTCGATCTTCGATCGCAACGCCGGCGTCTACGGGCGCTGGTTCGTCGACGGCGTGTGCAACACCTGCCACAACGCGGTCGACCGCCACGTGGCGACGCGCGGCGATCAGGCCGCGATCATCTACGACAGCCCGATGACCGGGGCCGTCGAGCGCGTCACCTACCGCGCCCTGCGCGACGAGGTGGCGACTCTGGCGGCCGTCCTGCGCGACCGCGGCGTCGAGAAGGGCGATCGCGTCATCATCTACATGCCGATGGTCCCGCAGGCGGTCTTCGCCATGCTCGCCTGCGCGCGCATCGGGGCGATCCATTCGGTCGTGTTCGGCGGTTTCGCCGCGAAGGAGCTCGCCAAGCGCATCGACGACGCGCGGCCCAAGGCCATCCTCGCCGCCTCCTGCGGGCTCGAGCCCGGCCGCGTCATCGCCTACAAGCCGCTTCTAGACGGGGCGATCGCGCTATCCGATCACAAGCCCGATTTCCGCCTGATCCTGCAGCGCGAACAGGGACCCTGCGCCATCGACCCCGCGCATGATCTCGACTGGCGCAGCGAGATCGAGGCCGCGAAGGCCGCCGGCCGCGAAGCCGACTGCGTTCCCGTCGCCGCGACCGATCCGCTCTATGTGCTCTACACTTCCGGCACCACCGGCCAGCCCAAGGGCGTCGTGCGCGACAATGGCGGGCATATGGTGGCGCTGAAATGGACCATGAAGAACCATTTCGACGTCGATCCCGGCGAGACCTTCTGGGCGGGCTCGGATGTCGGCTGGGTGGTCGGGCATTCCTATATCGTCTACGCCCCGCTGCTGCACGGCTGCGCGAGCATCCTCTATGAAGGCAAGCCCGTGGGCACGCCCGACGCCGGCGCCTACTGGCGCGTCATCGCCCAGCACGGCGTCGCGGCGCTCTTCACCGCGCCCACGGCCTTCCGCGCCATCCGCAAGGAGGATCCGGAGGCGAAGCTGCTGCGCAAATACGATCTCTCTCGCCTGCGCACGCTTTTCCTCGCGGGCGAGCGCGCCGATCCGGACACGGTGAAATGGGCCGAAGCCGTTCTCGGCGTCCCGGTCATCGACCATTGGTGGCAGACGGAGACCGGGTGGCCGATCGTCGGCAATCCCGTCGGCGTCGGGCTCCTGCCCGTCAAGCACGGCTCGCCGAGCGTGCCGATGCCCGGCTACGACGTTCAGGTGCTCGACGAGGGGGGCGCGGCGGCCGGGCCGAACGTCATGGGCTCCGTCGTCGTGAAGCTGCCCCTGCCGCCCGGCTGCCTGCCGACGCTCTGGCAGGCGGACGAGCGCTTCCGCGAAAGCTATCTCTCGGCCTTCCCGGGCTATTACGCGACCTCGGACGCGGGCTTTATCGACGAGGACGGCTATCTCTACATCATGGGCCGCACCGACGACATCATCAACGTGGCGGGTCACAGGCTCTCCACCGGCGGCATGGAGGAGGTTCTGGCCGCGCATCCGGCGGTGGCCGAATGCGCCGTGATCGGCGTCAAGGACGCGCTCAAGGGCGAGGTTCCCTGCGGCTTCGTGGTGTTGAAATCCGGCGTGAGCGACGCTCCGGCGGCGATCGAGAAGGAGCTCGTCGGATTGGTGCGCGAGAAGATCGGCCCCGTCGCCGCCTTCAAGCTCGCGCTCACCGTGCCGCGCCTGCCCAAGACCCGCTCCGGCAAGATCCTGCGCGGCGCCATGAAGAAGATCGCCGATCGTGACGAATGGTCGATGCCCGCGACCATCGACGATCCGGCGATCCTCGGCGAGATCGAGCAGGCGCTGAAGGGTAAAGGAGTCATCTGAGATAGCGTTTTAAGAAAAATACAATTCAATATTGCTTTTTGGGAATCGCCGCGCGATGCTCGCTTCGTCCCAGTGTCGGCTGGTCGACGCATATGCGCGCCGCTCCGGCCTCCATCGAAGACGAGGCCCGTCGATGAACCATTTCGCACGAGGCGGTGTCGCCGCCATCGCCTTCACCCTTCTCGCGCTCCCCTCCTCCGCCAGCACCGTCGAGGAAGCGTTCGCCGCCGTCCCGCCGCATCCGAGCGTCGCCACCGTGCTCGAATCCTGTCAGGAGGACATGGCGATGTTCTGCGGCGACGGGGCGTTCCGCATGGACGTCCTGGCGTCGTGTCTGCGGGAGAACGAGGATCTGCTCACTCCAGCCTGCGCCGACGTGCAAGCCGATTTCAGGACGCGCTCGATATCCCTGCGAAACGCTATGCAGCCTTTTCGCGACAACGAAACGGCGGCCTGCGCCGACGACGCCGCGCGGCTTTGCGAGGGATCGCCGGTCGGGCGCGCGACCTGCCTGCGCCTCAATGCGGACGACCTGTCGCCGGCCTGCTCGAGCGCACGCGCGCAATCCGCCGAGGCGCGGCGCGTGGCGCGCAATCTGCACCGCGTGGCGCGCTGAAGCGATGCTCGACGAAAGCGGCGGCCTTGAACGCGAACGCCGCGCCCGATGGACGCGGCGCATCGCAGGCGCGGATCGTGAAATCCGATTCAGGCCTCGCCTTCTTCGTCGCTCTCGCGCTTGAGGCCCTTGAGCTTCGCGAAGACCGAATCCGCGTCGATCTTCTCCGGGGCCTCGCGCTTGCGGGGAGAGTCGAGATCGTTGAAGACCGGCCCCTGCGGAGCGGCGGGCGCCTCGGCGAGGCTCTCCTCGGCGGAGAGAAGCGTCGCGCCGCCGGCCTCGGCGGGCGGCGGGGCCGGCCGGTCCTTGGCGGAGCGCTTCACCTCGATGTCGAGTTCGATCTGCGAGCACAGGCCGAGCGTCACCGGATCGAGCGGCGAGAGCGCGGACGAGTTCCAGTGGGTGCGGTCGCGGATCTGCTGAATCGTCGTCTTCGTCGTGCCGACGAGGCGCATGATCTGCGCGTCCTTCAGCTCCGGGTGGTTGCGCAGGAGCCAGAGGATCGCGTTCGGGCGGTCCTGGCGGCGCGACACCGGCGTGTAGCGCGGGCCGCGCTTGGCGCGCTTCATCTCGGGGATCTTCACCTTGGGCGGGGCGAGGCGCAGGCGGTGGGCCGGGTCGTTCTGGGCGCGCTCGATCTCGTCCCGGGTGAGCTGGCCCATCGTCACCGGATCGGCGCCCTTGATGCCGGCGGCGACCTCGCCGTCGGCGATGCCCTTCACCTCGAGCGGGTGCAAATTGCAGAAATCGGCGATCTGGTCGAAGCTCAGCGAGGTGTTCTCGACGAGCCACACGGCGGTCGCTTTGGGCATGAGCAGTCCAGCGGACACGGGCCTTCTCCTTGGCGGCGGCGCGCCCGCGCCGGAACGGCGGCGGGCGGCATGAATCTCCTGCGCTCCGTCCGGGATTTCCGTCCGGAGCCGACCGTGACTGAATGTCATGGAATCGTGGAGAATATAGGTCCGGACACGCCGGCGCGCAATC
>REDO01000046.1 GCA_007693435.1 Salinarimonadaceae bacterium | reverse complement strand
TCGACGACGCGGGCGTTGTGGATGATCTCGTGGCGGACATAGACCGGCCGGTCCGTCGCCGCGCGCAGATCCTCCACCGCCGCCACCGCCCGCTCGACGCCGGCGCAGAAGCCGCGCGGGGCGGCGAGGAGCACCTTGAGCGGGGGCTTGGGCGGGGAGCGGCCGACATCGTTCATGGCGCGTCACGCTTGAGTGCGCGCACGGCGTTTTCGCCTGAGATCGTCGCGGATTCGATGGTGGCGGGGAGCGGGCCGATCCAGTCGCCGGCGAGCGCGAGGCGCGGCCACGGCGCGCGCGGCGCGTAGACGGGCAGGCCCGCTTCCTGGCGGATGGTGGCGCGCTTCTCCTTCACGATCCGCTGGCGCTCCCCTCGATGCAATTCCAGCCCCGCCGCGCGCAGCGCCGGGTCGATTTCGGACCAGATACGCACGAGGAGGTTATCCGGATCGCTCTCCATCGCCTCGCCCGCCGCCGCAGAGACCGTGACCGAGACGTGGTCCCGCCGCACGATCAGCCATTGCGACAGGGCGCCCGTGAGCCCGATGAAACGCACCGCCCCGGGGGCGGGCTCCGCCAGCGCGAAATGCGCGTTGAGGATCGGCTCGAACGCCGTCGGCGCGGCGATTCCGGGCAGGAACCGCCCGATCTCGGAGGGAGGCAGCGCCAAGATTACGCGGTCATGCGGGCCGAGCTCGACGCGCTCGTTCCCGCCGCGCGCGAAAAGCAGCGCGCTCATGCGCCCCCCCGCCGTCTCGATGGCGCGCAGCCGCGCGCCCGTTTCGACTTGTGCGCCGCGCGCGATAAGCGTCGCGATCGCCGGCTCGACGAGATCGGGGCCGAGCCCGTTCCGCGCTGCGTAGAGCCGCCCCCCGCCGGGCGCCAGCACCTGCCGCAGGGCGCGGCCGAGCCGGCGCGCCGAGGCGACGGCGACGGGCGTGTTGAGGACGGCCAGCGTCAGCGGCTCGACGAAGCTCTCCAGCACGCCGCTCCCGGCGAAGATCTCCCCGATTGCGCGGTCGCGCCCCGGAGCGAGAAGGCGCGCGAAACGCGGCAGGTCGGCGAAAGCGAGCCCCGGCGGGCGGAGGTTCTTCGCGAGCCAGGAGGCGGGCGAAAGGCCCACGCGGTGAAGCGCGCGGCTTCGCGCGTCATAGACCGGCAGCCCTTGCGGCTCCGGCTCGATCCAGCGCGCGCGGGCGCCGATCTCGTCGAGAAGCGCCAACGCGCGCGGATTGGCGCCGATCAGGACATGCGTGCCGTTGTCGTGGGTGAACCCGTCGGGGCCGCGCACCGTGCGGCAGCGCCCGCCCGCCTGCGGGCTCGCCTCGTAGAGCGCCACGCGTCCGCCGGCGCGGGTCGCCGCGAGCGCCGCCGCGAGACCAGCGACCCCGCCGCCGACGATGCGCCAGACGCCTTCCTCCATCACGGGGCCCAGCGCAGGCTGGCGAGCGCCAGCGCCGCCTTCTCCCGCAAACCCAGCCGCATGCGCGGCCCGCGTTCTTCGAAGCCGCGCGCCAGAAGCCTGTCGAAGATCGCGCGATAGCCGCCCATCATCAGGATCGCGGGTTTGAGCCTGCGTCGGTCGAGGCGCGCCAGCATGGCGTCGACGCGCGCGAAATCGTCCTTCGCCTCTTGCGCGAGCGCGTCGCAGGCTTGCGCGAAACGCGGATCGGCGACCATCGCGGCGGCGGGGCCGTCCGCGATCCCGAGCGCGGCCAGCCGGTCGAGGGGCAGGTAGACACGCTCCATCGCGGCGTCGTCGTCGATGTCGCGCAACACGTTGACGATCTGCAGCGCGCGCCCGAGCGTCAGCGCGAAATCCTCGGCCTCGGGCGCGCCGAAAATGCGGATCGAGAGCGCGCCCACGGCGCCGGCGACGCGGCGGCAATAGAGGTCGAAGGCCTCCATGTCGGGGATGCGCAGGCGCTCGCAGGCGTCCGTCTCCATGCCGTCGAGCAGCGCGTGGAATTCCTCGGGGGGCAGATCGTGCGCGCGCATGGCGCGGGCGAGCTCGCGGCCGAGCGGCGAGGCGGGGGCGTGCGGCAGCGCCTCGATCTCGCGCCGCCAGGCGTCGAGGAAGGCGCGCTTTTCGGGCGCGGGCGCGAGGCCGTCGGCGATGTCGTCGATGACGCGGCAATAGGCGTAGAGCGCGTGGATGGCGCGCCGGCGCTCGCCGTCGAGGGAGGCCATGCCGAGCCGGAAGGAGGAGCCCGAACCGCGTACGATCCGCGCGGTCACGCCGGGCGCCGGGTCGCGCCTGCGGCGGGGAAGCCCGGCGAGGGCGGCGGCGAAGGCTGCGGCGAAATCCGCCTTGCCGAGGCGGACGCGCGCCGTGATCGGGTCAGCGCGGCGCAGCTTCTGCGCAAGGCGTTCGGCGGTCGCGATCGTCATGGCGCTTTGCGCCGCGAGGCGCGGGCTCGCCAGCATCATGGGCAGATCGCACGCCGCGTCGACGAACTGGTCCACGCGGTCGAGCGCCGCGTCGAGCACGGCCCTGCGGCGCGCCCCGTTCGCCGGATCGAAGAAGGCCTCCTCGCCGCCCGCGAGCGCCATCCAGGGCTCGGGCAGATAGACGCGGCCGAGGTCCGCGCGGTCTTTTCCGAGATCCTGGAGGTGGTTGAGGATCTGGAGCGCCGAGCACAGCGCGTCGGCGGCGGGAAAGGCGGCCTCGTCCTCGCCGTGGAGGCGCAGCAGAAAGCGCCCCACGGGATCGGCCGAGCGCCGGCAGTAATCCATCAGTTCGGCCCAGTCGGCGTAGCGCGTCTTGGCGGCGTCCTGCCGGAACGCGTCGAGCAGAAGCCGCCCTTCGGCGATGCCTGCGCCGTGCTTCGCATCCGCGCGCCGAAGCGCCGAGGCGAGCGGATCGTGCGTGCCCTCGTCGAGAAGCGCGCGCTCCATCGCGTCGAGCCGGCCGAGCTTTTCGTCGGGCGAGAGGCGCCCGTCATCGGCTACATCGTCGGCGGCGCGCACATAGCGGTAAAAGGCGAGGACCGCGCCGCGCAGAGGCTTCGCGATGAACAGGCTGGCGACGGGGAAATCCTCGTCGCGATGCGTCTTGCCCGCGGCCGGCGCGTCTGCCTCCAGAGCGGCGCTCCGGCCCATCGCCTCACTCCGCCGGATAGACGCGCCCCTTCCAGCCGGCCGGCCGGCCGCGCCGCGCGCGCATGAGCGAGGACCACTGGATCGCCAGCGCGACGACGACGCTGAAGGGGTGCAGGGGGATTGCGAGAAGGCTTTCGCGCGTGCGCAAAGTGATCGCGGCGCGCAGGGCCAGCGAGAGCGCGATCGCGCCGAACACCGTCGTCGCGGGCGCGAGCCCGAACAGCGCGAACGGGGCGAGCAGG
Source organism: Salinarimonadaceae bacterium (assembly GCA_007693435.1). Classification (GTDB taxonomy): domain Bacteria; phylum Pseudomonadota; class Alphaproteobacteria; order Rhizobiales; family Beijerinckiaceae; genus Saliniramus. The sequence continues at coordinate 63,493 of REDO01000046.1, read as the reverse complement.
AACGGCAGCACGTGGCCGCCGCCGAGCAACACCGTCCAGACCGGCAATTGCGCCGGCGTCGCCATGCCCTCATGCGCGTTCTTGATGAAGCCGTCCCAGGCCTCGTCGAAATCGCGATACATGCGGCAGGAGGCGAGGTCGTGGCCGGCGACCACGTCGGTCATGCGGCCCTCGCTGCGGAAGCGGCGGGCGAGCTGGATGCCGTCGTGCAGCCTGTCGCGGATCGCGCCGTGCCCGCCGATCGCGTCATAGGCGCCGCGCTCGACCATGACGAGCTGACCGCATGCCGCGCCGAAGCCGGGCAGGGGGGAAAGCCGCATGCCGAGCACCGGCAGGTAGCCGAGCATCAGGAAGTTGATCATCGGCACGGTGAGGATTTCGCCGAAACTGCGCGTGATCTGGCGCGGCACGCCGCTCGCCATGGCGAGGCCCTTCGCCTGAACATGGGCGGCGAGGCTCGCGGCGCAATCGGGGGAGAGGCGCACGTCGGCGTCGATGAAGAGCAGATGCGTCCCGCGCGCGGCGTCCGCGAGGCGCTGGCAGGCATGGACCTTGCCGGTCCAGCCGGCGGGCAGGGACGGGGCCTGCTCGAGGCGCACGCGCGGATCGCGCGCGGCGAATTCCGCGACGATCGCCGCCGTCGCGTCGGTCGAGCCGTCGTCCATGACGACGATCTCGATCGGAACGCCGAGGCTCGACACGGCGCTTTCCAGCGCAGTGCGGATATTGGCCTCCTCGTTGCGGGCGGGGATAAGGATCGAGACCAGCGTTCCGTCAGCGACCGCGCGGTTGCGCGGCGTGCGCATGAGGAGCAGGTTCATCGCCCCCATGACAGCGGCGAAGGCGGCGAGCCAGAACGCGATAGTGGCCAGAAGGGTCATGAATCGCGCTTTCCGTGTGCTGGATCATAGCGCTTGCCGCGCAACATCGCGACGAGGCGCTTGAAGAGGTCGAACACGCCGCCGACGCCGGCCTCGCCTTCGAGCAGGGAGACGAAACGCTCCGGTTCGCGGGAGATCACGTCCGCGCTGAGCCGGTCGGCGATCGCCGTGAGCTTGTTCTCGAGATGGAGACGCCGATCCTCGCGCTCCATCGCGGCGAGATCCTCGCCACGTATCGGCTCGCCATAGGCGACGAAAGCCTCACCGCCGCGCTGCTCCCAGAACGCGTATTCGATGGCGAGCGGGATGAAGACCGCGTGCGGCGCGAGCTCGGCGAGGCGCGCGATCCCCGGCCGCAGGTCGAGCGGGCGGGCGCGAACGTCCATGAAGCGCCCCTGCGCGGCGACCCAAATCGCGCTGTCCTCGCGGGCGAGGATATCGGCGCTCGCGGCGAGGAAGTCGGCGGCGCCGCGCGGGCTCTCCAGATCGACGCCGTAAGCGCCCATGCGCCCGAAGAAGCCGTATTTCTTCAGCATCTCGGCGTCGATCGGCGCGAAATTCGCGAAATTCGCGAAATGCTTGTCGGCGAGCAGGATATAGACCGCCGCGTCCCACCAGGCCGGGTGGGTTGTGTAGAGAACGATCGGCCCCGCGCCTTCGGGAATGACGGGCTCGCCCCAGCGGGCGAGTCGGAGCGCGTTCATGTGGCGGCGGAAATAGCGATGGAAATAGCGGGAGAAGAAGCCGAAAACGCGCGCCTTTCGGCGCAGCGTCGGACGCTCGCCCGCCGGGAGCCGTGCGGCGATGCGCTCCAGCGTCGCTGCGCGTGTCGTGTCCTTGCCCACTTCCACCCCCGGTTTCATCCCCCATTGGCCCCGGTCACGAGGCGCGCTTGAGCCCGTCGCCGCGGGCGTCCTGATCGAGCGCGTCGGCCGCGATCCAGCCGGACATCATGACCATCGGCATGCCCGGCCCCGGATGGGCCGCGCCGCCCGCGAGATAAAGACCCTGCACGTCGCGCGAGCGGTTGCCCGGCTTGAAGGCGCCGAGGAAGCGGCCGTGGCTCGCCAGCCCGTAGATCGCGCCGTTGAGCACCTTGTAGCGCTCGTGGATATCCTGCGGCGTGAGGTGGCGCTCGACGACGATGCGCTCCTCGATATCCTCCATGCCGGCGGTGCGCTTGAGCTTGTCGAGGATGGTCTGGCGATAGGTCGGAAACATCTTCGACCAATCATGGTGCGGGCGCAGATACGGCGTGTGGACGAGCACATAGAGCGCCTCGCCGCCTTCCGGCGCCACCGACGGATCGGTGAAAGAGGGCGCGCAGAGATAGGCGGTCGGATCGGGCGCCGGCTCGCCGCGCTTGTAGATGTAGTCGAACTCCTCATGCGCATCGCGCGAGAAGACGAAGTCGTGGTGCAGGATGTGGTCGTAGCGCTTGTTCAGGCCGAGATAGAGCACGACGCCCGAGCAGGCCGGCTCGAAGCCCTTGCGGTCGTAGCGCGCGCCCGTCTCGCCGCCGACGAGTTCGCGATAGGTGCGGATCGAATCCATGTTCGAGACGACGGCCTCGAAGGTCTCGGTGTCGCCCGAGGCCGTCCTGACGCCGCCGACGCGGCCGTTGCGGATGTCCAGCCCGACGATGTCGGTGGAGGGGCGCAGCTTCGCGCCGAGCTCGCCGGCGAGCTTCGCCAGCGCCTCCGCGACGGAGCGCGTGCCGCCCATCGGGTACCAGACGCCGTCGGCCGACTGCATATGCGCGATGGCGCACAGCACCGCCGGCGAGCCGTAGGGGTTCGAGCCGACATATTGCGTGAAGTGGTCGAGCATCTGCGACAGGCGCTCGTCCTTGACGTGGGAACGGATCGTGCCGGCGACGGTCTGGCCCATGCGCAGGCTCATCACATCGCGCAGCGTCGTGGGATTGAGGTTGGCGCGCACGTTGATCGTGTCGAACAGATCCTCGACCGCCTTCCAGAAGAAGAAGCGCTCGGAGACGCCGTGCAGGTGCTCGGACATGCGCTGGAACTTCTTGTAGCCCTCGCCGGCGCCGACTCCCGGCGCGAAGCGGTCCATGTCGGCGGCCATGGCGTCGACGTTCTCGACGAGATCGACGCTCGCCCCGCCCTCGAAGAAGCAGCGCCATTGCGGATCGAGGCGGCGCAGGTCGAGATAGTCGGACATGTCGCGGTCCGCCTCGGCGAAGATGCGCTCCAGCACCCGCGGCACGGTCAGGATCGTCGGGCCCATGTCGAAGCGGAAGCCGCCCTCGGAGAACACCGCCGCCTTGCCGCCGACCCAGTCGTTCTTGTCGAACAGGGTCACCTCGTGCCCCCGCGCTCCGAGCACGCAGGCCGCCGCCAGACCGCCCAGACCACCGCCGATGACGGCGACCTTCTTCGTCGAACCACTCACGACGCGCTCCTCATTCGTCTCACTGTATCAGCCCCCGAACCGAAAGCGGTCGAGGCGGACGTTGATCGTCGCGCGCGGCGGGTTCACGGGAACCTGAGCGCTGTTGAAATTGGGCGGCCCCCGGCGGCCGGCGTCGTTGGAGAACCCGTAAGGCTCGCGAGGAATGCCGAGAAAATTCGTGTCCAGCACGCCGTTCCCGTTCACGTCGTGATAGGCGGCGACCGCGTAGACGCCGGCCGGAATGTTCTCGAAGACGAAGGTCATCTCGCCCCGGCGCGCCGGCTGGAAGCGCCCGCCGAGGCATTCGCTCTCCGCCAGGCCACGGTCGCAAAGGCCGACATAGACCTGACCCTCGTTCGATTCGACGTCGCTCACCCGCACCGTCAGCGTCACGTTCTGCGCCGAGGCGGCGCCTGCGACGATCAGTCCGATGGCGAGGCAAGCGACGCGTATCGCCGTGACATGTCTCATTCCGCCGCCGCCCTCGCTATTCGCTTAACGCGACCGCGCCGCTCGGCGAGGTCGTCCAGCACCAGCTTCGCGCTGATGCGGGCGCCTTCGTAGATCACCGGCAGGCCCGAGCCCGGATGCGTGCCGCCGCCGACGAGATAGACGCCTCCGCCGAAGCGGTTGTGCGGGCGGAAATAGAGCATCTGGCGCAGGTCGTGCGCAAGATTGAAGGTCGCGCCCTCGTTGACGCCGAAATCGTCGCGCCAGCCCGCCGGCGTGATCACGCGCTCGTAGCGGATGCGGCTTTCGAGATCGGAGAGACCGAGCGACTTCAGCCGCTCCAGCGTCAGCGCCCGGAATTGCGGCGCGAACGATGTCCAGTCGGTCCCCGAGCGCAGGTTCGGCACGGGCACGAGCACGTAGAGGCTGGTGTGGCCGGCAGGCGCCATCGAGGGGTCCGTGCGGCCCGGATGCTGGACGTAGAAGGAGAAATCCTTCGGGATGCGGTTTTCGGAAATGTCGCGGATATTGCGCTCGTAGTCCTTGGCGAGAACGATCGTGTGATGCTCGAGGTCGCCGACGTCGCCCTCGATTCCCAGATACATCATGAAGGTCGAGCAGGAGATGCGCGCCTTGTCGATCTTCGCGTCGCGCCAGCGCGGGCGATGCCGCTCGGGGATCAGCTTGCGCGCCGCGTGGCCGAAATCGCCGTTGACGACGACGGCGTCCGTGCGGTGGAACTCGCCGCCGACTTCGACGCCGACGGCGCGATCGCCCTCGTAGACGACGCGCTGAACGTCCGCGCTAAGCCGGATGTCGGCGCCGAGCCTGCGCGCGGCCGCAGCCATCGCCTCGGACACCGCTCCGCAGCCGCCCATGGGATGGAACACGCCGTGCTCGTATTCGAGGAAGGACAGGATCGTGAAAAGGCTCGGGCACTGGAAGGGCGACATGCCCAGATATTTCGACTGGAAGGAGAAGGCGAGACGGGTGCGCGCGTCGGCGAAGTAGCGCCGCAGGTCCTTGTCGACGCTCGACAACGGCCTCAACATCGGCAGCGCCTGCCACATGGCGGGGCTGAGCACGTCCCTACGGCTGCCGAAGGGACGCTCCAGAATCGGGCGGAAGAGTTCGAGCTTGCGGCGGTTGTCGGCGAAGAAGCGTTCGATATTGGCCGCATCCGCCGGCGCGAACCGTGCGATCTCGGTCGCGAGGCGCTTGAGATCAGGCGTCGCGCGCACTTCGCCGCCGCCTTCGAAAATCACGTGGTATTGCGGGTCCAGCTTGCGCAGTTCGACATGATCTTCCAGCCGCTCGCCGCATGCCTCGAAGATCTCGTTCAGCACGCGCGGATAGAGGAAGAACGTCGGCCCGATATCGAAGCGGTAACCGCCCGGTGCGGTCATGGTGCGGGTGCGTCCGCCAACGACAGCGTCGCGCTCGTAAACGGTGACGCGCAGGCCGGCGCGGGCGAGCAGCATAGCGGCGGCGAGGCCGCCCGGACCCGCGCCGATTATCGCTACGCGTTCGCCATGGCCTTCCTCGAGATCGTTGGAGCTGTCTTCGCGCAGTGCGCTGGGCGGGAAATGGCCGTCCGGATTTTTCATTATGCTCTCTCGTCGAAAACCGGCCTGATCGTCTGTCGCGTCACCGAGCCGGACTCCGCCGAGATACGCGCGCGCATCCCATAAAGATCACCACAACCCCGAAAGTTCACGAAAGCCGCGAAATTTCGGCCCGCGCGGCGCGACGTTAGAGCACGCGCGGCCTCGTGCCTAGGCGCTGCGCGCGAAGCGGGGTCGAAATGCTGCGACGCCGTTCCCATATACCTGCATTCGTGCGAAAGACAGGCATGGCCGGAATCTCTCTCTCCGTCGAAGACGGCAAGATCCAACTGTCCTTCCAAAAGGACGATCAGGCTACCGCGGTCCTCATGGACGCCGGCGCGGCGAAGACTCTCGTCGTCGCCCTCTCGCGGCTGCTTGAAGTGCTGGACGACGAAAGCGTTGACGAGGGGCTCGACGCCGAGCTCGGGGGCGACGCTTTCGACGAGGATGAGCTTGCGGAAGAGCTGGTGCGCCAGCTCGCCGACGAAGTCGAGGAGGGCGAGGAGATCGAGGGAGAACTCGTCGACGTCACCTCGTCGACGATCGATATCGGCCTCGACGAAGAAGGGCACGCCGTGATCGCGCTGCAGGCGGGTTCGCTGCCGCCGTTCCTGCTGCGCCTGCGCGACGACGAGGCGCGCCACATCGCCGAAAGCCTCGACGAGATCCTCAACGCGCCGCGCGACGCGCGGATGTCGCAGGGCGGCCACTGACGGCCGGGACCGGCGCCTATTGCGCTGCGGACAGATGCTCCGTCCCGAGGTTCATGGCCCGCTCGGCGCGCGTCAGCACATCCATTACGGCAAGCGATTCGATCGGCCCGGTGGCGGGCTCCGCGCCGTCGCGGATGCGCTCCAGGAAATGCGCGCATTCGGCGAGAAGCGGCTCGCCCGGTTCGATCGCGACTGGGACCGGCTCGCCGCGCGTCACCTGCGGCGCGTCGCCGTCGAGCGAGACCCGGTGCGGATAGAGCTGCACCTTCGTCTCCCACGGCTGCACGTCGTCGAACACGGCCATCGCGGTCGAGCCGATCACGCTCAGGCGGTGCTCCTTGTAAGGATGCAGCCAGGAGACGTGGATCATCGCCTGCTCGCCCTTCGGGAACCTCAGGCGCATCGTCACGGCGTCGGCGATATCGGGCCGCAGGAGCCCCTCGCCGAAGGCCTCGACCGATATCGGCGCGCCGTCGACGAGGCCGAGCGCCATCGACACGTCGTGGGGCGCGAGGCACCACAGGGCGCTCTCCTCCCGGCGCACGGCGCCGAGATTGAGGCGGTTCGCGTTGATGCGCCGCACCGCGCCGAGCGCGCCCGAGCGCACGATTTCCCGAAGTTTGAGGTAGCCCGGGTGGAACTGGAGGATATGCCCCGTCATCATCACGCGCCCCGCCGCGCGGGCCGCCTCGACGATGCGCACGGTCTGTCCGTAATCGAGCGTGGTGGGCTTTTCGATGAGGACGTGCTTGCCGGCGGCGATGGCGCGAAGCGCGAGATCCATATGGCTTGAGGGGGGCGTGGCGATGGCGATCGCCTCGATCGCGGGATCCGCGATGACCCCGTCGGCGTCGAGCACGCGGCAGCCATGGGCGTCGACGAGCGGCGCGACATTGCCGCCGTTGTTGTCGGCTATCGCTTCGAGCGCGCCGAGATTGGCGAAGCAACGCACGATGTTGCGGCCCCAGGCCCCGCATCCGATCACCGCAACGCGCGGCGGGTTAGCCTTGGCTGACATGACTGCTTTCCGGACATTGTCCACACGCGCCGCGACCTCGGCGACGCGCGGCCTTCATGCGCCTAACGGAGGATAATTTCAACCGGAAGGCCGCCCCGCATCGTTGCGGCGAAGTCGGCGCCATGGCCGGGGGCGGTCGTTTCGAGCCACGTTTCGAAGGTCGGAAGGGGCTTGGCAGGCGAGGATGCGAGGGGCAGGCCGGCCACGGCGAGCGCCGCCGCAATCCCCGTCACCAGCGCGAACGTGGCGAGGAACGGACAGGACGAGCAGAAGCGGGAATGAAGGGCGCTCTTGAACCGGGGGAACATGGTTTCGTGATTTACCTTGGCGAATCACCTGATTGGCGACGAATCCTGAATCGCTGCCCAGTCTGGCGGGGGCGTGGCTGAAATCCGGCTAAATTTCGGCGCCGGAACGCCGCTTGAAAAAGACGCCGGCGCGCTTCACAACGCCCTCATGCTTCACGTCAACGATCTCACTTACCGCATCGGCGCCCGCGTTCTGCTCGATGAGGCCTCATTCGCAATCCCCGACGGGGCGCGGGTTGGCATCGTCGGGCGCAACGGCTCGGGCAAGACGACGCTGTTTCGCATCCTGCTCGGCGAGATATCGCCCGAGGGCGGGATCGTCGGCATGCCCAAGGGCCGGCGCATCGGCACCGTCGCGCAGGAGGCGCCCGGCGGCCCCGAGAGCCTGATCGAGGTGGTGCTCGCCGCCGATCTCGAGCGCTCGCGGCTTATGGCCGAGGCGGAGGGGGCGGACGGCATGCGCCGGGCCGAAATCGAGACGCGGCTTACGGATATCGGCGCCCATTCGGCGCCGGCGCGGGCGGCGGCGATCCTGCACGGGCTCGGTTTCGACACGCAGGCGCAGGCTCGCCCCTGCTCGGATTTCTCGGGCGGCTGGCGGATGCGCGTCGCGCTCGCCGCCGTGCTCTTCTCCGAACCCGATCTTCTGCTCCTCGACGAGCCGACGAACTATCTCGACATCGAAGGCACGATCTGGCTCTACGATTACCTCGCGCGCTATCCGCACACGGTCCTCATCATCAGCCACGACCGGGATCTGCTCGACACCTGCGTCGATCACATCCTGCATCTCGACCAGGGCAAGCTCACGATCTATCGCGGCGGCTACACGTCGTTTGCCCGCCAGCGGGCGGAGAAGCAGATGCTCGCCTCCAAGGCGGCGGCCAAGCAGGATCTCGAACGCAAGCATCTCCAGAGCTTCGTCGACCGGTTCCGCGCCAAGGCGACGAAGGCACGGCAGGCCCAGTCTCGCCTCAAGCGGCTGGAGAAGATGGAGGCGATCGCCACGATCACCGACGAGCATACGCTCGCTTTCGACCTGCCGAGCCCCGCAAAGGAGCTCGCGCCCCCGCTCATCGCCCTGGAGGGCGCCGCGGCAGGTTACGGCGAGACGCCGGTTCTCGACCGCATCAACCTCTCAATCCTGCCCGACGACCGCATCGCGCTGCTGGGCTCGAACGGCAACGGCAAGTCGACCTTCTGCAAGCTGATCGGCGGGCGGCTCGCGCCGATGAAGGGGGAGATGAAGGCCTCCTCGCGGATGAAAGTCGCCTATTTCGCCCAGCATCAACTCGACGAATTGCGGCTTGAGGCGACGCCCTACGACCACGTCGCCGAGCGCATGGCGGGCCAGCCGGAGGCGCGCATCCGCTCGCGCTGCGCCCGCTTCGGCTTTCCCGGCGCGAAAGCTGAAACGAAGATCTCCAAGCTCTCCGGCGGCGAAAAGGCGCGCTTGCTGATGGGGCTCGCGGCCTTCGAGGGTCCGCATCTTCTCATCCTCGACGAGCCGACGAACCATCTCGACATCGACAGCCGGCAGGCGCTCGTCGAGGCGATCAACGCGTTCACCGGCGCCGTCATCATCGTCAGCCACGACCGATTCCTCGTCGAGGCCTGCGCCGACCGGCTCTGGCTGATCGGCGACGGCAGGGTGGCGCCCTTCGACGGCGACATGGACGATTACCGCAAACTCGTCCTCACCGGCTCAATCGCCCCTCGGCGCGACGAGGGCGAGGCTGATCGCGACGACAGGAATTCGCGCGACGACGATCGCAAATCCGCCGCCGAGAAGCGCGCGAAGCAGGCGCCCCTGCGCCAGAAGCTCGGCGTGGTCGAAGCGCGGATCGAGAAGTTCACCGGCCTCCTCGCCAAAATCGACGCGGCCATCGGCGACGGCGAGGCCTTCCGGCGCGATCCGCAGAAGGCGGCCGAATTGTCGCGCATGCGCGGCGAGGCGGCGGGCGCGCTCGCCCGCGCAGAAGAAGAATGGCTCAAGATCGGGGCGGCGCTGGAGGAGTGAGGCGCGCCGCGCCCGTTCCATCCCGGCCCGTTTTGCTCTAGACGGGCGCGGCGGGAGCGAAGACGCGATCCGCCTGAGCCGCCGTCAACCCAGCCGAGAGCCGTCATCCATGTCGAACAAGGTCGTCACCCGCTTCGCTCCTTCGCCCACGGGCTTTCTCCATATCGGCGGCGCGCGCACGGCCCTGTTCAACTGGCTCTACGCAAAGCGCTTCGGCGGCGTGATGCTGCTGCGCATCGAGGATACCGACCGCGAGCGCTCGACGGACGAGGCCATCGCCGCGATCCTCGACGGGCTCTCCTGGCTGGGCATCGACTGGACGGGCGACGTGGTCCACCAGTTCGCCCGCGCCGAGCGCCACCGCGAGGTCGCGCAGCAGATGCTCGCCGCCGGCAAGGCCTATCACTGCTACGCGTCGCAGGACGAGCTGACCGAGATGCGCGAGCGCGCCCGCGCGGAGGGCCGCCCCATGCGCTACGATGGCCGCTGGCGCGATCGTGATCCCTCCGAAGCGCCCGCCGGCGTGAAGCCCGTGGTGCGCCTCAAGGCGCCGCTCGACGGCGAGACAGTGGTCGAGGATCAGGTGCAGGGCCGCGTCGTCTGGCAGAACGAGAACCTCGACGATCTCGTGCTCCTGCGCTCCGACGGCAACCCGACCTACATGCTCGCCGTCGTCGTCGATGATCACGACATGGGCGTCACCCACGTCATTCGCGGCGACGACCATCTCACCAACGCCGCCCGCCAGACGCAGATCTACGAGGCGCTCGGCTGGGACGTGCCCGTGATGGCCCACATTCCGCTGATCCACGGCTCCGACGGCGCCAAGCTCTCGAAGCGCCACGGGGCGCTGGGCGTCGATTCCTACCGCGCCATGGGCTATCTGCCGGAGGCTTTGCGAAATTACCTCGTCCGGCTCGGCTGGAGCCACGGCGATCAGGAGATCTTCTCGACGCAGGAGATGGTCGAGACCTTCGATCTGCCGCAGATCGGCCGCTCGCCGGCGCGCTTCGATTTCGCCAAGCTCGAGAACGTCAACGGGCATTACATGCGCCAGGCGAGCGACGCGCGCCTGCTCGACGCGCTGGAGACGATCCTGCCGGAGATCGGCGCCCAGCGCGGCCTCTCCGCGCCGCTCGACGAGGCGCTGCGCGCGTGCTTCCTGGCCGCGATGCCGGGGCTGAAGGAGCGCGCCAAGAACCTCGTCGAACTCCTCGATTCCGCCTCCTACCTCTACGCGCCGCGCCCGCTCGCGCTGGACGAGAAGGCGGCGAAGATTCTCGATTCCGAGGCGCGCGCGCGCATTGCGGCCGCGTCGCCGCGCCTCGCCGCGCTCTCCGAATGGACGGCCGAGGCGACCGAAGCGGCGGTGCGCGCCTATGCGGAGGAGACGCAGGTCAAGCTCGGCCAGATCGCCCAGCCGCTTCGAGCCGCGCTGACCGGCAAGGCGACCTCGCCGGGGCTGTTCGACGTGATGGTGGTGCTCGGCCGCGAGGAATGCCTCGCGCGTCTCGCCGACCAGGCGATCGAGGCGGGTTGAGGCCCGCCTCCCGACGTTGCGGCACGCCCCCGCCCACAAGGCCCAAAGCCCCGCCCACAAGGCGCAAGGGCCCACGCGCGGGGCCGCCGGCTTGAATATGGCCGGGGGATCGGATACGCAGTCGCGACCTCTTCATCGGCGCGCGACAGGGGGAAAAGCAGCCGGCCTCGCGGGCCGGGCGCTTTTTCTCCAGACGCGCGCTCAATAACGAAAGGGCCAGGATCATGGATGGCAAGGAAAGCACGCTCAACTTCGACGGCAAGGACGTCGCGCTCCCCGTCAAGGCGGGAACGATCGGCCCGAGCGTCATCGACATCTCGAAACTCTACGGCCAGACGGGCGCCTTCACCTACGATCCGGGCTTCACCTCCACGGCCAGCTGCGAATCCAGCATCACCTACATCGACGGCGATGAGGGCATTCTGCTCTATCGCGGCTATCCGATCGAGCAGCTCGCCGAGCACGGCGACTTCCTAGAGACGTGCTACCTGCTGCTTTACGGCGAGTTGCCGACGGCCTCGCAGAAGGCGGATTTCGATTATCGCGTCACGCGCCACACGATGGTGCACGACCAGATGAACCGCTTCTTCCTCGGCTTTCGCCGCGACGCGCATCCGATGGCGATCATGGTCGCCGTCACGGGCGCCCTTTCGGCCTTCTATCATGACTCGACCGACATCTCCGATCCGCAGCAGCGCATGATCGCCTCGATGCGCATGATCGCGAAGATGCCGACGCTTGCCGCGATGGCTTTCAAGTACTCGATCGGCCAGCCCTTCGTCTATCCGAAGAACGAACTCGATTACGCATCGAACTTCCTGCGCATGTGCTTTGCCGTGCCCTGCGAGGATTATGAGGTCAATCCGATCCTCTCGCGCGCCCTCGACCGCATCTTCATCCTGCACGCCGATCACGAGCAAAACGCCTCGACCTCGACGGTTCGCCTCGCGGGCTCCTCGGGCGCCAACCCGTTCGCCTGCATTTCCGCGGGCATCGCCTGCCTCTGGGGCCCCGCCCATGGCGGCGCGAACGAGGCGGCGCTGAAGATGCTCGAGGAGATCGGCACGCCGGATCGCGTCTCGGAATACGTCGCAAAGGCCAAGGACAAGAACGACCCGTTCCGGCTGATGGGCTTCGGCCACCGGGTCTACAAGAACTACGACCCGCGCGCCCGCATCATGCAGAAGACCACGCACGAGGTGCTCAACGAACTCGGCGTCAAGGACGATCCGCTCCTCGAGATCGCCATGGAGCTCGAACAGATCGCGCTTCGCGACGAATATTTCATCGAGAAGAAGCTCTATCCCAACATCGATTTCTATTCGGGCATCACGCTGAAGGCGATGGGCTTCCCCACGACCATGTTCACCGTGCTCTTCGCGCTCGCGCGCACGGTCGGCTGGATCGCCCAGTGGAAGGAGATGGTCGAGGATCCGTCCCAGCGCATCGGCCGTCCGCGCCAGCTCTATATCGGCGCCGCCGAGCGCGACTACACGCCGATCGCCCAGCGCGGCTGAGGCCGCCCGAGCCGCTTCGGATTTCGAGGGCCGCCCCCCGCCGGGCGGCCCTTCGTTTTTTTACGAGGCGTTTACCCTCGTGAAACGCTCGGCGCCGCATCGTTAACGAAACGTCGCCGGATCGCGCCGGACGCGGCCCGCCGGTCGCTCCGCAAGGGAGAATTACGATGAAGCATGTGGCGGTGCTGATGGGCGGCTGGTCGTCCGAGCGCGAGGTCAGCCTGCGCAGCGGAGCGGCCTGCGCCCAGGCGCTGGAGGGCGAGGGCTACCGCGTCACCCGCCTCGACGTGACGCCCTCCGTCGTGACCGAACTCGCGGCGCTTCGCCCCGACGTCGCCTTCAACGCCCTGCACGGGCCGATGGGCGAGGACGGCAAGATCCAGGGCGTGCTGGAATTCCTGCGCATCCCGTATACGCATTCCGGCGTCCTAGCCTCGGCGCTGGCGATGGACAAGGCGCTCGCCAAGCACGTCATGCGCGCCGCCGGCGTGCCGGTTCCGGGCGGGCGAATCGTTAACCGCTTCGAGGTCGCGCGCGGCCACGTCCTGCCGCCGCCATATGTCGTCAAGCCGATCGCGGAGGGCTCGTCCTTCGGCGTCATCATCGTGCGCGACGAGCGCGCCCACCCCCCTCAACAGCTCAACGGCGACGACTGGGCCTATGGCGACGAAGTGCTTGCCGAGCCTTATGTCGCGGGCCGCGAACTGACCTGTGCGGTGATGGGCGAGAAGGCGCTCGGCGTGATCGAGATCAAGCCCGCGACCGGGGATTTCTACGACTTCGACGCCAAGTACGCGAAAGGTGGGTCAATCCACGTCCTTCCGGCAGAAATTAAACCGAATATTTACCAACACATTCAACATTTGGCGTTAACGGCGCATCAATCTCTCGGGTGTCGCGGCGTCAGCCGCACCGATTTTCGATACGACGATCGCCCCGGCGGAACCGGGGAACTCGTCGCTCTCGAAGTCAACACGCAGCCCGGCATGACCGAGACGAGTCTGGTGCCCGAAATCGCAGCCCATGAGGGCTACTCGTTCGGTGAGTTGGTGACATGGATGGTGGAGGACGCTTCGCTGAACCGCTGAGCTCCGGATTTTCCGGGGCAGCGGCCGCGCGTGCGGGCGCCGGCCAGCCCATCCGCGGCCGCTCGGCGGCCTCTCGTGATTCGGGCGGCGTACATGCTCCCGGAGCAGCCCCCCGGACGAACTCGACGTTTTCCGCCAAATCCTCCGTCTCCCTCGGCGCGCTCGCCATGGGCGGCAAGCCCTTCCGCCGCAGCCCCGAACAGCGCCGCCCGCGCAACGGGATCGACCGGCTGGCGCGCAAGGTGCCGCGATTCGCCGGATCGGGTCTGCTCGCCGGGTTCTTTCTCGCCGTCGCCGTCGCCGGGATGAGCGCCGGCGGCCAGATCGAGGCCTTCTTCGAGGAGCACGGGCCCGCGCATCACGTCGCCGCGCGGCTCCTCGGCTTCGGCATCAAGGAAGTGACGATTTCCGGTTTCGCGCAGCTGCGCGAACGGGAAATCCTCGCGGCCGCCGGGATCTCGCCGATCGTGGCGCTGCCTTTCCTCGACGTCGCCATCGCCCGCGAGGGGCTTGAGGCCCTGCCGCTCGTTCAGAGCGCATCCGTGCGCAAGCTCTATCCGGATGGCGTCGTGGTTTCGATCGTTGAGCGCGAGCCCTTCGCCCTGTGGCAGGTCGACGGCGAGCTCTACGTCATTTCCGAGGATGGGGCGGTGATCGACATGTTCCGGCCCGATCCGCGCTACGTCACCCTCCCGCACGTCGTGGGCGAGGGCGCCAACCGGCGAATGAGGGAGTATTTCGCGCTCATCAATTCCGCCGGTCCGTTGATGCAGCGCATCCGGGCGGGCACGCTCGTCGCCGAGCGGCGCTGGACGCTCACTCTCGACAACGGCATGGACGTGCGGTTGCCGGAATCCGACCCGGTCGGCGCGCTGCGCCGCCTCGTCGTCATCGAGGAAGCCCACGGCCTGCTCGAGAAGGACGTGATCGCCATCGACCTGCGCATGAGCGACCGCGTCGTCGTGCGGCTCACCGAAGAGGCCTGGGCCGCGCGCGCTGCGGCGCTCGAAAAAAAGCCCGTCCGTGGCCGGGAGGTGCGCACGTGACCGCCCTCCACGCCAGCATGACTCCGCGGCTCAAGCCGCTTTCGGCCCGCAGGGGCGCGACCCTGTCGATCCTCGATATCGGCACGACGAAGATCGCCTGCATCGTCGCCGAACTCCAGCCATGGGAAGGCGTCGAGACCCTGCGCCGGCGCAGCCACGTCGTGCGCGTCGTCGGGATCGGGCATCATCGATCGCAGGGGCTCAAGGGCGGCGCCGTCGTCGATCTCGACGCGGCGGAGACCGCGATCCGTCACGCCGTCCACGCGGCCGAGCGCATGGCGAAGGTCGAAATCCGCTCCGTCATTCTCAGCCTGTCGGGCGCGCGGCTCGGCTCCCAGCATTTCGAGGCCACCACGCCCGTTCGCGGCGGCCCCGTCGGCGAAGCGGAACTCCAGCGGGTGCTGCGCCTGGCGGCGACCGACGGCGTCGATCCCGACCGCATAGCGCTCCACGCCACGCCCACCGGCTACGTCCTCGACGGGCTGGCCGATATCGCCGATCCCACCGGGATGATGGGCGAAACGCTGGGCGTCGAACTCCATGTCGTGACGGCGGCCGCAGCCGCCACGCGCAACCTCATGCTGGCCGTCGAGCGCTGCCATCTGGGCGTCGAGGCCGTCGTCGCCTCGCCTTATTCGGCCGGCCTCGCGGTTCTCGCGGACGACGAAATCGACATGGGCGCGATCGTGATCGATTGCGGCGGCGGAACCACGGGCATCTCCGTTTTCGAGGGCGGACATCTCGTTCACGTCGATTCGTTCGCCGTGGGCGGTCACCATGTCACCATGGACATCGCGCGCGGCCTTTCGACGCGCATCGTCGCCGCCGAGCGTCTCAAGATACTGCACGGCTCCGCCGTGTCGAGCCCCGCAGACGAGCGCGATCTCTTCGCGGTCCCCCATCTGGACGAGGACGATCGCGCCGCGACCGTCCACATGCCGAAATCGAAGCTCGTGCGCATCGTCAAGCCGCGGATCGAGGAGATCCTCGAACTCGCGCGCGACCGGCTGGCGGCGGTGGGATTCGCCGCGCGTCCGGGGCGTCGCCTCGTCCTGACGGGCGGGGCAAGCCAGCTCAACGGTCTGCTCGAACAGGCGGGCCGCATTCTGGAGGGGCAGGTGAGAATCGGCCGCCCGCTCGGAATCAAGGGTCTGCCCGAGGCCGCGAAGGGTCCTGCCTTCGCGACTGCGGCCGGCCTGCTCGTCTATCCGCAGATCGCGCACGAGGAGTATTTCGACATGCGCGACGGCGGGCGTTTCGGGAGCGCGGGCTCCGACGGCTACCTCTCGCGGGTGGGTCGCTGGCTGCGCGAGAGTTTTTGAAGGCAAGGAATTCGGCGGCCCGGCGGGGCCGGCGGTCAACAACGCGGCGCGAAAGCGCCGGAACTCGGGAAAGGCCGCTTGCGGCCGAATGGGCAAGAGCGCCGAAAGGGCAAAAGTCATGGCAATCAGTCTGCAAGCTCCGGACATCCGGGAACTGAAGCCGCACATCACCGTCTTCGGCGTCGGCGGCGCTGGCGGTAACGCGGTCAACAACATGATCGAATCGGGGCTTCAGGGCGTCGATTTCGTCGTGGCCAACACCGACGCGCAGGCGCTGACCTCGTCGAAAGCGCAGCGCATCGTGCAGATGGGCGTCGCCGTGACCGAAGGTCTCGGCGCCGGATCGCAGCCCGAAGTGGGCTGCGCCGCCGCCGAGGAGGTGATCGACGAGATCCGCGACCAGCTCGCAGGCGCGCACATGGCCTTCATCACCGCCGGCATGGGCGGCGGGACCGGCACGGGCGCGGCCCCCGTCATCGCCCGCGCTGCGCGCGAGATGGGCATTCTGACCGTCGGCGTCGTCACCAAGCCCTTCCAGTTCGAAGGCGCGCGGCGCATGCGCCTCGCCGAGGCGGGCATCCTCGAACTGCAGCAGGCGGTCGATACGCTGATCGTCATTCCCAACCAGAACCTGTTCCGGGTCGCAAACGAGAAAACGACCTTCGCCGACGCGTTCGCGATGGCCGACCAGGTGCTCTATTCGGGCGTGGCCTGCATCACCGACCTGATGGTCAAGGAAGGCCTCATCAACCTCGACTTCGCCGACGTGCGCGCCATCATGCGCGGGATGGGCAAGGCGATGATGGGCACCGGCGAGGCTACCGGCGAAGGCCGCGCCATGACGGCCGCCGCCGCCGCGATCGCCAACCCACTGCTCGACGACGTGTCGATGCGCGGCGCGCGCGGTCTCCTGATTTCGATCACCGGCGGCCCCGACCTGACGCTCTACGAAGTCGATGAGGCCGCGACCCGTATCCGCGAAGAAGTCGATTGCGAAGCCAACATCATCCTCGGCGCGACCTTCGACGAAAGCCTGGAGGGCGTGATTCGCGTCTCCGTCGTCGCGACGGGCATCGACCATGAGACGATGATCGACGCCGCCGAGGTCACCGCGACCGAACAGCGCATCGCCGAAGTCGCCGAGCGTCTGCGGGCCGAAGCCCGCGCCCGCGCCGCCCAGGCGGCGGCGCAGCGCTCGCTCGTCGAACAGCCCGCGGCGCTGGTTCGCGAGCCGGCGAAGCCCGTCAATGCCGCCCCGAACCCGCAGGAGCAGGCGCTTCGCCCGGTTCAGACCGCAGCGCCGACCGAGACGGCCCCCGTCTCCGAGGCCGCCCCTGCTCCGGCGCCCCAGCCCGGCGCGCCGGCTCCGATCCAGGCGCCCGCGCTGCGCGCCGCTCCTTCGGCCGCTCCGGTCGAGGCCGCGACGCCTGCTCCGGCTCCAGCTCCGGTCTTCGCCGGCCCCGCGCCGGTGGCCGAAGCGCCGTCGGTCGCGGATGCGTCGCCCGATGCGCCCTTCCTGCCGCCGCAGGCCGAGCGCGCCGTTCGTGCGCCCAGAATGCCCCGCGTCGATGAACTGCCGATCCCGGCTCAGGCCGAGATCCGCGCGCATCAGGAGCGCGCCGAAAGCGACGGCCGTCGCGTCAGCCTGCTCCAGCGCCTTGCGACCGTCGGCTTCGGCCGTCGCGAGCCGACCGCACAGCCCGGACCCGTGTCCGATCCCAGGACCGATCCCAGGACCGAGCACAGGTCCGAGCACAGGCCCGAGCCGATGGCGAGGCCCGAGTCCATGGCCGAGCCGGCTCCGCGGGCCGCCGCTCCGGCGCCGGTCCGTCCGGCGGCGCCCGCGATGTCGCCGGGCCATGCGGAATACGCCAAGCGTCCTCAGGCGCCGCAGGCCTACCGTCCGGCCCACGGCAATCTCGATCCGCACGGGCGCCCGGTGCCGGCGGCCCCGGCGGCTCCGGCGGCGCGCGGCCTCGACGACGAGCAGCTGGAAATCCCGGCCTTCCTGCGTCGCCAGGCGACCTGAGTCGCGCCGCCGATTGGCGACGCGCGTGTCACGAAGCAAGGACGCCCCGGAGTTCAACTTCGGGGCGTTCGTCATAAAGTCCAGCGATTTCAGATGCTTGCCGATTGCGCGCATTTTCGGTGTTTTGTAACAGACCGAAAGAAAGCGTGATTTGGCCGGGACGGGCGCCACGATTATGGTGCCCCAATGGTTAAAACAGGGCGTGTGGCGCGATCATTCTGATCGAAAGCTGTACGGGGGCATCAGGATACGGACGAAGTTTCGGCGACTGGAGATCAATTTCTCTGGGACCGCCCCTTCGGCCGGGATGGATCGAATGAAGCATACGAACCAGTTCACGCTCGCTTCACCTGCCGCCGTATCCGGCATCGGCGTTCATTCCGGCGATAGCGTGAGGATGGTGATTCATCCGGCGGACGCGGATCACGGCGTCGTCTTCCTTCGCACCGGCCTTCCCAGCGGCATCGACCGCCTGATCGACGCCCGGCACGTCAATGTCGCCGCGACCGAGCTTTGCACCGTGGTCGGCGACCGTGACTCCGGCGCCGTCGCGACCATCGAACATCTCATGGCTGCGCTCGCCGGCCTCGGCGTCGACAACGCGCTCGTCGAGGTGGACGGTTCCGAGCTTCCCATCCTTGACGGCAGCGCCGCTCCTTTCGTCGAGGCGATCGACGCCGCCGGGCTCGTCGCCTGCGACGCGCCGCGCCGTCACCTGCGCGTGCGCCGCGCGGTGCGCGCCGCCGCCGGGCGGGCCTTCGTCGAGCTGGCTCCGCACGACGGTCCCCTGCGCCTCGACGTGGAGATCGATTTTCCCAACGCCGTGATCGGCCGCCAGCGCCGCGTCTGCGAATTGCGGCCGGACGTCTTCCGCCGCGAAGTCGCGCGGGCGCGGACCTTCGGCTTCATGAACGACGTCGAGCGCCTGTGGAAGGCCGGCTTCGCGCTCGGCGCCTCGCTCGACAACACCGTCGCCGTCTCGGACGAGGCCGTGGTCAATCCCGAAGGGCTGCGCTTCGCGGATGAGTTCGTCCGCCACAAGCTGCTCGACGCGGTCGGCGATCTCGCGCTCGCCGGTTATCCCCTGCTCGGCGCCTACCGCGCCTATTGCGGCGGTCATCGCCTCAATTTCGCCGTCCTCGAAGCTCTGTTTTCGGACCGTGCGAACTATGAGATCGTCGAGGCCGCCCCGCGCCGCGAAGCCGGCGTCGCCGCCGCCGTTGCGGCCAGGGCGCTGGGCTCCAGCCTCGGCTGAAATCGCCTTGCCGGGTTCGCGCGGCCTCACTATGGGCCAATGCGTCGATCAGCCTTTGCGTCTGCGTCCGGCGTGAGGTAAACAGCCACGGCGGCGCCGCGTCGGGGGCGGTTTTCTTTTTCGGAGGTTTCACGGGGCATGTCTTTCGCGAATGCGTTTATGAGCGCGAAGGTGGGCGCCGCTCGCACGTTGCTCGTCGTCGGAATTGGCGCCGGTCTCGCGGCCTGCGACACGGTCAGCGCGCTGAACCCCTTTGATCGCGCCGAGAGGTACGAGATGGAGCTCGTTGAACAGACGCCTGCGCCGGCGCTCTACAACGAGGGCCTCGCGCAACTGCGCTCGGGCGATTCCAACGGCGCGGTTGAGACGTTCGGACGCCTCGAGCGGGAGTATCCCTCCTCGCAATGGGCGCGCCGCGCCCTCGTCATGAAGGCCTATTCCCAATACGAGTCCCGCGCCTTCGACGACGCGATCTCGAGCGCCCAGACGTATTTGCGCCGGCATCCCGACACGCCCGAGGCGGCGTATGCGCAATACATTATCGGCGTATCGTATTTCGATCAGATCCCGGACATCGCGCGCGATCAGGACCGCACGGCGCGCGCCATCGTCGAGCTCGAGGCGGTGATCGAACGTTATCCGCGTTCGGAATACGTCGCCGATGCGCGCGCCAAGCTCAATATGGCGTACGACCAGCTCGCCGGGGCGGAGATGCAGGTCGGGCGCTTCTATCTGGAGCGCCGGAACTATACCGGCGCGATCAACCGCTTCCGCAACGTCGTCGCGCATTACCAGCGCACGCGGCACGTCGAGGAGGCGCTCTCGCGCCTGACGGAGGCCTATTACGCGATGGGCATCGTCGACGAGGCGCAGACGGCGGCGGCCGTCCTCGGGCACAATTTCCCCGACAGCCCCTGGTACCGCGACGCCTACGCCCTCCTCCAGACCGGCGGTCTCGAGCCGCGCGAGAACCGGGGCTCGTGGATCAGCCGCGCCTTCGTGGACTTCGTGCGCGCGGTCGGCATCTGATCGCGTCGCCCGCCCGATGCTGGCCCAGCTCTCGATCCGCGACATCGTCCTGATCGACCGGCTCGAGCTGCAGTTCGACCGGGGCCTGAGCGTTTTGACCGGCGAGACCGGCGCGGGAAAATCCATCCTTCTCGACGCCTTCGCGCTCGCGCTCGGCGGGCGCGGCGACGGTTCGCTGGTGCGTCACGGCGAATCGCAGGGGCAGGTGACGGCGGTGTTCGACGTCGCGCCCGACCATGCCGCGCGGCGGGTCGCGAGGGAATTCGAGATCGACGTCGACGGCGACCTGATTCTGCGGCGCATGCAGATGGCGGACGGGCGCACGCGCGCCTTCGTCAACGACCAGCCCGTCAGCGTTCAGGCCCTTCGCGCGCTCGGCGCCCGTCTCGTGGAGATCCACGGCCAGCACGACGATCGGGCGATGATCGATCCGGCGACGCATCGCGCCATTCTCGACGCTTTCGGCGGCCATGGCGGTCTCGTTGCGAAGGTCGAGGCTGCGGCCGGCGGCGCCCGCGACGCCCGCAAGGCGCTCGAAGCCCATCGCGCCCGCGTCGAGCGCGCGCGTCGCGACGCGGATTACCTTCGTCACGCGGTCGAGGAACTGGGAACGCTCGCGCCCATGGCCGGCGAAGAGGCGGAGCTGGCCGAGCGTCGCCAGACGATGATGCAGGCGGAGAAAGTCGCGACAGAGCTTTCCGACGCGCTCGACGCCCTTAGCGGACAGGCCTCGCCCGTTCCCTCGATCTCCGCGGCCCTGCGCCGTCTGGAGCGGCGCGTCGATCAGGCGCCGGCCCTCGTCGAACCGCCCGTGAAAGCTCTCGATGCGCTGCTCGTCGCTTTCGACGAGGCGCAGGCCGTGATCGAGGAGGCCCAGCGCCGCGCCGAATTCGATCCGCGCGAGCTTGAAAGCGCCGAGGAGCGGCTATTCGCCCTGCGCGCGGCGGGCCGGAAATACGACGTCGCCCCCGACGATCTGAGCGCCCTGCGCGACCGTTTCGCGGCGGATGTCGCCGAAATCGACGCCGGCGAGGAGGCGCTCGCGGAGCTGGAGAAGGCGCTCGCGGCGGCCGACGCCGCCTATCGCGAGGCGGCGCGCGCACTCAGCGCGGCGCGGGCGAAGGCCGCGGCCGCGCTCGACGCCGCCGTGCAGGAGGAGCTTCCGCCCCTCAAGCTGGAGCGCGCGCGCTTCATCACGCAGATCGAGGTTGATGAGGAGAGCCGCGATTCGAGCGGTTTCGACCGGGTCGAATTCTGGGCGCAGACCAATCCGGGGACGCGTCCGGGGCCGATGATGAAGGTCGCGTCGGGAGGCGAATTGTCGCGCTTCATGCTGGCGATGAAGGTGGTGCTGGCCGATCGCGGCTCCGCGCCGACCCTCGTCTTCGACGAAATCGACACCGGCGTCGGCGGCGCCGTGGCGGACGCGATCGGCCAGCGCCTCGCCCGGCTCGCGCGCGCGACGCAGGTCATGGCCGTGACCCACGCGCCGCAGGTCGCCGCCCGCGCGGGCCGGCATTTCCTCATCGCCAAGGAGCCGATACCCGGCGACGAGCGTGTCGCGACGCGGGTGTCGCCGCTCCTGGACGCGCCGCGTCGAGAGGAGATCGCGCGCATGCTCGCGGGCGCCACGATCACGCAGGAGGCGCGCGCCGCGGCCCTGAAGCTGCTTGAGGCCGCCACACAGGGGGTCTGACGCCCGCGTCCTTCTTGCAAGCGTTCCTCTGCGCGAAAGCGGTTTGCTCCTTCCGGAACATGTTCTAAACAGCCGGCTGACCACACTCGGCGGTGCTCATGTCCCACAATACCTTCGGCCATCTTTTCCGCGTCACGACTTTCGGCGAGAGCCACGGCCCGGCGCTCGGCTGCGTCGTCGACGGCTGCCCGCCGCTCATCCCGCTGACAGTGGAGGAGATCCAGGCGGAGCTTGACCGGCGCCGGCCCGGCCAGTCGCGCTTCACCACGCAACGCCGCGAGCCCGATTCCGTGCGAATTCTCTCTGGCGTCTTCGAGGATGACCGCACGGGCGGGCAGGTGACGACGGGAACGCCGATCGCGCTGATGATCGAGAATGTCGACCAGCGCTCGAAGGACTATTCCGAGATCCGCGACAAGTATCGTCCCGGGCACGCCGATTTCACCTATGACGCCAAATACGGCGTGCGCGACTATCGCGGGGGCGGGCGCTCCTCGGCGCGCGAGACGGCGGCCCGCGTCGCCGCCGGCGCGATCGCGCGCAAGATCGTCCCCGGCCTCGTGGTGCGCGGCGCGCTCGTGCAGATGGGCCCCCACAAGATCGATCGCGACGCCTGGGATTGGGAGGAGGCGAGGCGGAATCCCTTCTTCTGCCCCGATGCGAAGGCGGCCGAGCTTTTCGCCGACTATCTCGACGGCATACGCAAGTCGGGCTCCTCCATCGGCGCCGTGATCGAGATCGTCGCCGAGGGCGTGCCGGTGGGGCTGGGCGCGCCGGTTTACGGCAAGCTCGACGGCGACCTCGCGGCGGCGCTGATGTCGATCAACGCGGTGAAGGGCGTCGAGATCGGGGCGGGCTTCGCCTCGGCGGAACTGACCGGCGAGGAGAACGCCGACGAGATGCGGCCCGGCTCCGACGGACGGCCGGTCTTCTCCTCCAACAACGCTGGCGGCGTTCTGGGCGGGCTCTCGACGGGCCAGCCGGTCGTGGCGCGGTTCGCGGTCAAACCGACCTCCTCGATCCTCACCCCGCGCGCCACGGTGACCCGCGACAACGAGGCCGCCGACATCCTCACCAAGGGCCGTCACGACCCTTGCGTCGGCATTCGCGCGGTGCCTGTGGGAGAGGCCATGATGGCGTGCGTCATCGCCGATCACTATCTCAGGCATCGCGGCCAGATGGGCGAGCGGCGCTGAGCGCGCGGCGCCTGGCCCGGATCGGCCAAAGGCGGATCGGCCAAAGGAAAGAGCAGGACAAAGATGCCAGACACGGTCACCCAAGCCATCGAAGCCTTCGCCGCCGGCGAGATCATCATCGTCACGGATGACGACGACCGCGAGAACGAAGGCGATCTGGTCGTCGCCGCCATCCATTGCACGCCTGAAAAAATGGCCTTCATCATCCGCAACACCTGCGGCATCGTCTGCGCGCCGATCACGGGCGCCGAGGCGCGCCGCCTGCGGCTCGATCCGATGGTGGCCTCCAACGACGCGCCGCTCGGCACCGCCTTCACCGTCTCCGTCGACGTGCGCCACGGGCTCACCACCGGCATCTCGGCCGAGCAGCGCTGCAATACGGTGCGCGCGCTGGCCAACGGAAATATGGGCGCCGACGATTTCGTGCGCCCGGGTCACATTTTCCCGCTCATCGCCCGTGACGGCGGCGTGCTGATGCGCTCGGGCCATACCGAGGCGGCCGTCGATCTGTGCAAGCTCGCCAACCTTCCGACCGTCGGCGTGATCTGCGAACTCGCCAATGACGACGGCACGGTCATGAAGGGCGAGCAGATCGTCGCCTTCGCCGAGAAGCACGGGCTCAAGCACCTGTCGGTGGCCGATCTCATCGCCTACCGGCAGGCGCGCGAGCGGCTTGTGGAAAGGCTCGGCGCGTTCAAGGTCGAAACGAAATACGGCGAGATGACCGGCTACGCCTATTCGACCCCCTTCGACGAAGTGCAGCATTTCGCGCTCGTGCGCGGCGCGGTCGGCGACGGCGCGAACGTGCTGGCGCGGCTTCACCGCGCCAATGTCGTCACCGACATCTTCGAGGGTGGGGCGAGCATCGACGCCGCGCTGGCGCGGATCGCGCAGGAAGGCCGCGGCGTTCTCGTCTATCTGCGCGACGGCGCCGCCGGCGTCCCGGTGAGCGCCTTCAAGGAGGACGTGACCGGCGCGGAGGCCGAGCGCACCCGCACCTGGCGCGAGGTTGGCCTCGGCGCGCAGATCCTGCGCGATCTCGGCGTCGTCTCGATCCGCAACCTCTCGACCTCGAACCGTTCGTTCATCGGTCTGTCGGGTTTCGGGATCGAATTGCTCGGCGCCGAGAAGCTCGAAGGCTGACGCGCGGCCGGGGCGCATGCGGGGCGCAGGTGGCGCGGCGTTGCTTCCCCTTGCTTTTCCGCCCGTCAGCACGTATACGCCCGCCCATCCCACACGCGGAGCCTTCCCGTCGAAAGACGAGGTTCGCCCGGTGGCCGACCCCTTCAGGGGCGGCTGACCGCTCCGCGGAGGCCTAACCGGAGTAGTAGACACATGGCGCTTCCCGATTTTTCGATGCGACAGCTTCTCGAAGCTGGCGCGCATTTCGGCCACCAGTCCCACCGCTGGAACCCGAAGATGCTCCCCTTCATCTTCGGCACCCGCAACAACATCCACATCATCGACCTCGCGCAGACGGTGCCGCTGCTGCACCGCGCGTTGCAGGCCGTGAGCGACACGGTCGCCAAGGGCGGCCGCGTGCTGATCGTCGGCACGAAGCGTCAGGCGCAGGACGCCGTTTCCGACGCCGCCCGGCGCTCGGCGCAGTATTTCGTGAACGCCCGCTGGCTCGGCGGCATGCTGACCAACTGGAAGACGATTTCCGGCTCGATCTCGCGTCTGCGCAAGGTCGACGAGATCCTCGAAGGCGGCGGCCAGGGCCTGACCAAGAAAGAGCGCCTGATGCTCGCCCGCGAGAAGGACAAGCTCGAGCGCGCGCTCGGCGGCATCAAGGACATGGGCGGGCTGCCCGACCTGATCTTCGTGATCGACACGAACAAGGAGCAGCTGGCCATCCAGGAGGCCCGCCGCCTCGGCATTCCGGTCGCGGCCGTGATCGACACGAACTGCGATCCCGACGGCATCACCTATCCCGTTCCGGCCAATGACGACGCCGCCCGCGCGATCGCGCTGTATTGCGACCTGATCGCGCGCGCCGCGCTTGACGGCATCTCGCGTGGCCAGGGCGATATCGGCGTCGATATCGGCGCCTCAGCCGCTCCGGTCGTCGAGGAACTCCCCGTCGCCGCCGAGGCCCCCGCCGAGGCCCCCGCCGAGTCTGCGGTCGTCGAGGAGGTTTCCCTCGTCGAATCGACGCAAGGCGACGCCTTCGAGCTGCTCGCGGCTCCGCGCGGCGCGCCCGATGACCTCAGCAAGCTCACGGGCGTCGGCCCCGAGCTCGAGGCCACCCTCACCGAGGCCGGCATCTTCCACTATTGGCAGATCGCCGCCATGACCGACGAGGATGTCGCGCGCATCGACGCCCAGCTCAAGCTGAACGGCAAGATCTCGCAGAACGGCTGGGTCGCGCAGGCTCGCGGGCTCATCGAAGCGGCCGCCGTCTGAACCTCCGTCATCACGGCGTCGCATGATTGCGGCGCCGTTCAAAGCGCATACGCGATTCGATTTTCAGCCCGGCCTCCTTCACAGGTTGCGCCGGGCTCCCCTTTGATCAGGAAAGGACGAGCCATGGCGAATATCTCCGCCGCTCTGGTGAAGGAACTGCGCGAGAAGACCGGCGCAGGCATGATGGACTGCAAGAACGCGCTGACCGAGACGAACGGCGACATCGAGGCCGCAATCGACTGGCTGCGCACCAAGGGGCTCGCCAAGGCCGCCAAGAAGGCCGGCCGAGTCGCCGCCGAGGGTCTCGTCGCCATCGCGGCCGAGGGTTCGCAGGCCGCCGTCGTGGAGATCAACTCCGAGACGGACTTCGTCGCCCGCAACGAGCAGTTCCAGGAGCTGGTGCGCGAAGCCGCCAAGGCCGCGCTCGGCACGGATGGCCGGCTCGAGGCTCTCGAGAAGGCCCCCTTCGCCGGCTCATCCGTGACGGTCGGCGATAAGGTCAAAGAATCGATCGCCACGATCGGCGAGAACATGACGCTGCGCCGAGTCGTCAAGCTCGCCGCCAATGACGGCGTCGTCGCCTCCTACCTGCACAACTCGGTCGGCGAGGGGCTCGGCAAGATCGGCGTGCTCGTCGTCATGGAATCGAAGGGCGACAAGGAATTCCTCGCGACTCTCGGTCGTCAGGTCGCGATGCACGTCGCCGCCGTCAACCCGCTCGCGATCGACGCCTCGGGCGTCGACGCGGCCACGATCGAGCGCGAATCCGCGATTCTTCGCGAGAAGAACGCCGGCAAGCCCGATCATGTCATGGCCAAGATCGTCGAGAGCGGCGTGAAGTCCTTCCTCAAGGAAGTCACTCTGCTCGACCAGCCCTTCGTCCACGATTCCTCCAAGACCGTCGCGCAGGTCCTGAAGGAAGCTGAGGGCAAGGCCGGCGCGCCCGTCGCGATCACCGGCTTCGTGCGCTTCGCGCTCGGCGAAGGCATCGAGAAGGAAGAGACGGATTTCGCCGCCGAAGTCGCCGCGCAGGCCGGCGCCAAGGGCTGACCGTCGGCCTCGACGGATGACGCGTTTCGGGAACGGGCGTCGCATTCGCGGCGCCCGTTTTCGTTTGACGCTGATTTTTCGCCACCGGGCCTTGCGGCGCGCGCGCTTATCGGGAAGTTATGGCGCGCCCGCGCCGTTCCAAAACCCGGAGTGCTCCGATGACGATGTCCTTCCGACGCATCCTCGTGAAGTTGTCGGGAGAGGCGTTGCAGGCGCCCGACGGCTTCTGGCTCGACGCGCAGGTGCTCTCCAATCTCGCCGAGGATATCGCCCGGGCGACCCATGCCGGCTTCGAGATCGCGCTCGTCATCGGGGGCGGCAATATCATTCGCGGCGCGCGCATGAGCGCCGCCGGCTGGATCGACCGGCCCACCGCCGATTCGATGGGCATGCTCGCCACGGTGATGAATTCCCTCGCCCTCGAGACGGCTCTTAACGCGGCGGGCGTTTCGGCGCGCACCATGTCGGCGGTGTCGATGCCGACGATCTGCGAGACCTACGCCCGCCAGCCGGCCCTGCACTATCTCGCCAAGGGGCAGGTCGTGGTGCTTGCCGGTGGCACGGGCAACCCGTTCTTCACGACCGACACCTCGGCGGTGCTGCGCGCGGCCGAGCTGCGCTGCGACGCGGTGCTCAAGGCGACGCAGGTCGACGGCGTGTATTCCGCCGATCCGAAGAAGGATCCCTCCGCCGAGCGCTACGAGCGCCTCACGCATGACGAAGCGATCGCGCGCGATCTCAAGGTGATGGACACGGCCGCTTTCGCGCTTGCCCGCGACGGGCGCCTGCCGATCATCGTGGGCAGCCTGCACGCGCCGTCCTCGATCACGGCGATCCTCGACGGCTCCGCGCCCTCGACGGTCGTCGCGCCTTGATGTAAACGGCGCTTTGGCCACATCCTGAAGCTGGAATTCTCAGAAAGGGGAACGATGAGCGCGGAGTTCAACCTCGACGACCTCAAGCGTCGGATGCAGGGAGCTGTGAGCTCTCTCAAGAACGATCTCGGTGGCCTGCGCACCGGGCGCGCCTCCACCGCCCTGCTCGATCCGATCCAGGTCGACGCCTACGGCGCGGCGATGCCGATCAACCAGGTCGCGACCGTGAGCGTGCCCGAGCCGCGTCTCCTTTCAGTGCAGGTCTGGGACCGAGGCTTGGTCGGCGCCGTCGAGAAGGCGATTCGCGAAAGCGATCTCGGCCTCAATCCGCAGACCGAGGGACAGGTCATCCGGCTGCGCATCCCCGAGATGAACGAGCAGCGCCGCAAGGAGATGGTCAAGGTCGCCAACAAATACGCGGAAGACGCGCGCATCGCCGTCCGCCACGTGCGTCGCGACGGACTAGACACGCTCAAGAAGCTCGAAAAGGACGGGCTGATGGGGCAGGATGACGAGAAGCGGCAGGCCGATCTCGTCCAGAAGGTCACGGACGAGCATGTCGCCGAGATCGACTCGGTGGTGGCCGCTAAGGAAAAGGAAATCATGCAGGTCTAAGAGACCGGCATGGTCGGCCGGGCGCGCCCGGCGGATAAGCGGAGACGCGGCTCGATGCCAGTGGATACCGGCGCCTCGGCTCTCGCCGTCGCGCATGATGCGCCGATAGGGGAGGCGACGCGCGGCGACGCCGACGCAGCGCGCGCTTGCGCTCGTCCGCGTCACATCGCCGTCATTATGGACGGCAACGGCCGCTGGGCGGCGCGTCGCGGGCTGCCGCGCATCGAGGGGCACCGGCAGGGGGTCGAGGCGGTGCGGCGCTGCGTGCGGCTCGCCATCGAATCCGGGATCGAGTTCCTCACCATCTATTCCTTCTCGGCCGAGAACTGGAGCCGCCCCCATCAGGAGGTCTCCGATTTGATGGGGCTGCTCAAGCGCTTCGTGCGCTCGGACCTCGCCCGCCTGCACGAGGCGGGCGTGCGCATCCGCATCATCGGCGAGCGCGAGGGCCTGTCGGACGACATCCGATCCGTGCTCGACGAAGCGGAAGAGCGCACCCGCGACAACGCGCGCCTCACCCTCGTCGTCGCCTTCAATTACGGTGGCCGCCAGGAGATCGCGCGGGCCGCGCGCAGGCTGGCCGAGCGCGTGCTGGCGGGCGAACTCGCGCCACAGGACATCACGCCCGAGCGCATGGCGCAGGCGCTTGACACCATCGGCATCCCTGATCCCGATCTCGTGATCCGCACATCCGGCGAACAGCGCGTCTCGAACTTCCTCACCTGGCAGTCGGCTTACGCCGAACTCGTCTTCACGCCGGAACTCTGGCCTGATTTCGACCGCTCCGTCTTCGACGCCGCGCTTGCCGAATACGCGCGCCGCGAGCGCAGGTTCGGCGGTCTCGGCTCCGGCGAGGCCTCCTGATGGACGAGACGCCGCCGCCGGCGGAGACGCGCAGCTCCGCCCGCGCGCTCCTGCGTTCGGAGACCGGCATACGCGTGCTCTCGGCCGTGGTGATGGTGACCGTCGCGCTCGCGGCGACCTGGGCGGGCGGCCCCGTCTTCGCGCTGTTCTGGCTCGCGGCCGCCATCGCGGTGCTGTTCGAATGGATCGCCATGGTCTGGATCGAGCGGCGCATCCCCAGCGTCGTGGCGGGCGGGCTCGCGCTGACGACTTTCGTCCTCGCCCATCTGACCGGGTGGCCGCCCGTGGCGCTCGTCGCGGTCGTGGTGACGGGCGGGGCGCTCGTCGTGATGATCAGCATGACGAAGCGCGACCGGATCTGGGCCGGCG
Organism: Salinarimonadaceae bacterium; assembly: GCA_007693435.1. Taxonomy (GTDB): domain Bacteria; phylum Pseudomonadota; class Alphaproteobacteria; order Rhizobiales; family Beijerinckiaceae; genus Saliniramus. The sequence continues at coordinate 34,184 of REDO01000046.1, read as the reverse complement.
CCGGCTACGCCGTCGCGGCGGTCATCGTCGTGGTTCCGATCATTGTGCGCGACGATCCCGCGCTCGGCGCCTTCGCGATTCTCTGGATCTTCGCCGTGGTCTGGGGTTCGGACGTCGCGGCGTATTTCACCGGGCGCGCGCTCGGCGGCCCGAAGCTCTGGCCCCGCGTCAGCCCCGGCAAGACCTGGTCGGGAGCGGTAGGCGGTCTGGCGGCGGCGGTGGTCGCCGGCGTCTGCATCGGGCTTGTCGCCCGCCTTTTCGGCGCGGGACCGGCGATCGGATTCGGCGCGCTCGCCGCCCTCTCCGCGATGGCCTCGGTCGCCGGGCAGATCGGGGATCTGGCCGAATCGGCTCTCAAGCGCCATTTCGACGTCAAGGATTCGAGCCACCTCATCCCCGGCCACGGGGGCGTGATGGACCGGCTCGACGCCTTCTTCGCAGTCTGCCTGCTGGTCGGCGTGATGATGCTTGGCGCCGCGCCCTTCGGTATCGGGAGCGGGGCGCCTTGAGGACAGAAGCTGGAACGGCGTGTCGATGAGCCGCGCAATCACCATTCTCGGGGCGACAGGCTCCGTAGGGCGCTCGACGCTCGACGTCGTGGCGCGCCACCGCGACGCCTTCACCGTGTCGGCGCTCGTCGGCGGGCGCGACGCGCAGGCGCTCGCGCAGGCGGCCCGCGAGAGCGGCGCGCGCTTCGCGGCGCTGTCGGACGCCTCCAGGCACGCGGCGCTGCGCGAGGCTCTGTCGGGCTCGGGAATCGCTTGCGGCGCGGGGCCGGAAGCCGTGGCGGAAGCGGTCGCGCGCGACGCGGACGTTGTGCTCGCCGCCATATCGGGCGCCGCCGGCCTCAAGCCCACCTTCGACGCCATGAAGCCCGGCCGGGCGATCGCGCTCGCCAACAAGGAGTGCCTCGTGAGCGCCGGCGACGCCTTCATGGCGCGCGCGCGCGCGCTCGGCGTGCCGATCCTTCCCGTCGATTCGGAGCACAACGCCCTGCGTCAGGCGCTCGCCGCCGGCCGCATCGAGGATGTCGTCTCGCTGACGCTCACCGCCTCGGGCGGCCCGTTCCGCACATGGAACGCGCAGGCCATCGCCGCCGCGACGCCGGCGCAGGCGCTGAAGCACCCCAACTGGTCGATGGGCGCCAAGATCACGATCGATTCGGCCACCCTGATGAACAAGGGGCTCGAACTGATCGAGGCCGGCCACCTGTTCGGCGTCGGCGCCGACCGGCTGCACGTCGTCGTGCATCCCCAATCCATCGTGCACGGGCTGGTCTACTGGCGCGACGGCTCGATCACGGCGGGGCTCGGCGCGCCTGATATGCGCGTGCCGATCATCAACGCGCTCGCGCCGGCGACGGGAAGGCTCGATTTCGACGCCCCGCGCCTCGATCTCGCCGCTATCGGCGCGCTCAGTTTCGAGCAGCCGGATCTTGAGCGTTTTCCCTGTCTCGCGCTCGCGATCGGGGCGCTGGAGCGGGGCGGCGCGGAGCCGACGGTCCTCAACGCGGCGAACGAGGTGGCGGTCGCCGCTTTCATCGCAGGCGAGATCGGGTTTTCTCTCATCGCGGTAACCGTCGAGCAGGCTTGCGAGCATATGGTCGGCGAATGGCGGTCGCCGCCGGCCGACATCGAGACGGCGCTGGCGCTGGACGCGCAGGCGCGTAACGTGGCGCGGAAGATGGTGGAGAGCGCGCGGGCGCGCGCCTCCTGAACGAGGGTAACGGGAGCGGGTCATGGAAATCTTCGGCGTAATGGTGGGCTCGACCTACGACCTCCTGGTCGTCTACCTGCCGCCTTTCCTTCTCGTGCTGGCGGTGGTGATCTTCGTCCATGAGATGGGACATTTTCTCGTCGGGCGCTGGTGCGGCGTCGGCGTTCAGGTCTTTTCGATCGGCTTCGGGCCGGAGCTCCTGGGTTGGACCGACAAGCGCGGCACGCGCTGGAAGGTCTGCGTCATCCCGCTCGGCGGCTACGTGAAATTCGCCGGCGACCTCAACGTCACGAGCACGCCCGACACCGAAGAACTCGCCCGGATGAGCGAGACGGAGCGATCCGAGAGTTTCCACCACAAGTCGGTCGGACAGCGCGCGGCCATCGTCGCAGCCGGGCCTGCGGCGAATTTCCTGATGGCCATCGCGATCTTCGCCGGGCTGGCCTATTTCAACGGAAAACAGGTTCTCGAACCGCGCGTGCAGGCGGTGATCGAGGGCAGCGCCGCCGAGTCGGCCGGATTCCAGCCGGGCGACCTCGTGCTCGCCATCGACGGACGCGCGATCGACGGATTCTCCGATCTGCAGCGGCTGGTCTCCTCCTCGGCGGGAGACACGCTCGCCTTCACGGTCGAACGCGACGGCGCGCAGGTGACGCTGGTCGCCACGCCGATTCGCACCGAGCAGGAGACGCCTTTCGGTCGCCACCGCGTCGGCCTGCTCGGCCTGCAGGCCGCCAACGACGCCGATGCGATCCGCACGATCAGATATGGGCCCGTCGAGGCCCTGGGGCAGGGGGTCTACGAGACGTATTTCGTGATCGAGCGGACGCTCGACTACCTCGGAAAACTCGTGACAGGCCGCGAATCCGCGGATCAGCTTTCAGGGCCGATCCGCATCGCGCAGGTCTCCGGCGACGTCGCCAACTACAGCGGCCTGATCGGGCTGATCAGCCTGACGGCGCTGCTCTCGGTGTCGATCGGCTTCATCAACCTGTTCCCGATCCCGATGCTCGACGGGGGCCATCTCATGTTCTACGCGGTGGAGGCCGTGCGGGGCAGACCGCTGAGCGACGAGGCGCAGGAGATCGGATTCCGCATCGGGCTCGCCCTGATGCTGATGCTGATGCTGTTCGTCACCTGGAACGACATCGTTAACCTAACTGCTTAAAATGCAACGCATCTGGCGTGACACGAACGCCACGGGTCGCAAAAATCCCCACAGGGACGAGACTTCGGCTGTTGCAACGGGGCGCAACTTAGGTAGAAGCGTAGACAGACCAGAACGGTTGGATGGCGACGCGCGAACCATCCGGCTACGGGGCCGACCCGCGGCGCACCAGAACGAGACGGGCTGATAAATGTCGATGAAAAAGACCCGCCGGACATTCACGGCGCTGAAGGCGACGATCGCGTTTGTGGCGGCCTTCGCCGCGCTCACCGTTTCGGAAGCCTTCGCCCAGCAGGTCATCGTCGAGGGTAATCGCGGCGTCGATTCAGATACGATCCGCTCTTACGTGATCGGCGCGAACCCGGACGAAGCCAGGCGCAACCTCGTCGCCACCGGCCTTTTCCGCGACGTGCGGGTGACCCGTTCGGGCGGCTCGATCATCGTTCGCGTCTCCGAGAACCAGATCATCAACCGCGTCGCCTTCGAGGGGAACCGCCGCCTTCAGGGCGACCGACTGCGCCCCGAATTGCAGACGCGCGCCAACACCGCATACAATCCCGCGACCGTCGAAGAGGACGCGCGGCGCATCCGCGAGGCCTATCGCCGCTCCGGCCGCGCGCTCGCCGGCGTCACGCCGCGCATCGTCGATCTGCCGAACGGCCGCGTCGATGTCGTGTTCTCGATCGACGAGGGCGCGCGCACCGGCATCAAGGCGATCAACTTCGTCGGCAACAACTCGGTTTCCGACCGCCGCCTGCGCGACGTGATGGCCTCCGACGTGTCGGGCATCATGACGATCCTGAACAACATGGACGTCTACGATCCCGACCGGCTGGCCTCCGATCTCGGCCAGATCCAGCGTTATTACCAGCGTCGCGGCTTCGCGGACGCGCGGATCCTCTCCTCCGACGTCGTATTCGACGATTCGCGGGCCGGGTACGTCATCACGATCGCGATCGAAGAGGGGCCGCGCTACCAGATCGGCTCCGTCAACGTCGAATCGCGCATCCCCGGGATCGACGCCGCCGATCTTCAGCGCCGTGTCGTGACGCGCTCGGGCCGCACCTACGATTCGACCGAGGTCGAGCGCACGCTCCTCGAACTCACCACCGAGGCCTCGCGCCGCGGCCACCCCTTCGCGCAGGCGCGCCCCGTGGGCGTGCGCAACATGGCTGAAGGCTTGGTCGACATCAACTACGTCATCGAGGAAGGGCCGCGCGTCTATATCGAGCGGATCAACATCCGCGGCAACACGCGCACCCGCGACGAGGTCATCCGCCGCGAGCTCGATCTCGGCGAAGGCGACCCCTACAACCGCGTTCTGATCGATCGCGCCGAGCGGCGTCTGCGCAATCTCGGCTTCTTCGAGAACGTGCAGATCTCCAACGAGCCGAGCATGTCGCCCGACCGCGTCGTCGTGAACGTCGATGTCGTGGACAAGGCGACTGGTTCGTTCGGCATTTCCGGCGGTTATTCGACGGCTGAAGGCTTCATCGGCGAAGTGTCGCTGTCGGAGGAGAACTTCCTCGGTCGTGGCCAGGCCGTGCGCATCGCGGGCCAGTTCGGCCAGAAGTCGCGCGGTTTCGACTTCTCGTTCACGGAGCCGTATTTCCTCGGCTACCGCCTCGCGGCCGGCGTGGACATCTTCTCGAAGTTCACCGACCAGACGACGTTCTCCCGCTACGAGAACCGCACCGCCGGCGGCGCCGTGCGCTTCACGGTTCCGCTGACGGAGGAGTTCTCGGTCACGGCGCGCTATTCGCTCTACGAGCAGCGCCTGCGTATTCCGGCCAATTTCCGTCCGGTTGCGTCGCGCGCTCTGCTCGAGGCCGAAGGCAAGACGCTCACTTCGCTCGTCGGCCTGACCTTCGCCTACAACACGCTCGACAACATCCAGGATCCCCGACAGGGCGTCTCGGCCTCCGTCACGACGGAAGTGGCGGGCCTTGGCGGCGACTCGCGGTTCTTGCGCGTCACAGGCGACGCGCGCTACTACCACGAGCTTTTCGAGGACGTGGTCGGCATCGCCCGCCTGCAGGGCGGTCATATCAGCGGTTTCGGTCGCCGGAACCTGCGGATCAATGACCACTTCGCCATGGGTCCGTCCCTTGTGCGCGGCTTCGAGAACGGCGGCATCGGTCCGCGCGACGCGGTCACTCGCGACGCCTTGGGCGGCACGACCTATTTCGGCGGCTCGCTGGAATTGCAGTTCGACATCCCGATCCTTCCGCGCGCCATCGGCATCCGCGGGGCGCTCTTCGCCGATGCCGGCACATTGTTCGGCTATGACGGCGTGCGCACCTTCCGCGATCCGGCGACGGGCGTGGTGCAGACGATCAGCGTCAACAATTCGAGCAAGATCCGCTCGTCTGTCGGCGCCGGTCTGATCTGGCGCTCGCCGCTCGGTCCGATCCGCTTCGACTATGCGGTGGCGACCTCCAAGGCGAGGGGCGACGTGCTGCAGGCGTTCCGCTTCTCCGGCGGCACCTCTTTCTGACGCCTTACCCCCGAGCGGCGCGCTGAACGCGCGCCGCAATATGGGCGCGCCATGGCCGATCCCGATTTCTTCCCCATTCGTTCGGCGATCTCGCTCCGCGAGATCGCCGAACTCGCTTCCCGGCCGATTCCTGAAGGCTTCGATCCGGAGCGCGCGTTCACCGGAGCCGCGCCGCTCGAAACCGCCGGTCCTTCGGACGCGTCCTATATGGACAACCCGAAATATACCGACGCGCTGGCGGCGACCCAGGCCGGCGTCGTCCTCGTCGCCCGGCGCTATGCCGCCCGCGCGCCCGAGGGGGCCTGCGTCTTCGTTCTCGACAGGCCGTACGACGTCTACGCTTCCGTCCTCGCCCGACTGTATCCCGAAGCCATGCGCCCCGGCTCCGCCTTCGGGGCGAGCGGCGTATCGCCCGGCGCGATCGTTCATCCCTCCGCGCGTCTCGAACACGGCGTGATCGTCGATCCGGGCGCGGTGATCGGACCGCATGCGGAGATCGGCGCGGGCGCCGTTATCGCCGCAGGCGCCGTGATCGGGCCGCATGTCCGGATCGGCCGCGACTGCTCGATCGGCCCGGGCGCCAGCGTGCTCAACGCCATGCTGGGAAACCGGATCATCGTGCATCCGGGCGCACGCATCGGCCAGGACGGCTTCGGTTTCGCCATGGGGCCGGGCGGGCATCGCAAGGTGCCGCAGGTCGGCCGGGTCATCATCCAGGACGACGTCGAAATCGGGGCCAACACCACGATAGACCGGGGCGCCAGTCGCGACACGGTCATCGGCGAGGGCACGAAAATCGACAATCTCGTGCAGATCGGACACAACGTCACCATCGGCCGCCACTGCGTCATCGTCTCCCAGACCGGAATTTCCGGCTCGACGCGGCTCGACGACTTCGTCGTTATCGGCGGGCAGGTCGGCGTGATAGGCCATGTGCGCCTCGGCGCCGGCGCGCAGATCGCGGCGTCGAGCGACGTCAACAGCGACGTTCCCGCAGGAGCGCGCTGGGGCGGCACGCCCGCCCGGCCCGTGCGCGAGTGGTTCCGCGAGATGACGACGCTCAAAACGCTTGCATCGCGCAGGAAAACCGCCAAAGACGACATGCCGTCTCCCGATGATGACGGCGCTTGACGAAAAAGGGCGCGAAGAAGTCGCCGGATTGAGGAGCGCAGGGTATGTCGGAGGAAGCTGACACGCTGACGAGTGCGGACATCATGAAGGTCCTGAGCTATCTTCCGCACCGCTATCCTTTCCTGCTCATCGACAAGATACGCGACATCGACCACGATAATTCCTGCGTCGGGATCAAGAACGTGTCGTTCAACGAACCGCAATTCGCCGGTCATTTCCCCTCGCGTCCGATCTACCCGGGCGTGCTGCTGATCGAGGGCATGGCCCAGACGGCGGGAGCGATCTGCGTCGCCAGCAAGCTCACCGACAGCAACCCGCCGAAAGAGGTGTATTTCATGACGATCGACAAGGCGAAATTCCGCCGCCCGGTCGTCCCGGGCGATGTCGTCGAGTTCCACATGACGAAGATCGCGCAGCGCCGGAACATGTGGTGGTATCGCGGCGAGGCCAAGGTCGACGGACAGAACGTCGCCGAGGCCGAGGTTTCCGCCATGCTGGTCTTCCCTTCATGAGCGCACCGGAGATCCATCCGACCGCGATCGTCGAGCCCGGCGCGAAACTCGGCGCAGGCGTCAGGATCGGGCCGTTCTGCCTCATCGGCCCGCATGTCGTGCTCGGAGACGGTTGCGAGCTTCTCAGCCACGTGGTCGTCACCGGCGACACCACGATCGGCGCACGGGCGAAAATCTATCCCTTCGCGGCCATCGGGCACCAGCCCCAGGACCTGAAATACGCGGGCGAGCCGACCCGCGTCGTCGTCGGCGACGATTGCATCATCCGCGAGAGCGTGACGATCCACGCGGGCACGAAGGCGGGAGATTTCCTCACGACGATCGGCGACCGCTGTTTCATTCTCGCCTATGCCCATGTCGCCCATGATTGCCGCATCGGCAACAGCGTCGTGCTTTCGAACACCGTCATGCTGGCCGGCCACTGCCATATCGGCGATTTCGCCATTCTCGGCGGCGGCGTCGGCATCCACCAGTTCGTGCGCATCGGCCCCCACGCCTTCATCGGCGGCATGTCGGCCATCGAGAAGGACGTCATCCCCTACGGCATGGCCGTCGGCAACCGGGGGGCGCTCGCCGGGCTCAACATCGTCGGCCTGCGCCGGCGCGGGTTCTCGCGCGAGAGCATTCACGAGCTGCGCCGGGCCTACCGGCTGCTATTCGCCGACGAAGGCACGCTCAAGGAGCGCATGGAGGACGTCGAGGCGGATCACCCCGATCACGCCACGGTCCGCGAGATCCTCGACTTCATCCGCGAAGGCGGCGACCGTTCGATCCTGACGCCGCGCGAAGCGATGGGCGACTGAGCATGGCGGCGCCGGCCGAGGGTCCCGTCGTCGTGCTCGCCGGCGGCGGCGGCCTGCCGACGATCCTCATCGAAGCCCTCGACCGCTCCGGCCGCCAGCGCCGCGTCATCGCATTCCGGGGCTTCGCGGACAGGGGCGTGCGCATGCGCGCGGACGCGGCGATCGATCTTCTCGACGTGGCCGGCGGGCTGGCGCTGCTCGAGCGCTGGAAACCCGCGGCGGTGGTGCTCGCCGGCGCCGTGACGCGTCCGAGCCCGGCCGCGTTCCTCGGCGCGCTCTCGGCGCTGCGCAATCGCAGCGAACTGAGCCGGCTGATGGCGCGCGGCGATGACCACCTCCTGCGCGCGGTCGTCGAGACGATCGAGGAGCGCGGGTACAGGGTCGTGGGCGCGCACGAGATCGCCCCGGACCTGATCGCGCCGCCGGGGACGCTCGGCGCTGTCGCGCCCGACGACGAGGCGCGCGCGGCTATAGCCGTCGGCTTCGCCTGCCTCGCCGATCTGTCTCCCTTCGACATCGGCCAGGCGCTCGTCGTGCAGGGGGAACGCGTCGTCGCCATCGAGGGCGCGGAGGGCACCGACCGCATGCTCGCCCGGGTCGGATCGCTGCGAGGCGGGTTCATTTTCTCGCGGAGGCGAGAAACCGGGGCGATCCTCGTGAAGTCGGCCAAACAGGGGCAGGAGCGGCGTGTCGACCTGCCGACCATCGGCCCGCGCACGATGCGCAAGGCCGCGGCCGCCGGCCTCGCGGGCGTCGCCGTCGGCGCCGGTCAGACCATCATCGTCGAGCGCGAGGCGACGATCTCCGAGGCGGACCGGCTCGGGATATTCCTTGTCGGGATCGAACCGGCTGCGAGGCGTGATTCATGAATGAGGACAAGCCGTTCCGGGTCTATCTCGTCGCGGGCGAGGAATCGGGCGATCAGCTCGGCGCCGGTCTGATGCGCGCCCTGCGCGCCGGCGCGGGCGGACGGGAAGTCGTTGTTTCCGGCGTCGGCGGGGAGCGGATGGCGCAGGAGGGGCTCGCGAGCCTGTTTCCCATGAGCGACATTTCCCTGATGGGGATCGCCGCCGTGATCGCGCAGCTGCCGCGCGTCGTCTCGCGCGTCTACCAGACGGTCGCCGACGTCGTCGCGCAGGCCCCCGATGTCGTCGTGATCATCGACAGCCCGGACTTCACCCACGCCGTCGCCAAGCGCGTGCGCAGGCGCGCGCCCGCCATTCCGATCGTGAACTACGTCTCCCCGAGCGTCTGGGCCTGGCGGCCCGGGCGGGCGAAGGCGATGCGATCCTACGTCGACCACGTGCTCGCGCTCCTTCCCTTCGAGCCCGCGGCGCACGAGCGGCTCGGCGGGCCGCCATGCACCTATGTCGGGCATCCGCTGATCGAGCGGCTCGACATGTTGCGTCCCGCGTCCGGGGAGCGCCGCGCGCTCGGCGACGGGCCGCTAGAATTGCTGGTGCTTCCGGGCAGCCGGCGCTCGGAGATCACGCGCCTTTCCGAGCCGTTCGGCGAGGCGCTGGGGCGCTTGCGCGACAGCTATCCCGGCGAGATCGCGCTCACCCTTCCCGCCGTGCCGCATCTCGCCGACGAGATCACCGCGCTCACGGCCTCTTGGCCGCTCGTTCCGAAGATCGTGCGCGGCGAGGAGGAGAAGTTCGCCGCCTTCCGCCGGGCGCATGCGGCGCTCGCGGCGTCGGGCACGGTGACGCTTGAGCTCGCGCTGTCAGGCGTGCCCATGGTCGTCGCCTACCGGGTTGGAAGGCTCGAGCTCATGCTACGCCGCCTCGTCACCGTCGACACCATCGTGCTCGCCAATCTCGTGATGGGTGAGAAGCCGATCCGGGAATTCATCCAGGAGGATTGCGAGCCGGAAAAGCTCGCCGCCGCGCTGGCGCAGATCACGGGGGAGGGCGCGGAGCGCGCCGCGCAGGTCGAGGCATTCGCGCGGCTCGATGCGGTGATGAGCATCGGCGAGGAGAGCCCCAGCGGACGCTCCGCCCGGATCGTCGCGGAGACGGCGCTCCTCAGGCGAAGGTGAAAAGGCCGATAAAGCCGAGCGTCCCGACCATGATGCGCCACCAGCCGAAGAAGGCGAAGCCGCGCCGGGCCACGAAGGACAGCAGGCTGCGCACCACGAAGACGCCCGCGACGAAGGCCGAGATGAATCCGATCACGATCAACGTGACGTCGTCGGTCGCCAGTTGGCCGTAACTCTGACCAAGCTCCCAGACGAAGGCGCCGGCCATCGTCGGCATGGCGAGGAAGAAAGAGAATTCGGCGGCGGCGCGCCTGTCCGCGCCCATCAGCATGGCGCCGACGATGGTCGCGCCCGAGCGCGACACGCCGGGGATCATGGCCAGGCACTGAAAGACGCCGATCTTGAGATACATCGGCAGCGGAAAGCGCGTCGCGTCGGTCTGTTCCTGCGGCAGGTTCGCGCGATCGACGATCAGCAGGACGATGCCGCCGAGGATCAGCGTGGTGCACACGACGTGCGGATCGAACAGGACGCCGACGATGAAGTCGCGCAGGAGCACGCCGAGGAACGCCGCCGGCAGGAAGGCGATCACGAGGCCGATCACGAAACGCCGCGCCGCCGGGTCGTGCGGCAGCGAGAGCGTGATGTCGAGGATGCGGGCGAAGTAGACGCTGAGCAGCGCGAGAATCGCGCCGAACTGGATGAGGATGGCGAAGGTCTTGTCGGCCTCGCTGTCGAGCCCGAACACCGCCTGAAGCAGGAGGAGATGCCCCGTCGAAGAAACGGGAATGAACTCCGTCGCGCCCTCCAGAACCCCGAGGAACACCGCCTGAAGGATGTCGGTCAAAGTCATCGCGCAGTCGCTCGCCTGCCGCTATGGTCCGAATCGCGACGATCGCGAGATTGAACGGCGCCGTTGGTTACCCGGAATTAAGTTTTTAAAGCCTTAATCTGGCCCTGTTTTAAGGGCGTTCCCACATTCCATGGCCATTCTCCACCACTATCCGCTCTGCCCCCATTCACGCTTCGTCCGGCTCGTATGCGCCGAGATGGGCGTCGCGCTGGACTTCGTCGAAGAGCGGCCGTGGGAGCGACGAGAAACCTTCCTCGCCCTCGATCCGTCGGGTCAGACGCCGGTGCTCGTCATGCCCGACGGGCTGATCATTCCGGGCGCCGGAACCATCGTCGAATATCTCGACGAGGCCCTCGGCGATCAGGCTGGCGAGAACCGGCTCATGCCCCGCGATCTCGCCGCGCGGATCGAGGTTCGTCGCCTTCTCGCATGGTTTTCCGGAAAATTCCACGACGAGGTGACCGGCTACCTCGTCAATGAGAAGGTCTACAAGCGTTTCGTTCCCGTGAGCGCGGGCGGCGGACCTCCCGACATGAACGCGATCCGCGCCGCGCGGGCGAATGTGCGATACCACATGCGCTATGTGGGTTATCTGATCGCGAAGCGGAAATGGCTCGCCGGCGACGATCTGACACTCGCGGATCTCGCCGCGGCGGCCCATCTTTCCTGCGTCGATTATTTGGGCGATGCGCCATGGAGCGAGGACGAAACGGCGAAGATCTGGTACGCGCGGGTGAAAAGCCGGCCGGCCTTCCGCGCGCTCCTCGCCGACCGCGTTCCGGGGATGGCGCCGCCGGATCACTACGCGAATCTCGACTTCTAAAGGCGCTGCGGGCCAGGGCGCGGACGCTCGGCTTCGATGCGCTGCACGTGGCGCGCCCCGACGCGATCCCGAATGCCGGCGACGATCTGGCCGAGTGGCTCGCCAACGGCTATCAGGGCTCGATGGACTGGATGGCGTACACGGCCGAGCGCCGGGCCGATCCGCTCAAGCTCTGGCCGGAGGCGCGCAGCGTGATCCTGGTGGGCATGAATTACGGCCCTGAATGCGATCCGCTCGCCGATCTCGCGCGCGCCGACCGCGCGACCATCTCCGTCTACGCCCGCAACCGCGACTACCACGACGTCATCAAGGGCAAGCTCAAGGAGCTGGCAGGCTTTCTTGCGGGGCGCGCGGGCGGCGATGTGAAGGTGTTCGTCGACACCGCCCCCGTGATGGAGAAGCCGCTGGCGCAGGCGGCCGGGCTCGGCTGGCAGGGCAAGCACACGGTGCTCGTCTCGCGCGAATTCGGTTCGTGGCTCTTTCTCGGCGCGATCTTCACGACCGTCGAACTGCCCGCCGACGAGCCCGAGAGCGACCATTGCGGCTCCTGCCGGCGCTGCCTCGACATCTGTCCGACCGACGCCTTCCCCGCGCCCTACCAGCTCGATTCGCGGCGCTGCATCTCCTACCTCACCATCGAGCACAAGGGGCATATCGATCCCGCGCTGCGGGAGGGCATCGGCAACCGCATCTTCGGCTGCGACGATTGCCTGGCGGTCTGCCCGTGGAACAAGTTCGCGCAGGCGGGGCGCGAGGCGAAGCTCCAGCAGCGCGACGATCTCGCCGGCCTCCCGCTCGCGGATCTCGCAAGGCTCGACGAAGCGGCCTTTCGCGCGCGCTTCGCCGGGACGCCGATCAAACGTTCGGGGCGTGACCGCTTTGTGCGCAACGTCCTGATCGCGGTCGGCAATTCCCGGTCGCCCGAACTCGCGGGGAGCGCCCGCGACAATCTCGACGACGCTTCGCCATTGGTGCGCGCCATGGCGGTCTGGGCGCTTTCGCGGCTCGCGGCGCCGGACGATTTCGCGCGCGAGGCGTCGATACGGCGCCCGCGCGAGACGGACGAGGCCGTGCGCGGCGAATGGGACGCGGGCCTATCACAATCGGAGAGCGCATGAACCTGTTCTGCTTCGGCGCCGGCTACAGCCTGCGCCACTTCATCGACACGCGCCGGACGCGGTTTGCGAGCGTCACGGGCACCGCGCGCTCGCAGGAGGGAGTCGATCGCCTGTCGCGCATGGGCGTTGCAGGGCGCATCTTCGACGGCGCGAGCGCCGATTCCCGGATCGCCGATGACGTCGCGGCGGCCGACGCCCTGCTCGTCTCGATCCCGCCGGGCGACGACGGCGATCCGGTCCTGGCCGCCTTCGGGCAAGAGATCGCCGCTTCGCCGCGACTCTCCTGGATCGGCTATCTCTCCACGATCGGCGTCTATGGCGACCATGCGGGCGGCCTGGTCGACGAGGCGACGCCCACGGAGGCGAGCAGTCCGCGCGCGGCGGCGCGGATCGCGGCGGAGCGGGAATGGCTCGCGCTCGGCGCGCGCGCGGGCAAGGCGGTCCAGATCTTCCGGCTCGCCGGCATCTACGGGCCGGGGCGCGGCGCCGTCGAACAGCTGCGACGCGGCGTCGCCCGGCGCATCGTCAAGCCGGGGCAGGTTTTCAACCGCATTCATGTCGAAGACATCGCGCGCACGCTCGACGCTTCGCTCGCGCGTCCATGCGCCGGGGCGATCTACAACGTCTGCGACGACGAGCCTGCGCCGCCGCAGGACGTGGTGGCCTATGCCGCCGAGCTCATGGGCGTGCCGGCGCCCCGTGAAACCCCCTTCGAGGAGGCCGACATGTCGCCTATGGCGCGGGATTTCTACGCCTCGTGCAAGCGCGCTTCGAACGCGCGCATCCGCGAAGAGCTCGGCGTCGACCTGGCTTTCCCGACCTATCGCGAGGGCCTCGCGGCGATCGTCGCCGGCGGCTGATCAAGCGCCGCCGATCAACGGAGCGTCGGCGCGCGGCATGGCGGGCTCGGGGACGGCTTGCCTCCGGCCCGATATTTCGCGCGCGTCAACGAAGGCGACGATGCGCTCGGCGACAACGCCGTCGAGAAGCGGCGTGTGGCCCTGACCCTCGACGGTCAGGCTTTCGAAGCGCGGGTGGCGTTTGGCCATCGCCGCCAGCGTCGACCCGCTCAGAAGGTCGGAATGGGCGCCCCTGATCGCGAGCGTCGGCGCATGCTTCAGCGCGTCGAAGAGCGGCCAGAGCGTCGGAAGCGGCTTTTCTAAATCCAGTAGCGTGAGGCCCTTCATCAGGGCCGGGTCGTAGGAGAGCTCAAGCTTGCCGTTGCGGCTATGCCAGACGCCTTCCGCTATTTTGCGCCAGCCCTCATCGTCAAGCGCGGGAAACTGGCGATCCGAGACGGTCTTGAGGATGGCGATCGCGTCGTCGAAGTTGCGGGGTTTCGGCATCTTGCCGACATAGCCGCGGATGCGCATCAGCCCCTGCGGCTCGATCACGGGGCCGATGTCGTTGAGGACGACGGCCCTGATCGCCGCAGGGCGCACGGCCGCGAGCGCCATCGTGATCAGCCCGCCGCGCGACGCTCCGACGAAGACGGCCTCCGGGATGTTCGTCGCCGCGAGAACCTGGAGGAGATCGTCGAGCTCGACCTGCAAGTCGTAGCGACGCCAGTCGCTGTCTCGATCGGAGAGTCCACGCCCGCGATAATCGACCGCGAGCGTGCGGCGCGGCCGCTCTCCTTGCGAGAAAGCGAGCGCCAGATCGTGGAAATCGATGGCGTTGCGCGTCAGTCCGGGCAGGCACACGACGGGCGTGAGCGCGCCGGCGATCGGCCCGTAATCGCGCGCGTGCAGACGCAGCCCGTCGCTGGCGCTGATGAAGAGCGAGCGGTAGCTCTCGTCGGTTTCGGTCATCGTCGCCTCTCTGCCTGATCCGTCGACACCTTGCGCGAGGCCGGCGGAGCGTTCAAGCGCGCGGCTGAAACTGCGCCGATCAGAACCGGTCCGCGCGATAGGGCGTCGGATCGGTCAGAGTCGGCGCGCCCGTCATCATCTGCGCGAGAAGTCGCCCGGTGACCGGGCCCAGCGTGAAGCCGTGGTGGTTGTGGCCGAAAGCGAACCAGAGGCCGGGATGGCGCGGCGCCGGACCGATCACCGGGCGCATGTCCGGCAGGCATGGCCTGCATCCGAGCCACGGCGTCGTCTCGATGCGCTCGCCGAGCGGGAAGATCTCGCGCGCGAAGGGCTCGCAGCGGCCGATCTGGATCGTGTTCGCGGGCGCGTCGCGCGCGGCGAATTCGACGCCTGTCGTCATGCGCACGCCGCGCGACATTGGCGCGAGCACGACGCCCGTGTCCACGTCGAGGACCGGATGCGAGAGGACGGCGTTGCCGCGCGCGCGGTAATGCATGTGGTAGCCGCGTTTGACCGCCAAAGGCATGCGGTAGCCGAACGCTTCATATACGTCGTTCGACCACGGCCCCAAAGCGATCACCGCCTCGCGCGCCGAGATTTCCGAGCCGTCGGCGGCGGATGCGCGCCAGCCTTGAGGCGCCTTGGCGAGCGTGCGTGCGTCGCCCTCCACGAAGCGCCCGCCCTTGCGCACGAACAGATCCGCGTAAGCCTTCGTCAGGCCGCCCGGATCGGGCGAGGTCGGCGGATCGGTGAAATGCACGCCGCCGATGAGCGTCTCGCCCAGATGCGGCTCTCGGGCGGCGAGCGCCGCGCGGTCGAGGATTTCGAACGCGATCCCGTGCGCCTTCAACTCCTCCGCGTTCGCGGCTTCCGCATCGAGGCTCTTTTGCGAGCGCACCGCCTTGATCCAGCCGTTGCGGCGTATCAGCGGCGCAGCGCCCGCCTCCGCGATCAGGTCGGCGTGCTCGTCGACGCAGGCCTCGATCAGCGGCTTCATCGCTTGCCTCGCCTCCGCGAGCCGAGCAGGCGAGGAGGCGCGCCAGTAGCTGAACAGCCAGGGAGCGATCCTCGGCAGGAAGAAGGGGTCGTAGCGCACCTGCGTCGAGCGGTTGAGGCCGTATTTCACGAGCGAGGCGAGGTCGCGGGGGAAGGGGTAGGGCGTCACGCTCGCGCGCTCGACGATGCCGGCGTTGCCGTAGCTCGTCTCCTCGCCCGCGCCGCGCCTGTCGAGGAGCACGACGTCGCGCCCCCGCCGCTGCAGATGCAGCGCGATCGACACGCCGATCATTCCGGCTCCGAGGACGATGACATCGGCGTTCATGAGATTGCGAATCCTGGCGCTGTTCAAGCAGATGCTCCACAGATATTGACTGTCCGGGTCCGAACCAAGCGCCGAATTCGCGCCGCCGCCCGGCGGGCTTTCCCAGAGCCCCGCCGACCACTGGAATCACCGCCGCCATGTCCTTCATCGCCTCGGGCCTCGCCTTCATCGGCCGCTACGGAACGCAAGGATTCGCGATCAGCATCCTGCTGGGGCTGATGCTGCCGCAATTCGCGGCGGCCGCGCGGCCCATGCTCGGGGTCTGCGTCTTCTTCTTCCTCGCCGCGACCTTCGCGCGCGTCGATCTGACGGCGCTCGCCGCCTGCCTGCGCCGTCCCGGCCGGCTTGTCTTCGCGCTCGTCTGGAGCATCGCGGCCCCGCTCGTCCTCATCTCGACGCTGCTCGCGGTTCTCGGGCGCGAATCGCTCGATCCGGGGCTGGTGCTCGGTCTTGCGCTGATGGCGGCTGCGCCGCCGATCATGTCGTCGCCGGCGGTCGCGATGCTGCTCGGCCTGCCGCCGACGATGTTGCTCGCCGTCGTTCTGGCCACGACCGCGTTCGCGCCGATCTACGCGCCTTTCGTGGCGACCTTAATGGCGCAGGTTCCCGTGCCGATCGACGCATCGGCGCTCGCGCTTCGCATGACGCTCCTGATCGGCGGCGCCGTGGTCGCGGCGACCGTCTTGCGGGCGGTGATGGGCGAGAAGCGCATCCGCGAGAACAAATCGGCGTTCGACGGGCTGGGCGTCGTGTTCTATTTCCTCTTCGCCATCGCGGCGATGGACGGCGTGCTCCTCGCGATCGTCGAAACGCCCGTGCGGGTCGCGGCCTATCTCGCGATCGCGTTCGGAATCGCCTTCGCCGGCATAGCGGCGTCGATGGCGCTGCTGCGTCCGCTCGATCCCGCCGACCGCTTCGTGCTCGGCTACGGAGCCGGCCAGCGCAATATCGGCCTGCTGATCGCGGCGCTCGGGGCGGCGACGCCGCAGACGACCTTCCTGTTCTTCGCGCTCGCTCAGTTCCCGATCTACATGATGCCGCTGATCGTGAAGCGCTTTTCGCGCCGATATGTCGAGCCCGCCGATCCCGGCGGGGGGCGCCCCTGACGCGCCGCGCTCAGTGCAGCGCGCGCTTGGGATCGGGCATATCGAGCGAGAAGGCCGGAATGTCGGCGATGAAGACATCGCCGCTCGCCCGCTGCATTTCGTAATGGCCCTCCATCAGGCCACTGGGCGTTTCGAGCGGACAGCCGCTCGTGTAGGTGAAGCTCTCGCCGGGGCCGAGATCGGGCTGTTCGCCAACGACGCCCGCGCCGCGCACCTCCTGGACACGCCCGTGACCGTCGGTGATCCGCCAGTAGCGACGCAGGAGCTTCGCGCGCTCGGGCGCCATATTCGTGATCTCGACGGTGTAGGCGAAGAAGTAATGTCCTGCCTGCGGCCGCGATTCCTCCTCGAGGTATCGCGGCGTGACGGTGACCCGGACGCCGTTGCTCACGGCCGTATACATTTGCGTTGCTCCGTAGCCCCGGCGACAGCGTTGTGGCGAAGTGGTAAGCCGGGCCCCGAATCCTTGTCAACGCGCTAAGGTGACGATGCTCGATGGTTTGATGCGCCGGTTGATCGATCCGCTTACCGCTCCAGTCGGGCGGGCGCTCGCGCGCGCCGGCGTGGGGCCGGATCAGATCACGCTCGCGGGGCTCCTCTTCGCGCTTGTCTGCGCCGCCGCGATCGTCTGGGAGGCGGATTGGCTGGCGCTCGCCGCGCTGGCCGCGAGCCGAATCTGCGACGGGCTCGACGGCGCGGCGGCGCGCGCCTCGCGGATCAGCGATCGCGGCGGCTTTCTCGATATCGTTTTCGACTTCATCTTTTACGGCGCTATCCCGCTCGCCTTCGCCCTGCGCGATCCCGACGCGAACGCGATCGCGGCGGCCGTCCTGCTCTTCGCCTTCTACATCAACGGCGCGAGCTTCCTCGCCTTTGCGGCGGTCGCGGCGAAGCGGGGCATGGAGACGAGCCGGCGGGGCGTGAAGTCGATCTACTTCACCATCGGCCTGGCCGAGGGAACCGAGACGATCCTCGCCTTCGCCGCGATGATCCTCTTTCCCGCGTATTTCGCGGTCATCGCCTATTTCTTCACCGGCCTCGTCGTGATGACGACGCTCTCGCGGATCGTGCTCGCATGGCGGGTGTTCGTCGACGAACCGGAGGAAGAAGAAGGACCCGAGGAAGAAGGGAAGGCCGGCCAAGAGCGCTGACCAATAGCGCTGGCGGCGATCAGGGCGACATGCGCGAGCGCGCCAGCGCCTCGGCGCGCGCCGAAGCGTCCTCGCCGAGCGTGCGCAGACGTTCGTCGAGCCATTCGTCCTCGAGCCCCTGAGCGGAGGCGAGGATGTGCCAGGCGGCCGCCTCGATCTCGTCCTGCTCGACGCCCCGTCCGACGGCGTAAAGCCGCGCCAGCCGGTTCTGCGCCACGGCCGATCCGCGAAACGCCGCCAGACGGAAATATTCCGCCGCCCGCGCCTCGTCGACGTTGACGCCGACGCCGTTGAACAGGGCGATGGCGTATTCGACCATCCCCGTAGGATATCCGTTTCGGGCCGATCGGAAGAACAGGGCTGCGGCGCGCGCCTCGTCCCGCTCGACGCCGTAGCCGCGCATGTAGAGGACCCCGAGCCCGTGCTGCGCCTCCGGGATTTCCGCCGCAGCTGCGTGCGCCATGAGTTCGGCTACGCGCGGCGCGTCCTCTTCTTCGCCCGTCTCCAGAAGGATCAACGCCAGATTGAAAGAACCCGCCGGATGGCCCTTCGCCGCCGCCGCCTCGAAATGCGCCCGCGCCGCCTGCGGATCGCGCTCCATGCCGCGCCCTTCGAGCGCGAAGGTCCCGAGCGCGAAGGAAGCGTGGGGATCGCCGTTGCGCGCGGCGAGGCGATACCAGTGGGCCGCGCGCTCGAAATCCTGCGGCAGGCCCAGCCCCTGCGCGTGCAACTCGCCGATGAGCGTCATCGCGGCCGCGTCGGTGGGATCGACGTCGAGCCGATCGGATGCGCGCAAAAAGGCCGTGATGAACAGGCCGCGCTGATAGGCTCCGTAGGCGCGGTCTCCCGTCTCGGCCGTCTCGCCGTCTTCGGGCGCCGGCTCCTCGGTCGGCATCGGCAGCGAATCGTCGAGCACTTCGGACGTCGCCTCCGGCGTCGTCGCGGGAGGCTGCATGATCTCGGAGCCCGGCGTCGAACCGGCCTCCTGCGCCGCCGGCTGCGTCGCGAAGAGGATGCCGAGCCAGACAATCGCCGCGAGCGTCATCGGCGAGATCGGGCGTATCCGCGCGCCGCGCGTCATGTCGATCCGCCGCCCGCTTGGGCGCCCGGAACCGGCGCCGCAGCAGCCTGGGCGATCGCCTCGGAGAGCGCCTCGGAGAGCGCCTTCGCTCCCCGCGCCGGGCCTTCGGGGCTCCCGAACACCGCCTCGCCTGCCGCGATGAACTCCGCGCGCGTTGCGACCGCCTCCGCAACGTCGTCGATCGTCGGGACATAGACCGAGCAGGGCGTCTCGAAGATCTCCGCCCACCATTGGGCGCGTTCGAGCGTCGCCTCGCGCGTGGGCAGGGAGCCGTCAAGTCTGGGCTCGCCGAAGGAGAGATAGTCGAGCCCCGCCTCGCCGGCCTCCATGCAATCGTGCCGGCTGCGCGGATTGCCGAGCCCCACCGCGCGTTCGCCGCGCAGGCGCTCGAGGAGCGAACGCGCCTGCGCAATGTCGCGCACATGCACGCCGTCCGCGCCGCCGCGCATGACGGTCGCGGCGAGATCGAGCGCCGCAAGTTCGGCGGGCGGGCCGGCGACGTCGAGGATCGCGGCGCCGCCCGCCTCCTGCACAATCGGGCAAAACGCCTTGAGACGCTTGACGAGCGTGCGCTCGTCGGCGGCGGGCAGCGTCAGGCGCACGACGGCGAAGGGAGCGGCCGAGACCGCCTCGCGCAGGGCGTGCGCGAATGCGTCGTCGAGAGCGTCGGCCCCGGCCAACGGGGTGACGAGATAGGCGAGCGGTGCGGTCAAGGCATACCCCTGCGCGAATATTTCCGCTTGCGAAACGAGCCTGCGGCATCCAATGAGTCGCGCGAGGCCGGACGCGCCTCCGCGCCTGCGCATACGCCTTTCATGCCCAGCCTCGAGCGCGGGCGCAAGCGTTCCGAAACATCGGAGGTCCGCCGTGTCGCGCAAACTGCCCAAACGATTCGCGCCGATCCTGTTCGGGCTCCTGCTCTCGGGCATGATGTCCTTCATCGTTTCCGGGCTCACGACATTCCGGTCCATCGGCTTCGTCGACGGCTTCCTCTTCACCTGGATCACGGCCTGGCTCGGCTCGTGGGCCGTCGCTTTCCCCGTCGTGCTCTTCGTCGCGCCTCTGACGCGCCGGATCGTCGCCAGGGTCACCGACGCCTAGCAAGGCGCGCGAGTTGTCCACGCACAAGTCGCGCTTTCGCGCTGAAAGGCGCGCAACGCTTTGCTAGAAGAGTGGCATGAAAGCCGCCGCCGCCGCATCGCCGCAGACTGCCGCAGAGCCTCCGCGCAAGCGCGCCGTCGAGGCCGATCGCGTCACGCCGATGATGGCGCAATATGTCGAGATAAAAGCCGCCAATCCCGACAGCCTGCTGTTCTACCGGATGGGCGATTTCTACGAGCTGTTCTTCGAGGACGCCGAGATCGCCTCGCGCGCGCTGGGCATCGTGCTGACCAAGCGCGGAAAGCATCGGGGCGAGGACATCCCCATGTGCGGCGTGCCGGTGGAGCGCGCCGACGACTACCTCCAGCGCCTGATCGGGCTCGGCCACCGCGTCGCCGTCTGCGAGCAGTTGGAGGACCCGGCGGAGGCGCGCAAGCGCGGGGCGAAATCGGTGGTGCGCCGCGACGTGGTGCGCCTCGTCACGCCCGGCACGATCACCGAGGAGAACCTGCTGGAGCCCGGCCGCGCGAGCGTCCTCCTCGCGATCAGCCGGCGCCGGGAAGGGGAGGAGGGGTTTCTCTACGGCTTGGCCTGCGTCGATATCTCGACGGGGCGTTTCACGCTGGCGCAGACCGACGCCGCCGGCCTGCCGGCGGAGATCGCCCGCATCGAGCCGCGCGAGATCGTGCTGCCCGACGTCGCCCTCGACGATCCGGCGCTGAAGGACTTCTGGCGCGAGACGCGCATCCCGCTCTGCCCGCTCCCGCGCGACGGCCTCGACGCGGCTTCGGCCGAGCGGCGGATGCGCGATTATCTCGGCGTCGCGACGCTCGACGCCTTCGGGGACTTCACCCGCGCCGAGATCGCCGCCGCCGGAACGGCGCTCGCCTATGTCGCGCGCACCCAGCTCGATTCGCGCCCCGCGCTCCAGCCGCCCCGGCGCGAGAGCGCAGGCGACACGCTCGTCGTCGATGCGGCGACGCGGGCCAATCTGGAGCTGACGCGCACGCTCTCGGGCGATCGCGCCGGCTCGCTACTCGCCGCCATCGATCGCACCGTGACGCCCGGAGGCGGGCGGCTCCTCGCCGAGCGCCTCGCGGGGCCTTCGACCGATGTCGCGCTGATCGCCCGCCGTCATGACGCGCTCGCCTGCTTCGAGGATGACGCGCTGCTGCGCGAGCGCCTGCGCGCGGCGCTTGCGGGCGCGCCGGACGTCACGCGCGCCCTGTCGCGGATCGCGCTCCAGCGTGGCGGGCCGCGCGACCTCGCCGCGATCCGCGACGGGCTCGCGGCGGCTCGCGCCATCGCCGCCCTGCTCGACGCCGCGCCCGCCGCCGGCCTGCCGCCCGAGATCGCCGACGCGCGGGCGGCGCTCGATCACGTCGATCCGGACCTCGAAGAGACGCTGGGGCGGGCGCTTGCCGACCAACTGCCGCTCTCGCGCCGAGACGCCGGCTTCATCCGCGCCGGCCATGATCCCGCGCTCGACGAGGCGCGCGAACTGCAAAGCGATTCGCGCAGGTTCATCGCCGGTCTTCAGGGGCGCTACGCCGAGCAGACCGGCTGCCGGACGCTGCGCATCAAGCACAACAACATGCTCGGCTTCTTCGTCGAGGTTCCCGCCGCGATCGGGGAGGACTGGCTGCGCAACGGGATGCGCGAGACCTTCATTCATCGCCAGACCATGTCCGACGCGATGCGCTTCACGACGGTCGAGCTCGGCGAGCTGGAGGCCCGCATCGCCGGCGCGGCCGAGCGCGCGCGGGCGATCGAGAGCGCGGCGTTCGACCTGCTCGCCGGAGACGTGGTCGCGCGCGCGTCGGACATCAGCGCGCTCGCCGAGGCGCTGGCGGCGCTCGACGTCGCCGCCGCGCTCGCTGAACTCGCGCAGGAACTAGGCTGGACGCGCCCGCTCGTCGACGCCTCGCTCGCTTTCGCCGTCGAAGGCGGGCGCCATCCCGTCGTCGAGGCCGCGCTGAAGAAGGCGGGCGAGCCCTTCATCGCCAACGATTCCGATCTCTCCGGCGAGGAAGCCGGGCGCATCACCCTGATCACCGGCCCGAACATGGGCGGCAAGTCGACCTATCTGCGCCAGAACGCGCTGATCGTCGTGCTCGCCCAGATGGGCGCCTATGTGCCGGCGAGGCGCGCGCGTATCGGCGTCGTCGACCGTCTGTTCTCCCGCGTCGGCGCCGCCGACGATCTGGCGCGCGGGCGCTCGACCTTCATGGTCGAGATGGTCGAGACGGCGGCGATCCTCAATCAGGCGACGGGCCGCTCGCTCGTCATCCTCGACGAGATCGGGCGCGGCACCGCGACTTTCGACGGGCTCTCCATCGCCTGGGCGGCGATCGAGCATTTGCATGACGTGAACCGCTGCCGGGCGCTCTTCGCCACGCATTTCCACGAGCTGACGCGCCTGTGCGAGCGGCTGGAGCGGGTCTCGAACGCGACGCTCAAGGTGGCGGAATGGAACGGGGAGGTGGTGTTCCTGCACGAGGTCGCGCCGGGCGCCGCCGATCGCTCCTACGGCATTCAGGTCGCCAAGCTCGCGGGCCTTCCGGGCGTCGTGATCGACCGGGCGCGGGCGATCCTCGAAGCGCTCGAACGCTCGGATCGGGAGGGGCCGGCCGCCGCGAGTCTCGACGACCTGCCTCTCTTCGCCGTCGCCGCGCGCCCCGCGCCGCCTGCGCCCTCCGCGCCGGCGGCGGATGCATTGCGCGAGACGCTCGCCTCCATCGATCCCGACGAGATGAGCCCGCGCGAGGCCCTCGACGCGCTCTATGCGCTCAAACGCGCGGCGCGCGAGGATTGATCCGGGCGTTCAGTCCTTGCGCTCGAGGTTTTTCGCCGCGTTTTCGAAGAAGGCGCGCATGGCCTGCATCTGCGCGTCCTGAACGTTCCGGCCGATAGCCAGCATCGTATTCCAGTTGTCGAAGGCCTGTTCCACGGCCTTCTCCGCGTCTGAACGCGGCGGGGCTTCCGGCTTCACGCCGAGCATGGCGGAGAAGAACGCCTCATAAGGGTTGTCGGGCGTTTGCGACTTGGGAGGCGTGGAGGGCGGCGCGCCGGGGGTGAAGGCCGCGAAGGCCCGCATGAAATCGGGGGCCTGCGGGGGCGAAGCCATGGATTCCGTCATCGATTTCGCCATACCCCCCATCAGCGTCGAGGCGACGAAGGGCATCATCTGCTTCATCGTATCCTGCGAGAGCCCGGCCAGCGCCGCGCCCTGTTCGGCGAGGCTGCGCGCAAGCTCGGGCGAGCCGAACAGGGCCGCGAGCGCTTCCTCGCCACGTTTGGCCGCGTCCGCCGTGAAGGCCTTCGCGGCGCTTTCGAAGAACGGCTCGTAGACGCCCCGGCGCATGGTTTCGGCGAACGGCGCCAGTTGGTCGGGACGCGCCGCCGCCTGCTGGAAGCCGATCGCGAACGCCGGCAACAGCGCGGCGACGGCCTTCGTCGTCTGCTCGGGACTCAGCCCGAAGCGCCCGGCCATGTTGGCGATCGCGTCGCCGCCCTGCGCCGTGCGCATGATCTCGATGAAGTTCAGCATGGCCGCCTTCCGTTCGCTCCGCCCGACCTTGAGCATAGGGTTCGACGTGAAGGATGGCAAAGCCGTCTCAAGCCAGCTCGCGCTCCAACCGGCGCAGCGTCGCGAAGGCCACGAGCAGCGCCGCCGCGCCGAAGGCGGCCGAGCCGACGCCTGCCCCAAGGATGGCGCCTTGCGGGCCGGCGAAATGCGCGCCCAGAAGCGCCAGCGGCGCCGTGCCGATCGTCGCCCGTCCCCAGTTGAACGCGGTCGAGTAGAGCGGGAAGCCGAGATTGTTGAACGAGGCGTTCGCGACGAAGAGCAGGCCGTTGAAGAACCAGATCGGGCCGCAGACGAGGCAGAAGAAGACGATCAGGTCCCGCGTCTCGCCCGAGGCGCCGAACAGCGCCGCGACGCCGTTGCGCCCGAGGGCCAGTCCGATCCAGACGACGCCCACGTATACTGCGCTGACGAGAAGGCTGTCGCGCAGGATGGCGCGCAGGCGGTCGAAGCGCCCGGCGCCCCGGTTCTGCCCGATGATCGGCCCCACCGCGCCCGAAAGCGCGAACAGCCCGCCGAAGGCGACCGGCACGATGCGCTCGATCGCCGCGTTTCCCGCGATCGCCTCGTCGCCGAAACGCCCGATCACCGCCGCGAGGAAGATGAGCGCGACCGGCGTTGCGAGATTGGCGAGGATCGCGGGCGCGGCGATGCCGAAGTACGGGCGAAAATGGTCGAGCATGTCCTCGCGTCTCGGCCACGCGATCATGTCGTGCACGGCGATCACGTACCAGAGGCCGAGACCGGCGAAAATCAGCCGCGAGACGGCCATTCCGATCGCCGCGCCGGTGACGCCCATATCGAGGCCGAAGATCAGAATCGGATCGAGGATCGCCGCCCCCGCCGCCGCGTAGAGCGTGAGGTTCATCGCGCGCCGCGCGTCGGCTGTCGCGCGCAGGACGCCGCTGCATCCCATGCCGATCGCCACCGCCACGCTCGTCGGCAGCACGATCGAAACATAGAGCATGGCGACGTCCGCCGTCGCGCCGCGCGCGCCCAGAAGCGCGAGCAGGGTCGGCGCAAGCGGCAGCATGATCGCTACGCAAAGCGCGCCGGTCGCCATTGACCAGACGAGAGACGACGCGGCGATGCGCCGCGCCTCGCCCCGCCGTCCCGCGCCGAGCGCGCGCGAGACGAGGGCGCCGACGGCGATCAGCAGGCCGATATTCACGGAGGTGGCGAGGAACAGGACGATCGCGCCGAGTCCGGCGCCCGCTGTGAGGGTCGGGTCACCCAACCAGGAGATGTAGACGAGCGACAGGAAGTCGACGAAGAAGATCGCCAGCACGCCCGCCGATCCCGTCGCCGCCATCACGACGACGTGGCGCAACGTCGATCCCGTGACGAAGCGGGCCTGCGCATTCGCGTCGCCGTCGTTCTTCTTCGCCGCGTCCAGGACCCATCTCCCAAGGGGCGCCGGCCCCGGACGCTATGTCGGCGTGCGCGCCTGCGGCGTCAAGCGCTCCGCAAGTAGCTCCCGGCGGTTGCCAGAAGCGTGCGCTCCGTGATAGCGCCCGAAAGGCAGGCGCGGCTTCCGCGCGCCCCCGACAGACCGGTGCCTACCCATGTCAGCGTTCCCGCTTCGCATCGCCCCTTCGATCCTCTCCGCCGATTTCGCGCGCCTCGGCGCGGAAGTGGCGAGCGTCATGGAGGCCGGCGGCGACTGGGTGCATATCGACGTGATGGACGGGCATTTCGTGCCCAACATCACCTTCGGCCCCGCCGTGGTGAAGGCGATCCGGCCGGCGACAGACAAGTTCTTCGACGTGCATCTGATGATCGCGCCGGCCGACCCCTATCTCGAGGCCTTCGCGGAAGCGGGCGCCGACCTGATCAGCGTCCATGCCGAAGCCGGGCCGCATGTCCACCGCTCGCTGCAGGCGATCCGGGCGCTCGGCAAGAAGGCCGGGATCGCGCTCAATCCGGGCACGCACGAAAGCGCCGTCGAGCCGTTGCTCGACATGGTCGACATGGTGCTTCTGATGACGGTCAATCCGGGCTTCGGCGGCCAGGCCTTCATCGAGAGCGTTTGCGGCAAGGTCGCTCGGGTGAAGGCGATGATCGGCGACCGTCCGATCGAGATCGAGGTGGATGGCGGGGTGACGCCGCAGACCGCGCCGCTCGTCGCGGCCGCCGGCGCGAACGTGCTCGTCGCGGGCTCCGCCGCCTTCAAGGGCGGCGCAGGAGCCTATGCTTCGAACATCGCCGCGATCCGTTCCGCCGCCGAGGCTGCGCGCGGATGAGGGCGCGCGAGGCGCTGCGGCGGACGCGTCCGCTCGCCCTCGCGGCGGGCGTCGCGTTCTGCGGGGGCTTCGCCGCGATCGCGGCTTACTTGCGCGTTCTGGAGCGAGGGGAGCCGATCAACGAACGCACGCAGGCGCTCGTCGCCGTGTTCGGCGGGGCCGGGGCGCTCGCGGCGCTCGTGGCGATGGCGCTCTGCGCGATTCTCGCGCCGCGCCTGGGCCGGGGCGGGCTCGCGGCCGGGAGTCTCGTCCTTGCCGCCCCCGGCTTTGTCGGAGCGCTGGCCTTATGCTTCTCGATCCAGCTCAACGCCGGCGAGATAGCGGCCTTCTTCGATCATCCGGACGCGCACGGCGTCCGCTATCTCGCGTACCGGACCTTCGTCGCGGCCGCCTACATCGTCGTCTTCGGCCCGTCCTATCTCTGGCCGTGGCCGGCTCCGACGATCGTCGCCGCGATCGCCGGGGCGGCGTTCCTGCACGGGCGGAGGTTCAGTTCCGAACGATGACCCGGGCGCCGACGCGGACGCGCTCGTAGAGATGCTCCACGTCCTGATTGGTCATGCGGATGCAGCCTGAGGAGACCGCATCGCCGATCGTGTGCGGCTCGTTCGAGCCGTGAATGCGGTAGAGCGTGCTGCCGATATAGAGGGCGCGCGCGCCCAGCGGATTGTTGGGCCCGCCCGCCATGAAGGTCGGCAGGTCGGGCTGGCGGCGGCGCATCGATGCGGGCGGGCGCCAGTCCGGCCATTCGCGCTTCATCGTGATCGTGTTCGTGCCGGTCCAGGAGAAGCCGGGACGGCCGACGCCCACGCCGTAGCGGATGGCGCGGTTGTTGCCGAGGACGAGGTAGAGCCGGCGCTCGGAATTGGAGATGACGATCGTGCCGGCGGGCAGGTTCGTCTCGTAGCGCACCTCCTGCCGCGGCACGGAAGACGCCATGGAGAACCCGCGCGCATCCATGTCGCCGGGGTGGATCCAGCCGGTCGGAAAGGCCTGCGCGGCGCCGGCGTGCAGCAGCACTCCCAACGCTGCGGCCATCAGAGAATTCATCAACAAGCGCATCGCGTCCTCGCAACAATTCTATTGGCCAAATTTGCCGGCTGGCGACTGAAGCCTCGTCCGGAACGGACGGCGGCGGCGCTGCCCATGTGGCATCATGCGCCGGAGCGCCATTCGCCACAATGTCGCCCTATATCAGAATCGCGTGAACGAAACGTCGACGCCCCCGATCGCCCGCCAAAACGAAGCTTGACGCCGGAGCCCCGCCGACATAACAACGCCGCCTCAAGGGCGCG
The DNA here is from genome assembly GCA_007693435.1 of Salinarimonadaceae bacterium. Taxonomy (GTDB): domain Bacteria; phylum Pseudomonadota; class Alphaproteobacteria; order Rhizobiales; family Beijerinckiaceae; genus Saliniramus. Next base: position 6,887 of record REDO01000046.1, on the reverse strand, counting down.
TAGCTCAGCGGGAGAGCATTCGCTTCACACGCGAAGGGTCACAGGTTCAATCCCTGTCGCGCCCACCATCTTCCCGCTCCGAACTAATCCGGAAATCCCTTTATCTGACGCAGCGCCTCGCCGAGGATCATCCCGGCGCTCACGGCGACGTTCAGGGAACGCATGTCCGAGCGCAGCGGCACGCGCACCCGCGCTTGCGCCGCCTCGTGCAAATAGTCCGGAGCGCCTGTCGATTCCCGCCCCATGACGATCGCGTCCCCCGGACCGAAGGAGAAATCGAAGTAGGGCGTCGCGCCGCGCGTGGTCGCGAGCACGAGGCGCAGGCGCTTTTCTCGCCGCCATTCCTCGAAAGCGCGCCACGAGGGGTGGCGAATGATCTCGACGCGGTCCAGATAGTCCATGCCGGATCGCCGGAAATTCCGGTCGGACACGTCGAAGCCCGCAGGCTCCACGATATCGACTGCGACGCCGAGACAGGCTGCGAGCCGGATCATCGTACCGGTGTTCTGCGGGATGTCGGGCTGGAAAAGAACAAGGCGCATGGCGGGTGTTTCCGCCGCCGGAGTATTTGCGTCAAGAGCCTGCGAACCCGCGGGCGAGAGCCGATGAAGGACAAAAACGATGCTCGCGCGCCTGGAGCGCCTGATCGATCCCTTCGCGCCATTCGACGAAGGCCGCACGCCGCCGGACGGCGTCGTCGCCTTCGCCTGGCATTATCTGCGCCCGGTGCGCTTCTGGCTGATCGTTCTGTTTCTCCTCTCGCTCGTGGTCGGGCTTCTGGAGGCCGGCCTCTATCTGCTCGTCGGCTGGTTCGTGGATCTCGTCGCCTCCTCCGCTCCGGAGACGGTGTTCGACGATCACGGGCCGGCGCTCATCGCCGCCGCGCTCGTCATCGTCGTGGCGCGGCCGATCCTGCACGGCGCGCATGACCTGCTCACCAATCTGATCATCGTGCCGCAGACGACGAACATGGTGCGCTGGCGCACGCATTCCTACACGTTGGGTCACGCGCTCGGCTACTTCCAGGGCGATTTCGCCGGACGCCTCGCCAATCGGGTGATGCAGGTCGGGCCGGCCGTGCGCGAGATCGCGGTGACTTTGCTCGACACGCTCCTCTACGTCGCGATCTTCGCCGGCACCGCCTTGTTCCTTTTCAGTTCGATCAGCGTGTGGCTGGTGCTGCCGATCCTGATCTGGATGGCCTGCTATGCGGCTCTTCTGCGCATCTTCGTCCCGCTTGCGCGGGCGCGCTCGCTGGTGAACGCCGACACGCGCTCGGTGCTGACCGGCCGCGTCGTCGACAGCTACACCAACGTCCTGACCGTCAAGCTCTTCGCACGCGGCGCGGCCGAGCGCGCCTCGGTGCGCGAGGCCATTCGCGAAAACACCCGCGCCTTTCTGCGGCTGGGCCGCGTCATCGTCGGTTCGGGCGCGCTGCTCGAGGTTATGAACAGCCTGCTGCTTGCCGTGGTCGCGGCGATCTCGCTGATGCTCTGGCGCGATGGAGCGATGAGCGCCGGCGAGGCGGCGGCGGGGCTCGCGCTCGTCATGCGCATCCTCGCCATGTCCGGCTGGGTGATGCGGTCGGTGCGCGGCCTGTTCGAGAATATCGGCGTCGTGCAGGAGAGCATGCGCACGATCGCGCGCGCCCACCAGGTCGTCGATGCGCCCGACGCCCGCCCGATCGAGGTGTCGCGCGGCGAGATCCGTTTCGAGGACGTGACCTTTCATTACGGGCGCGACGGGGGCGTTCTGGAGAATTTCGACCTGCGCATCGCGCCGGGCGAAAAAGTCGGGCTCGTGGGGCCGAGCGGAGCGGGCAAGACGACCATCGCCTCGCTGCTCCTGCGCCTGCACGATCTGGAGGGCGGGCGTATCACGATCGACGGTCAGGATATCGCGCTGGCGACCCAGGACAGCCTGCGCTCGCAGATCGGCGTCGTCACGCAGGACACCTCGCTCCTCCATCGCTCGATCCGCGACAATATCCTCTACGGCCGGCTCGACGCGACGCCGGAGGAGGTCGGGCGCGCGGCGCGCCTCGCCCACGCGCATGAATTCATCCTCGATCTCGAGGATAATCGCGGCCGGCGCGGCTACGACGCGCATGTCGGCGAGCGGGGCGTGAAGCTATCCGGCGGCCAGCGCCAGCGCATCGCCATCGCGCGCGTGCTCCTCAAGAACGCGCCGGTCCTCGTGCTGGACGAAGCGACCTCGGCGCTCGATTCGGAGACGGAGGCGGCGATCCAGGAATCGCTTGGCAGGCTGATGGAAGGGCGCACCGTGCTCGCCATCGCGCACCGGCTCTCGACCATCGCCGCGCTCGATCGCCTGATCGTGCTCGACGCCGGGCGCGTCGTGGAGGAGGGGACGCACGCGCAACTGCTGCGGCTCCAAGGGGCCTATGCGCGTCTGTGGGCCCGCCAGTCGGGCGGCTTTCTCGATGTGGGCTGAGCCGGAGCGGTCGCCGCTTAATTCGAATTCGGAAAATCTGGACCGGGCCAAGCGACCTGAGCTATGGACAGGAAAGCGCGAGCGTGTCAAAGACCGCGCGCGTGGCGACGCCGGGTCGCATTGCCGGCGCACGGGGGCTGGTGCATTTGCTCGAATGGCGAATGCCGCGCTCCCGCGCGGCGGATGGTCCCTCGGGGTCGACGTCCGTAAGCCGGCGAAGCCCGCCGTGTGTTTGGAAACAATTTGCCGGGAGAGTGCAGTGGCCGAGACCACCACGACCGCAGAGCCGACAAGGCGTGACTTTCTCTTCATCGCGACCGGAGCGGTCGGCGCGATCGGCGTCGGCGCGCTCGCCTGGCCGTTCGTGTCGCAGATGGCGCCCGACGCCGCGACCGTCGCGGCCGGCGCGCCGGTCGAACTTGACCTCTCGCCTATCGTCGAGGGACAGATCGTCAAGCTGTTCTGGCGCGGCAAGCTGATTTTCGTGCGCCATCGCACGGCCGATGAAATCGCCGCCGCGCGCGACGTGACGCTCGCCAGCCTGCCCGATCCGGAAGCCGACGAGGACCGCGTCGTCGCCGGAAAAGACGAGTGGCTGATCATCTACGGCAACTGCACCCATCTCGGCTGCGTGCCGCTCGACTTCCAGGGCGCCTATCGCGGCTGGTTCTGCCCCTGCCACGGCTCGGTCTTCGATACGTCCGGCCGCATCCGCAGCGGCCCGGCGCCGATAAACCTGCCGGTTCCCCCATACACCTTCGTCGAGGACACCCGCATCGTCATCGGCGAAGGCTGAGGCCGTCGCGATCGCACGCTCCTCCCCGGGGCGAGCCAAAGGTCAAAGCAGGCGAGAGACATGAGCACGCACACTCCCACCTACGTTCCCAAGAGCGCCGCCGCGAAGTGGCTTGAAAGCCGCCTGCCGATCATCGGCCTGGTGCATTCGTCCTTCGTGGCCTATCCGGTGCCGCGCAATCTCAACTATATGTGGACCTTCGGCGCCATCCTGACGATGCTGCTGGTCATCCAGATCGTCACGGGCATCGTGCTCGCGATGCACTACACGCCGCATGCCGACATGGCTTTCGCCTCCGTCGAGCACATCATGCGCGACGTGAATTACGGCTGGCTGATGCGCTACCTGCACGCCAACGGCGCGTCGTTCTTCTTCGCAGCCGTCTATATCCACATCTTCCGCGGCCTCTATTACGGCTCCTACAAGGCCCCGCGCGAGGTGCTCTGGATCCTCGGCGTGATCATCCTGCTCCTGATGATGGCCACCGCCTTCATGGGCTACGTGCTGCCCTGGGGCCAGATGTCCTTCTGGGCCGCGACCGTCATCACGAACCTGTTCTCGGTCATCCCGGTCGTCGGCGAAACCGTCGTCACCTTCCTCTGGGGCGGCTACTCGGTCGGCAACCCGACCCTCAACCGGTTCTTCTCGCTGCACTACCTCCTGCCCTTCATGATCTTCGGCGTGGTCATGCTCCACGTCTGGGCGCTGCACGTTCCGGGCAACAACAATCCGACCGGCATCCCGATCAAGTCGGACAAGGACGCGGTGCCCTTCCATCCCTACATGACCGTGAAGGACTCCTTCTCGGCCGTGCTCTTCTTCATCGTGCTGGCCTGGTTCGTCTTCTACCTGCCGAACTATCTCGGCCACGCCGACAACTACGTGCCGGCAAACCCGTCGGTGACGCCCGCCCACATCGTTCCGGAATGGTACTTTCTGCCGTATTACGCGATCCTGCGCGCCATCCCGAACGCGCTGCTCGGCGTCATCGCCATGTTCGCCTCGATCGCGATCCTCGCGTTCCTGCCGTGGCTCGACACCTCGCGCGTCCGCTCCGGCGTCTACCGCCCGATGTACAAGGTGTTCTTCTGGGTCTTCGTCGCGGTCTGCATCGGTCTGGGCTATCTCGGCGCCATGCCGGCCGAGGGCGGCTATGTCGTGGCCGCGCAGATCCTGACCTTCGCCTATTTCGCGCATTTCCTGATCGTGCTGCCGCTGCTCGGCATCTTCGAGACGCCCAAGCCGTTGCCGAACTCGATCGCCGAATCGGTTCTGGGCAAGGATGCAGGCAAGGGCGGGGCCGGAACGCCCGCAGGCGCCGCCTCAAAGGCGCAGGCCGAGTGAAACATGAGCGCCGGCGCCCTGGCGCCGGCCATCGACCGCGTCCATGCGGGGCGCGGTTCCGACGGGACAGTTTGAAACAGGGTTCGTTGACAATGAAGAAGACCCTCATCATCGCCGGTGCTCTCGCCGCCGTCCTCGCGGGTCCTGCGGGGGTTGCGCTGGCCGCGCCCTCGATCTCGCCGCCGCGCTACGACTGGTCCTTCTCCGGCCCCTTCGGCGGGTTCGACCGCGACCAGGTGCAGCGCGGCTTCAAGGTGTTCCGAGAGGCCTGCGCGGCCTGCCACGGGCTCGACAAGGTCGCTTTCCGCAACTTCGCGCAGCCGGGCGGTCCGGAATTCTCGATCGGCCAGGTCGAGGCGCTCGCGGCCGAATACATGGTCATGGACGGTCCCGACGATTCGGGCGCGATGTTCGAGCGTCCCGCCCGTCTCGCCGATCGCTGGCCGAACCCCTTCGAGAACTACGCCCAGGCGGCCGCCGCGAACGCCGGCAAGGCCCCGCCGGACCTCTCGGTCATGGCGAAGGCGCGCACCTATTATCGCGGCTTCCCCTGGTTCATCACCGACGCGTTCACGCTCTACAACGAGAACGGCGTGGATTACATCGTCGCTCTTCTCAAGGGCTACGTCGATCCGCCGGAAGGCTTCGATGTCCCGCCTGGCGGTCACTACAACGAATATTACCCCGGCAACATCATCGCGATGCCGAACGTGCTTCAGGATGGCCAGATCTCCTATACGCCGGAAGGCGCCGACGGCCCGACCGCTCCGGAGACTGTCGATCAATACGCCAAGGACGTGACCGCCTTCCTGATGTGGACGGCTGAGCCCCATCTCGAGGAGCGCAAGCGCATCGGCTTCCAGGTGATGATGTTTCTGATCGTCTTCGCGGGTCTGCTCTACTTCACCAAGAAGAAGATCTGGGGCCGTCTCAACGAGCAGAACGCGTAATTCCGGCTTCGCGCCCGGAAACGCGGCGCATGCGCCGGCAGCAACGTCGAAAGGCCCCTTCGGGGGCCTTTTTTCATCGATATGACCGCGCGGCGCCTTGCGACGCGGCTACTCGCCGGGGCATCAAGGGTGCGGGAAAAGACTGACGAAGGAGAGCCGGAATGGCGAAGGCGGTGCTCGGGGTGATCGGCGGGTCGGGCGTCTATGACCTGCCCGGCATGGAGGATATCCGCGAGGAGCGCGTCGCCTCGCCCTGGGGCGAGCCGTCGGACGCGTTGCGCTTCGGACGCATCGGCGACACGCAGGTCGTCTTTCTGCCCCGGCACGGCCGCGGCCACCGCCTGTCGCCCTCCGACATCAACTACCGCGCCAATATCGACGCGATGAAGCGCGCGGGCGTCACCGACATCGTGTCGCTCTCCGCCTGCGGCTCGTTCAGGGAGGAGCTGCACCCCGGCCTCTTCGTGCTCGTGGACCAGTTCGTCGATCGCACCCACAAGCGCGAATCCTCGTTCTTCGGCGCGGGCTGCGTCGCGCATGTCTCGATGGCGCATCCGGTCGGCGCGCGGCTCAAGGAGCGCCTCGCGCAAGCGGCGGAAGCCGAACGCGTCGATCACGTGCGCGATGGAACCTACGTCTGCATGGAAGGGCCGCAATTTTCGAGCTACGCCGAATCGATGACCTACAAGGGGATGGGCTACGACGTGATCGGCATGACGAACATGCCAGAGGCCAAGCTCGCCCGCGAGGCCGAGATCACCTACGCCACCGTGGCGATGGTCACCGATTACGATTGCTGGCATCCCGATCACGGCGCGGTCGACGTCGCGGCCGTCATCAAGGTCGTGCGCGAGAACGCCGAGAAGGCCGCGCGGCTCGTGGCGCGGCTCGCTCGTGACTTCCCGGCCGAGCGCGAGCCTTGCCCGCACGGCTCGCATGACGCGCTCGAAGTCGCGATCATGACGGCGCCCCATGTCCGCGACCCCGCCCTCGTCGCCAAGCTCGACGCGGTGGCGGGCCGCGTCCTCAACCGCGCCTGACCCGATCCGAGGAGAGAGACAGCCGATGGAAACCCCCGTCGACATCATCCTGAAATCCGCGATCCGCACGATTCCGGATTATCCCAAGCCCGGCATCATGTTTCGCGACATCACCACGCTGCTCGGCGACGCCCGCGCTTTCCGCCGGTCGGTGGACGCGCTCGTGCAGCCCTATGCCGGGGGCAAGGTCGACAAGATCGCCGGCATCGAGGCGCGCGGGTTCATTCTCGGCGGCGCCGTGGCGCACCAGCTCTCCGCCGGCTTCGTGCCGATCCGCAAGAAGGGCAAGCTGCCGCACGAGAC